>JBGTDR010000140.1:0-4695 GCA_041748215.1 Chthoniobacterales bacterium
TGCCGCCGCGATCACCACCGAAGCTCTTTTTGCGAGCTCCGCCGCCGCCGCCGCCACCGCCGCCGAAGTCTTCACGAGGACGGGCTTCGTTGACCGTGAGGTCGCGGCCCATGAAATCCTTGCCGTTAAACTGGCTGACAGCTTTTTGCGCTTCCTCGTCGGTCGCCATGGTGACGAACGCGAAGCCGCGGGAATTGCCGGTGAATTTGTCGGTGACAAGAGCCGCTTCTTTGACGCTGCCTGCGCCGGCGAAAAGGTCCTGGAGATCGCTCTCGGTGGTGTCGAAGGAAAGATTTCCGACGTAGAGTTTGTTAGCCATAGGTTTTATTGGGTTGTTGCGTTTCGAGTCTCTGCCGCGGTTTCCAATTTTCGGAATTCGATTCGCCACAGGAGCCGACAGTTTTCACCGCCAACCAAAACACTACTAGCTATCTACCTACGCCCAAAGGGGCTCTTACACTGCAGGGCCAACCAGACCAGAATCGCAGGAACTAGCAAGACGTTTCTTTCTCCCGCGCAGCCAGCGATGGCCCATGATAACAGCAATCCCGGCTCCCGCGAGGACGGCGACGCCCGGCTCCGGGACCGTGTCGATGCTCGCAAGATCGAACCGAAAAAAGAAGTCCGTGCGCGCGTTCGTGGCCGGACCGGCCGTGGCTCGCAAATCGAGCCGATAAAATCCCGGCGTTTCGCCAACGATAAAGCCTCCCGCACCGGGAGCGTACGCGCCGCTGAAGGTCAAAAGCGGTGATCCGGTGACAGTGCCCGCGGCGTCGCTCGGGGAAACGTCCAGCGAAAATGCCTCCGCCGCGAGGCCGGGTCCAGCGATGGCACTGGCGAGGTCGAGGACCTGGATCACCGCCGGCGCATCGAGCGCGATGAGCAAAAATACCCGCACCTCCGCGGTGCCCAGACCGGGACCGGAGGGTGCCAGCGTGATCGCCGATCCGGAGAACAGCATCCCGGAGTCGTTGCTCTCAGAAACCCCGAGCTCGCTGCGAACCGAAAGCGCCGAAGCGCCGGAGCCAAGCGCGGTTTCGAGGACCGCAGGTGAGGTCTGCGCGGTCGCGAAAACGAGGGATTCCGATTCGTCATCGCTACCGAGTTGCGCGCGAACGGACAGGACGGACGCGAGCGGACCACTGTCGAAAATGGTCGCCGTGCCCCACGGGAAATTTGTGACGAGCGTGGCGGCACGGGAGGATGGCAATACCGCGATCAGGATGGCCGCAATCGCCAGTGCGCGGGCGATCATTCGCGCACCTCCCGCATGCTTTCGATCTGACCATTTTCGTTGAGACGCACATCGCGGAGCATTTCGCCGTCGGAGACCCGAACCACGTAATGCACGTAATCGTTGAGTGCTTCGCTGGTGGCCGAAAGCGGCTTCCCGGCTGGCAGGGCCTTGCGCAGCGCCTCGACGACGAGAGGAGGCAAATCTTTCACGGCAACTGCGTCGGCCGCCGACAATCGCGCCAGGGTGAGCATGACGATTCCGAGGGTGAGCGCGATGGGATGCATGACGTCAATTGGTCGAGCGTCCGGTGGCCGCGCGCAACATGCCATCCAGAGTGCGCACCTCGTCCGCGGGCAAATTCGTGTGGGTGAGCGCCTGGACGGCGGCGTCGGGATTGCTTTCGACGAGACTGGCGAACGACGTGCGCAGAGCCTCCTGACGTTTGCCGGCATTTTGAATTCCCTGCGCGCGCTGCCACGCCACTTCCGGAGCATCGAGACTGACCGTGTCGATGAGCAGGGCATTTGCGTAATCACGCTCGATGCCCGGCGGCAAACGATCCACCCACGCGGTGGCAGCCTCCACACCGCCTTCCCGCGCGGTCCAGCCGCGCACGACTCCGCTGATCGCACTCGCCCGCTCGGTCGCCGACTCGAGTTGATTCACGCGACTGGCGGCAGCGTCGGGATCGTTCACAGCCCACGTTTCGAAAATCGTTTCCGCCGCCGCGGCATTCTCTACGCGTTGCGAACGGTAATAGTCGAACGCGGCTTCCGGTGCCTGTTGGCTCCAACCCGCTAGAGCGCTCTGCAGCACATCTTCTTTCATTTCGTTTTCCGGCATGGCCGCTACCCAGCCAAGTGCTCTCGACGGATCCCGTGCGGCCCATTCCTCGGCGATCGCCATGTTCGCGTCCGCAAGCAGGAAAAGCTGGGGATTCACGGTCGGAGGCAATAACTCGACGTTCGCGGGGTCGTTCTCGCTGCCTTCCGGAATCGACGAAATCCCCGCCTCACGGTCCGCAGCGAGCTGCGCTTCGTGTTCCTCCGCGAGTCGCTGAACAAATTCGTCTGATGCGGTGGCGGCTTTTTCGGGAACGACGGCGGCCATTGCGGCCAGCACACCGGCCATCGCGTAAGGGCGCTCGCCGACGTTTTCGAGCGACGACGCCCATTCGACACCGCGGTCGGGATCGTTCGCTCCGAGCGCGGCTCCGATGCCATTGATCGTGTCCACGCGCCGGGCGGGATTTTCCACCTCATCGAGCAACGCGATCGCCTGCGTGGGTGCCGTTTGGGCGAGTTCGCCGGCGACGACAGCCAGCGCGGATTCGCGCGCGTCTCCCAGCAACCATTCGCGTGCCCACGCCAGGGCCTGACCCGGATCGGTGCGTGCGTAGAATTCGATCAATCGCCGCACGACTTCGCGCAGACGCGGATCGCCGGACGCGCTCTCGTCGAGATCGGGCAGGATTGCTGCGAGGGCGGGACACAATACGCTCCAGATTTTTTCCCCTCCGTCCTGATCAACCTCGGCTTCGTCGACGAAAGTCAGAAATCCGCCGATGTCGGTGTTGATCCAACGCGTCACAAGGGCCGCGACCACCCGCTCCCGCTCGGCCGGGTCGCTGATCGCGAGGGCCTTTCTCATCAAATGGGCGAGGTCGGACGCGGCGGCATCCGCAATGAGTCGCTCCCACTCGGGATCGGACGGCAGCGAAGAAATGGGGGGCGTTGACGCGGCGGCGTTGTCGGCGGTCGCACGAACGTCATCTGATTTCGTGGATCCGGGTCGCAGCATCACGACGACGGCAACGATGATTACGAGAAAAAAAACGGCAGCACTGGTGATCCAGAGCGCCCGGGATTCGGAGGAGTTTGAAAAAATCGGCATGATTTGCGGTATCGCGGTGAACTGCAATATTTGGGCCACCGGAAACGGAAGAGGCGGGCTCCCCTTGCGAGGAGCCCGCCTGGACCCATTCCCTTAGAATTGGCTGTTCATTAGAGGCTTTTCAGCAGGGCTCCGACTTTGACCACCTTACGAGTGGCCGATGCGTTGCCCGCGGTGTCCTTTGCGAGGACGGTGATTTCCACGGTTTTGTCCTTCGTTTTGAGCAGCTTTTTGAGCTGGGCGACGGAGAGCGAAGCCGTCCATTTCTTCGCGAGCTTAGCCGGGATTTTTTTCCCGTTCACGTAGACCTTGATCGATGCGAGTTCGCTGGAATCCGCAGCCACTCCGCTCACCGTCAGCGAACTGCCGGAGACCTTGAGTTTGCCACCCACCGAGACCACCGGTCCGAGCACGTCGGATTTTGCGGTGACCGCGGACGTTCCCGCGTCAGCCGATCCAAGGCCGGACGGAACATCATAAACAATGGTCTCGCCTTCGAGCGCTGGAGCCAGCGGGGACGGGATACGATGATTGGTCGCTTTTTCGTAAGCTGCGCCGAGCGCAAGGATGTCGGCATCCCCGCGATAACGACCGCTGAAGACCATGGTGAGCGGCTCGCCGGTCGAGGGCAGGATGCCGATGGGCACCGTGACACCCGGCAGGCCGAGGTCATTAAGCAGATTTCGGCCCGCCACCGAGCCACCCGTCCGCGTTTTGCTCGCGTGAGTCGGCCAGATGAGCACGTCGAGATCGTTTTCGTCCATCCAGGCTTCAAAGCGCTGATTGATGATCGCCTGGGCCTGGAAGTGCGTGACTCCCTCCGGATCCGTGAATCGGACGAACGTCTGGTTCGCAACCGCAGTCACCAATCCCGTCGCACGGCCTGCCTGCTGGAGACGAACGACCGGATCGTTATCGTCGGCGAAATCTCCTGTCAGATAGTTGTAATGGGCAAACGCCTGACTGTTGGTGCTGGCCGGGTTGACCGTAAGGGCGCGATTCGGCAGGCCCTCGCCGACGTTGACCGCCGTATCGACGTTGGGTGGCAGGAACACCGTGACGATTTCCGCGCCCAGTGCTTCGAGATCCGCTGTTGCTCGATTGAACAATGCGAGCGTCTCGGCCGTGTTGGTCGTTCGGCCCGTCGTGTTGCCGCTGCTGCCGGTATTCGTCACGATGCCGGGAACCGCGATGGGTGTCGGCGATGGGCTCGGCAGGAACTGTCCGAGATATGTTCCGATCACGCCGATCCGCTTACCTGCCAGCGACGCGCTTTCCGCCTTGGCGAGGAAGTTGGACGCCTTGGGACGACCCGGGGTGTAATCAACGGTCGCCCAGATATCGGTCGGGTCATCGAATGCTGATACATCCATGACCTTCGCATTGTCCTCGGCGTAACGCGTCATCGGTCCGATCACGTCGCGATCCGGGACGAGTGCGAGAATTCCGCCGATGGGAATGGTGCCAACGCCCGTCTTGTAACCGACGACACCCGCGCGATCCGAAGGATTTCGGATCGACCCGCCGGTTTCTCCGCCGAATCCGAACGCCGCGAAGTTGGCGCC
>JBGTDR010000141.1:0-44192 GCA_041748215.1 Chthoniobacterales bacterium
CGCGAAGCCGTCACGAGCCCCGGGGGAACGACGGCGGCCGCGCTGGCGGTGCTCGAGGCGACGGCGGTCCGTTCGGCGTTCGTCGAAGCAATCGCGGCGGCGGCGGAACGTTCAGCCGAGCTTGGCCAATGAAGATTTTTGCCGCTGTGCTGATCACCGCGTTGACGGTGGGAGGGAGTCTTTTCGCGCAGGAATCCAAGCCAACGGATCCCACGACGTTCGTTCCGGAAGTGGCGCGCACAGCCGCTGCCGAGGGCAACGCGGCGTTTGCAAGAGGAGACTTCGACACCGCGCGCGCCGCTTATCGGCGGGTGATCGAACTCGCCCCTGAAAACCTGGTCGGCATCGTCAATCTTGGAGTGGTCGAATTTCGCTCGGGGAACATCGAGGAGGCTGAGACACTGCTCAAACGCGCCGTGCGGATCCGGTTCGAAAACGCTCCCGCCTGGCTCACGCTAGGCATCCTTTATTACGAGCAGCAAAAATTCGACGCCGCGCTCGCTGCCCTCACTCAGGCCGTGCTTTACGACCCTCAGAACGCCCGTGCTCACAATTACCTCGGCGCGGTCCTTGGCGCCAAAGGCTGGCGGGATGGCGCCGAATCCGAATTGCGCCGCGCCGTCAGCCTCGATCCCGAATACCGCGACGCACATTACAACCTCGCGGTGCTTTACCTTCAGCGGGTGCCGCCGTCCTTCGAACTCGCTCGGCGACATTATTTCCGTTCCGTCGAACTCGGCGCACCCAAGGATCCCGTCATTGAAAAGAACCTGAAAGACGGCGGCCCGGCGAGGTGAAGCGAACGTGCGGTTTTTTGATTCCGATAGCGCGACGCGGAGGTTTTCGTTCGGGTTGATACCTTGCGAAATGCTCCGAGGGCACGTATCGGTTTGCGAGTTGAACGAACGAACTTTCAGGACGCCCGAAGCTGTCGGGTACAGTTGCTCCCCGGATCGGCGGAATCTGCATCGCGCGATGACCGGCTTATTGCGGATATTTCTCGTGGCAGCGTTCGCCGCGACCGTCTTGTCCGCGGACGCACGCCCGGAAATCCATGGCAAGGCGGCAATCCTGTTTGATGCGAATACCGGGGAGGTGCTTTTCAAAAAAAACGACACCCAGCGCACGCCGGTTGCCAGCACGCAGAAGCTGCTGACGGCCCTTATTGTGGCGAAGACGAGTGATCTTTCCGGGGAGGTAACCATCGAAAAATCCGACACGGAGTGTGAGCCGACCAAACTTTACCTCAAGGAGGGCGAAAAATACGCCCGCACGGACCTCCTGGCCGGTCTGCTGATTCGCAGCGCCAACGACATCGCACTCGCGCTGGCTCGCGATAATGCCGGCAGCGTCGAAGCATTTGCCGAAAAAATGAACGCCGAGGCGCGCCAGCTTGGGGCGACGGATTCCAATTTTGTGAATCCCAACGGGCTTCCCAATCCCCGACAGCACTCGACGGCGCGCGACATGGCGTGCGTTGCCCGCGCCGCGTACCGCAACCCGGCACTCCGCGAGATCATGAGTCTCAAAACCTACGAGTTCGAGCACGCCAGCGGCCGGAAGTCCGTGCTCACGAATACCAACCGCGTGCTGCGCACGTATTCCTTCTGCAACGGCATGAAAACGGGTTACACAATTCTTTCCGGTCACTGCCTGATCGCAAGCGGTTCCTACGGCGGCCGCGACATGATCGCGGTCGTTTTGTTGAGCAATAAAGCCAACGTTTGGAACGATGCCGCGTCGTTGCTCGAGTACGGGCTCGGGGTCAATCGCAACGAATTCGCGGCCGGCGCGAGCCGGTAGTCTCGCGTGGCGCGCCAATACACGATTCATGCGCCGGTTCCCGCGGCCAGCACGATTGATTACGCGGCTGAGTTGAACGATCAGCAGTTTGCCGCGGTTACCAGCCCGCCCGGTGCGGCCCTGGTCATTGCCGGGGCGGGCAGCGGAAAAACCCGCACCCTCACGTTCCGCGTCGCGTGGCTGCTCGAGCAGGGAATTCCCGCCTCGGGCATCCTCCTGCTCACGTTCACGAACAAAGCCGCCCGCGAGATGCTCGAACGCGTGGCGAATCTCCTGCCTAGCGGCGCGGAGGGCATCTGGGGTGGGACGTTTCACTCGATCGGAAATCGCATCCTGCGCCGCCATGCTGAGCGCATCGGATTTCGCCCGGCGTTTTCGATCATGGACCGCGAAGACCAGGAGGATTTGATCGAAGCGGTCGTCGTGCGGGAGGGCATGCGCACGACGGATCGGCGATTTCCGAAGGGCGGTGTGCTGGCGGAAATATTCGGATTGGCGGTGAATTGCGGACAGCTCATCCCGCAGGTGCTCGGCGAACGTTACCCGTATTTCCTGCCGCTGGCGGAACAGATCGAGCGGATTTCCATCATGTACGAAGGCCGCAAAAAAGAGGCGAACTGTATGGATTTCGACGATCTGCTTTCGAAAACGCTGGAGTTGTTCACCACGTGCGAAGATATCGCCGCGCAATATCAGCGGCAGTTTCAGCACGTGCTCGTCGATGAATACCAGGACACGAACCGGCTCCAGGCCGCGTTAGTCGATGTCGTCGCACGGAGGCACGGAAACATCATGGTCGTCGGCGACGACGCGCAGTCGATCTATTCGTGGCGCGGCGCAAATTTCGAAAACATCCTGCAATTTCCGAAACACCACCCGGACGCGGTCGTTCACAAAATCGAAACGAACTACCGCAGTCTGCCCGAGGTGCTCGAGCTCGCGAACGCCGCCATCCTTGGCAACGAACGCCAGTTCCGCAAAGAGCTGCGGCCAGTGCGTGCTTCGCTGGGCCTCAAACCCGCCGTTGTGCCTCTCCAGACGAACAACCAGCAGGCTGCGTTCGTCGCACAACGTGTGCTCGAACTGCACGAAGAAGGCGTCGAGCTGCGGGAGATCGCCGTCCTTTACCGCGCGCATTACCAATCGCTGGAAATCCAGCTCGAATTCACCCGGCGCGGCATCCCGTTTTCCATCACGAGCGGCCTCCGGTTTTTCGAACAGGCCCACATCAAGGACGTCGCCGCCTTCATGAAATTTTCGGTGAATCCGCGGGACGAGGTTGCCTTTAAACGCATGGCGAAATTGCTGCCCGGCATCGGCGCGAAATCTGCGGAGTCGCTCTGGATTCGGATTGCCGCGGTGTTTGCGGAGGGTGGTTCAACCGCTGACCTGCGGGGAAAATGCAAAGTTCCGGCCAAAGCCGAAAAATCGTGGGATCAGCTTTTGCTCACGCTTGCGGATCTGGCTCCGGGCGGTCAGCCCGTGCCGCCCGGACCGATGATCGAAGCCATTTTGTTCGCGCTTTACGACGACTACATGCGCAACAAATTCGCCAACTACGAAGCCCGCCGGGAGGACCTGAATACGCTGACGAACTACGCCAAGCAATTTGAGAGCGCTGAAGAATTTCTCGCTCAACTCGCGCTGCTCGGTGCCGTGGAAACCAGCGACGCCCTCGCGTCGGATTCGGAAGACGAGAAGGTCACGCTGTCGAGTATTCACCAGGCAAAGGGCCTGGAGTGGAATGCCGTTTTTGTGATCTGGCTGACGGACGGAATGTTTCCAAGTTCCCGATCCTCCGAGACCGACGAAGGCCTCGAAGAGGAGCGGCGGCTTTTTTACGTCGCCGTCACTCGCTGCAAAAACGAACTGTACCTCACGTATCCGGAACTGCGCTTGAACGCTGGTTACGGAGAGGCCTTCCAACGCCCGTCGCGATTCCTCAAGGAGTTGCCGGAAACGGTTTACGAGGAATGGGAGATCAGTCACCAGGAAGGCCCGCGACCGATCAATCGCGCCCTGCCCGATTCCGGCAGCGGCTTCGATGATTCGACCGAGGACCCCTGGTAAATCGCCGTCGCGCCGAACGCGGACTTAAAGCAGCGGTTCGATGATCTCGCCGAACTGTGCGGCAGACATCGGGCCGGTCACGACGCGGGCAATCTTGCCCTCACGATCGATAAAAAAAGTCGTCGGGAAGAGATTCACGCCGCCGAAGTCAGCCCGCACCTGATCCGTGGCGGTCACGATCGGATAATTGATTCCAGCCTTTTTCACGAAGTCGTCGATGGGACGCCCGCTGGGTTCAAACGCCGCTCCGACCACCGAAAATCCACGGTCCGCAAACGTTTTCTGCAGCTCGATCAACTCCGGAATCTCCGCGACGCACGGCGGGCACCACGTCCCCCAAAAATTCAACATCACCACTTTGCCGGCGAAGTCCTTACTCGTGACCGATTTGCCCGCGAGATCCTTCAAATCCCAGGCCGGCGCCTCGGAATTCGCCGCCAACGGGGCTGCTTGAGCACTTCCAATCGGAAAAAGCGGCACGCCGGAAAGGAGCGGTGAGCACGTCCGCCCATTTCCACCGAACGGCGACATGGTCGCATAGATCGGAAATCCAAGAACGACGGCGAGAGCCAGTCCGTGTTTTCGGAGGAGCGAAGAGGGAGCACCGAAGAATTTCATGTCGCAACGATGGACCCATTTTTCGGCGGCGTAAATGGGAAGAATTGCGGATTCGCGCCCCCGGGCCGTCGCCACAAAATGATCATAGACGGGGCATCGTTTTTCTGGATGATGGCGTAACGTTCTCCGAAGGCTGATGACCACTGATCCGACCACCCAACAGGCCGCCGAAATTCCCTCCGAATTGCTCGCGGAGATTGAAGAAGTCATCACTCATTATCCCGTTTCCAAACGCAGTGCGTCGCTGCCACTTTTGCACCTCTGGCAGCGGCAATTTGGCTTCATCGATGACAGCGGAGTCGAGTGGATCGCGGCCAAACTCGGATTGGAATCGATCAACATTCTTGAACTGGTGACGTTTTATCCGTGGTTTCGCCGGGAAGCCGCCGGGCGCACGATCATTCGTGTTTGCCGCACGCTCGCGTGTGCGATGGCGGGATCGTACGAGGTGCGGGAAAAATTTTGTGAGGCGGCCGGCATCGATGCGGATCAGGACCATCACGGGTTCGGCCACGCGCCACCGACGAGCCATGACGGCAAGTTCAGCGTGGAATTTGTCGAGTGCCTCGCGAGCTGTGGCTCCGCGCCGGTTTGTTTGATCAACGATGATCTCTACGAAAACGTCACGCCGGACGAGATTCCCACGCTGGTTCAGAATTTCGCCGCCATTCCGGCGCAAGCGTAACGCCCGCATCTATCTTTCATGGTATCGCTCATCCCACAGCCGCACGCCAAGGAGCGCCGGGTCATTTTTGGAAATATCAGCCAGCCGAATTGGGCTCCCGACATCGACACCTATCTCGCCAGCGGTGGTTACGAGGCGCTGAAAAAGGCTCTGGGGATGAAACCCGAGGACGTCGTTGGTGCGGTGAAAGCCGCCAATCTGCGCGGCCGAGGGGGCGCGGGATTTCCGTGTGGGGTGAAGTGGAGCTTCATCAAGCGCGACGACGGCAAACCGCATTACATCGTCGTGAATGGCGACGAGTCCGAACCTGGAACGTTCAAGGATCGTTACATCCTGCACAACGATCCGCACCAGCTCGTCGAGGGTTTGCTGATCGCAGCGTGGGCAAACAACGTTAACCTGGCGTACATCTACATCCGGTGTGAATTTCCTCATGCCGCAAAAATCGTCTGGAACGCGATCAAGGAAGCGAAAGCGCGCGGTTTTGTCGGCCGCGACATTTGCGGCAGTGGGTTCGACTGCGAGATCTACGTTCATCAAGGCGCTGGTGCCTACATTTGCGGTGAAGAGACCAGTCTGCTCGAATCGCTCGAAGGCAAACGCCCGTATCCTCGCATCAAACCGCCGTATTTTCCCGCGGTCCTTGGCCTCTACATGTCTCCGACGATCGTCAACAACGTCGAGACGCTCTGCCACGTAAAACACATCATTAACCTCGGTCCCGAGGAATACGCGAAGATGGGAACGCCAGGGGACGGCGGGACGCGCACGATGTGCGTAAGCGGCGACGTGGTGAAGCCGGGTTATTACGAGCTGCCCTGCGGCGCGGTCACTCTCGGCGAGCTGATTTTTGACCTCTGCGGGGGACTCAAACCCGGGCGCAAACTCAAGGCGGTCATTCCAGGGGGCAGTTCGGCAAAAGTCCTGCGAGCTGACGAGGTGTACAAGGTCAAGAGCAAAGGTCCGGACGGCGAGATGGTCGAAAAAGAGATCAAGATGCTCGACGTCGTGATGGATGCCGCGAGTCTCGCTGCCATTGGAACGATGGTGGGCAGCGGAGGTGTGATGGTGCTCGACGACTCACGCAGCATGGTCTGGGCGCTCAACAATTTGAATCAATTCTACGCGCACGAGAGCTGCGGCCAGTGTACACCGTGCCGCGAAGGCAGCTTGTGGATGTCGAAAATGACAACTCGCATGCTGGCCGGACAGGGGGCTGCGCAGGATCCGGCGACGCTCAAAAACGTTGCTGACAATATTGCGGGTCGCACCGTGTGTGCATTCGGCGAAGCCTGCGCCTGGCCGACGCAAAGTTTTCTCGCGAAGTTTCCCGAGGAATTCGCGGGAGCGGCCGTGCCGAATTGACCGGAACGCTGGTTGTTTGGTGACTTTTTGCCGCCACGACTCCAGCGCGGAGCCGACAATCAGTCGCTGCTGATCAACGCGCGATTTTTCCAAAAATATCCAAAGCCGGAATAAACGGTAAGCACGGTCATGATCGTGACAAGTGCCGTGCCGGCGTAGGTCCATGCCGGCGACATCCAGTCGGGACGAACGGGCATCCATTCCCGGATCGAGAGCATGAGCAGGAAAAAAACGATGGTGATGATCTGCCACGCGGTCTTGTGTTTGCCCAGCCGCTCAGCCGGCAGCACAACACCTTTATTCCCCGCGAGCAGGCGCAGACCGGTGATGAGAAATTCACGCGAGATGATGATGATGACGACCCACGGGGGCAGGGCGCCGAACGATGTGAGGCAGATGAACGCAGCGGCAGTGAGGATTTTGTCTGCCAGCGGGTCCATCAGCTTGCCGAAATCGGTGATCAGCGCGTAGCGCCGCGCGATTTCGCCATCGAGGTAATCGGTCACACTTGCCAGCACAAAAAGCGCCAGCGCCACGGTGTGGTGATACGGAAAGGTGATGGTGAGGCTGGCGACAAAAAATGCCGTTAGAAAGAGGCGGCCGACCGTAAGTTTGTTGGGAAGATTCATGGTGCGGTCGGCGCGCTCGCTGGATTCAACAAAGCCCAGCCGCTTGGCTCGCGCAAGACTTGTCAGGTGGAGGTGGGGGCCGCGACCACATGCTTCCAAATCGGCACGCGGATCTTGAGCTGCTCGACGATCCACCGGCTGGCATCGAAGGCCTCGGCTCGATGGGCGGATGCGACGCGCAGGAAAAGGGAAACTTCACCGGCTCCCACCCAACCGACGCGGTGAATCAGAGTGCATGTCAGCAACGCAAACTGGTCGGCGGATTCGTTGGCGATACGGAGGAGTTCTTTTTCCGCCAGTACGGGGTGGTGCTCGTATTCAATGGCAAGGATCGGACGTTCATTTTCCGTCGGCCGAACGACGCCCAAAAAATCCACCACCGCCCCGGCACCCGCGCTGGTTTCCAGCGTTGGGATGGCAATCGGTGAGGTTGTGACGGTGACGTTACAAAAGTCCATTGCCTTGCCGCGCGCACTCCAGATAGCGTGAAAAGTTCATCTTTCAACCTCTATTCAAGCAATGAGCAAAAGCGACATCGGACTGATCGGCCTCGCGGTCATGGGAGAAAATCTCGTCCTCAACATGGAGAGCAAAGGATTCTCCGTCAGCGTTTACAACCGGACCACAGCCGTAACCGAAAAATTCGCCGAGGGTCGGGCTAAAGGCAAAAATATCGTCGCGACGAAGACGCTCGAAGAATTTGTCGATTCGCTCGCCAGCCCTCGCAAGGCCATGATCATGGTGAAGGCGGGTGGGCCCGTGGACGCAGTGATCGACCAGCTCGTGCCATTGCTCGACGAGGGCGACATCATCATCGACGGCGGAAATTCCCTCTGGACTGACACTCAGCGACGCGAAAAGGCGCTCAAGGAAAAGGGACTGCATTACGTCGGCTGTGGTGTTTCGGGCGGTGAAGAAGGCGCGCTCAAGGGGCCTTCGATGATGCCGGGTGGCTCGCAGGAATCGTGGGCTGCAGTGGGTCCGATTTTTCGAAAGATCGCGGCTGTCGTGGACGGAGAGCCGTGCTGCCGCCACATGGGACCGGACGGTGCCGGTCACTACGTGAAGATGATTCACAACGGCATCGAATATGGTGACATGCAGCTCATCTGCGAGGCCTACGCCATTCTCAAGAGCACGATCAACCCGACGGCCGATGAGTTTCATCAAATTTTCGCCGAATGGAACCGCGGCAAACTCGACAGCTATTTGATCGAGATCACGGAGAAAATTTTCACCAAAAAAGATCCGGAGACTGGCGAGCCATTGGTCGAATTGATCATGGATCGCGCGGGGCAGAAGGGGACTGGAAAATGGACCGTCGGCAACGCCGTGGAGCACGCGGTGGTTCTTTCCACGATCAACGCAGCCGTCGAAGCGCGCATTCTTTCCTCGATGAAAGAGAAACGTGTGGCCGCCAGCGAAATTTTGCCTGCGCCTGAGCCGAAAACGTTTACCGGGGATCGTCAGTTGTTGATCGATTCCGTGCGCGACGCGCTTTACGCGAGCAAGATCGTGAGTTACGCACAGGGCCTCGATCTGCTCGCGACGGCCGGGAAATTTTACGGCTGGCCGCTCAGTTTCGGCGATATCGCCACGATCTGGCGGGGCGGTTGCATCATTCGGGCGCAGTTCCTTAACCGGATCAAAGAGGCCTACGAAGAAAATCCTGCTCTCGAAAATCTCATGCTCGCACCGTTCTTCACGGACATCTTCGCGAAGACACAAATGAACTGGCGTCACGCGGTCACGACGGCCATCGATTTCGGCGTCGCGGCTCCAGCCTTCAGCGCATCACTGGCCTATTACGACAGCTACCGCCAGGCCCGGCTGCCCGCGAATCTGCTCCAGGCGCAGCGTGATTTTTTCGGTGCCCACACGTATGAGCGCATCGACAAGCCAGCGGGAGAATTTTTCCACACCGAGTGGCTCGAATAAGCAGCCACAGGGCGGAACCGTGAGACCGGCAGTGATCCCGGCGTTGAAATGCCGGGTCAGTCGGCGACGCGTTGCTCGAGCTTTTTGACGCGGTCGTAGAGTTTGCCGAGCCGATTGACCTGGGCAGCCTGTTCCTTCCAATCCTGGATTGGGCGGGCGGGGGAGCCGCAGACGATTTCGCCGCCTTTGAGGTTGCGGCTGAGACCGGTTTGCGCGGCGACGATGGCGCGGTCTCCAATTTCAATGTGACCGACCAGGCCGACCTGGCCAGCCAGTGTCACGTAATTGCCGACGCGGGTGCTGCCGGAGACACCCACCTGGGAGCAAATGATCGTGTGAGCGCCGACGCGAACGTTGTGCGCGATCTGGACGAGGTTGTCGATTTTCGTGCCCTGCTGAATCCACGTCCGCCCGAATCGGGCACGATCGATGGTTGTGTTCGCGCCAATTTCGACGTCGTCGTCGATCTGCACCATGCCGGTTTGCGGGATCTTCACGTGGCGACCGTCCTGGAATTCATAGCCGAACCCATCGGCCCCAATCACGGCACCGCTGTGAATTTGCACGCGCGAACCGATGCGGCAGCGCTCGCGCACGGTGACCCGGGGGAAAAGGATGCAGTCGTCACCAAGAATCGCTTCGTGGCCGATGTAGCTGTGCGCCCCGACCACGGTGCGAGCCCCTATCCGGGCGCGGGCTTCGATGACCACCAGGGCACCAATGGTGGCACTGGGATCAATAGTGGAGGTGGGATCGATTACGGCGCTGGCGTGAATTCCCGGCACGTTTTCAAAAGCAGGTGGAGCGAAGCGCGCCAGCACCGCGGCAAACGCGGCGGCCGGCTGGTCGACCCAAACGCGGGCTGCGGGGATCTCTTCGCCGCAGCCGTGCGGCACAAGCACTGCCGACGCAGCGGTTGCGCGAAGGGCCGGTAGATATTTGGCGTTGCCGTAAAAGGAGAGGTCACCGGATCCCGCATCCGGAAGTGAGGCGACACCGGTGATTTCAAGATTTTCGTGTTCGGGGGCAACCCAGCCGGAGACCAGGTCGGCGATTTCGCGAAGTGTCATGAGCTTTTGGGCGAGGGAGAGGACGGGGACGGGTGGTGATTACACTCCGCGCAGGCCGGTGAGCAGAAGCTCGGCGTTGGACGAGGTGTTCATGAGATTTTGCTGAAGAATTTCCATGGCTTCCACGGCTGGCAGCTCGGAGAGCTGGCGGCGAAGGGCGACGACACGTTCGTATTCATCGGGATGGTAGAGCAATTCTTCACGGCGCGTGGCCGACTTGACGATGTGAATGGCCGGAAAGACGCGTTGCTCAGCGATGGTGCGGTCGAGATGCACCTCCATGTTGCCCGTACCCTTGTATTCTTCAAAAATTAGGTCGTCCATGCGGCTTTGAGTTTCGACGAGGGCCGTGGCGAGGATGGTGAGACTGCCACCTTCCTCGACGTTTCGAGCGGCACCAAAAAAGCGTTTTGGCCGGGCGAGAGCTTTTGAATCGACGCCGCCGCTCATGGTGCGGCCCTTGCCAGGTTGGAGATTGTTATAACCGCGAGAGAGGCGCGTGATGCTATCGAGCAAAATGACGACATCCTTGCGGAGCTCGACCATCCGTTTGGCGCGCTCGGAGACCAATTCGGCGACCTGAACGTGACGGGAGGGCGATTCGTCGAACGTGCTGCTGAAAATATCGCAGTCGAGATCGCGGCGAAAATCGGTGACCTCCTCCGGGCGCTCGTCAACGAGCAGGAGCATGAGGTGCACAGCGGGATGATTCGCACTGATCGCCCGTGCGATTTCCTTGAGCAGGACGGTTTTACCGGCGCGCGGTGGCGCGACGATCAGCCCGCGCTGGCCCATGCCGAGCGGAGCGATCAGGTCGATGGCCCGGGCCCCGATCTCCTCCGTGCTGTTGGTCTCGAGCAGGATGCGTTGGTTCGGGAAGAGCGGCGTCAGCTTTTCGAAGTCCGGTCCGGGCTGCCACGATTCGACAGGAATACCTTCGACGGAAAGAATACGATCGAGCACGAGTCCATGCTCCCGGTCTTGCGGGGGACGGATCGCGACCTTGATTTTGAGACCCGGCTGCAGGCCGTGTTCGCGGATCAGCGCGGGCGAGATCGCAATATCCTCGGGGCTGGGACGGAAATTGTATTCCGCCCATCTCAGACATCCGCGGTTGTTGTCGAGTTCGAGAACGCCTTCGGCCTCCACGGTATCCCGGTTGGCGAGGTGGTAACGTGCCTGATCGAGGATGAGGTGGTGGATGCTTGCCTCGGGACGGAGGCGAATCGTCAGCTTCTCGGCCCGTGCGAGCAAGCCGGCGCGGCCGAGGGTGTGCAGAAAATTGAGCGACACAACGAGCGGATCGTGGTCGGGTGCGGGAGTGCCTGGTGCGGCCGTGGTTTCAGTCATACTTCCGGCGAAGGGTGTCCGCGAGGAGCGAGGCCTGGAGTTGGAGCATGTCGATCGCAGCGCCATTCCAGACAACCCGGCTGGCTCGCTTGATCTTGTCGGACATATTCAGTTGTGAGGCGATGATTTTGGAAGCCAAATCCTGATCGAGTTTGCGGATGCGGGTGAGCCGGTCCATTTGCGTCGTCCAGCTGCACGCGACGACGATCACGTGGTCGAAGAGGGATTCTGCGCGGGTTTCGAACAGCAGCGGGATATCGACGACGAAAAGGCGATGGTGCGCGGTTGCATCACGAGCCTCCGATACCCAACGATCGCGGATGCGCGGATGTAGAATCGCTTCGAGCGTTTTCTTTTTGGCAACGTCTCCGTAAATGATTTCGCGTAAAAGGGGGCGATTGGGCTCGCCCGTGCGGGAGTAGGCTTCGGTCGTGACTCGCTCGATCACTTCCCGCCGGATCTGATCGTCCGAATCGAGGAGATCGCGGGCGCAGGCGTCCACGTCGAAGAAATCGGCGTCGAGTTCCGCGAGCAGTAGCTTGCGAAATGTTGATTTGCCCGAAGCGACACCGCCGGTGATTCCGATGACTGGCACAATTAAGGAAACGGGTGGGTGGCGCCTAAAGCAGGGATGGCGAAGTGACGACAAACAAAAGGCGGGACAGCCTCGCTGTCCCGCCAAGTGTTAAAGTCCCGGTGGAACCGTGGTCTACTTCATCGACGGGGCCTTGAACTGAACGACGGGCGGTGGCAGTTCGTTCGGAAGACCGAGCGGTTCGACGATTTCCTCCTGCTCTGCATCCGAGCGCAACGGCTGGCCCTCGGCGTCAATCAGGCGGGCGGTCACAAAGATGACCAGGTTTTTCTTGAGCTTCTGATCCACATCCGAGCGGAAGAGGCGTCCGACGAGCGGCACGTCTCCAAGGAAGGGCACTTTGTCTTGAACTTTCTGCACGTCTTCCCGGATCAATCCGCCAAGGGCTACAGTCATACCATCCCAAACTGTCACGTTGGTGGTGACTTTGCGGGTGCTGAAAACGGGCTGGTTGATCGTATTCGGGCTGACGACCGTGGAGCGGGGAGGAGCGATCAGACCGCCAAGGGAGGCGCTCGTCAGGCCGAGGATCGGCGTGCCGTAGTTGATGAATCCATCGAAGTCGACAACTTCGGGAGCGAGCTCAAGGTCGATCGTGTAGCCATCGGGTCCAACGACCGGCGTAACGTCAAGGGTGACACCAGTGTTGCGTGTCTCGAATGCAGTGGGGCTCGTCGGAGTGATGACCGCGCTGCTCGTGAAGCCGCTGGTGACCGCTCCACCTGTTCCCGTTGATCCGACACTCTGCGGGATCTGCGGTGGGTCGAATTCGGTGGGGTAGATGAATTCCCGAACGATGTTGATAACGGCCTTGTTGCCACTCTTGGTGGTGACTTTCGGAGCGGTCATCAAGTCAACGCCCTTCTTTTGATCCAGCGCGCGAATGACGAGCTGGAACTGCGGATTGGTGAAGACGCCGGAGAGTCCGAGAATACCGGGTGCGGGACCCGATTGAATGCCGGCAAGCAAGGCATCGAGACCGTTAATCGTCACCGCCGAGTTTGGTGAGGCACCCTGGCCAGTGCGGTTGCCGCTGGTGACCGGGTAGCTGCCGATCACTTCCCCGGCAGGCGTTACGAACGGATAGTCATTCGCTGTAGGATTCAACGAGCCGCCGGATCCGTAAAGTGAGCTACCGATCTGCAAGGCTCCCAATGTCCAGTCGAAACCGAGCTCCTTGAGATTGTTTTGATTGATTTCGACAAACTTCGCCTCGATTTCGACCTGGGTCGGAGCGACACCGGACGAAATGTCGACGAGGAGATCGATCAGGTCGATGGCGTCTTGCGTGTTGCGGACGATGAGCTTGCTCCCGGCAGGATTGTAACTGGCACTCGCGCCTTCCGGGAATGGAACGTTTTGCGATTCGAGGTATTCTTTCGCGGTCATCCGGGCACCGACGCGCGGTCCTTCGGCTTCGGTGGTCGCAAAACCAAATCCTTCCTGGGTCGCGGCGGCCGTTGCGGCCTGCGTGGGAATGAACGTTGGTGGAACCCGGTATTCCTTGGTGACCAGTTCCGTGCTCACTTCGGTGACCGGAACTATCGAGACGGCGACCGGATCAATTTTGATTTTCAATCCGGCGAGCTGTGAGACGTAACGGAGAGCTTCGTAAAGTGGAACGTTGTCGAGTGCGAGGGTGACTCGTGTGTCCTCGGTTGGTTCAGCGGTGACCTGACCGGTGACGTCTCCGGGTGCCGCGTCGGCACCGGGGAGGGCGAGAATTTCATTGCCGCTATCCGGCGTTGACCCGCCGCCGGCGGAAACCTTCAGGAAGATATTCACGCCTTTCTTGGCCTGATCGGGCTCGAGGGTGTCGAGCCGCACACTTTGCTGGCGAAGATAGTCGATCGCTTCGCGAATTGTAGTGTCCCGCAGATCGACGCGGGGAATCACGATCCGATTGAGCTTGGCGGTGATTGCTTCGGTGCGGGACGCGGTGCCCCGATTATTGTCGCCGGCGGTATCCTTGCCACCTTCAAATCGTTTGACCGGCAGCTGCCAGCGTTCCTGGACTTCCCACAGCATGCGGCTACGCGTTTCGTTGTAGGCAGCGCCGTAATATTTCATGCGGGCGTTTTCGACTTTCTCGATGCCCATGCGCGCAGCCGTATTGTATTTATCAACGTTCAGTACCTGCTCGTACCGTTTCACGGCCAGATCGTAGCTGCCGCGGGAATAAAACCCCTCGGCTTCCACGAGAAGCTGTGAAACCGTTTCACGGTCTTCGGCAAATTCCGGCGTGATGGTTTTGTTGTAATAGTCCGGCTGCTCCAGGTGTGAGAGCAGAGCGATGGCCGGCTTGTAAGTGGGGTTGTATTGCGGAAGGAGGACAGTTTTGGCGACCCGTTCGGCATCCCCGTAGCGGCCATTGGAAATCAGCTCCTCGGCGTAGGCCATGCTGGCGTCACTGAATTTTGCGAGAGCGCCGGAGCGCTGAGTTGTCGTCGCGGGACCGGACCCGATCAGATCGACCGCGTCGAGATACGACGTGTAAGCCGTCTCGTAATCCTTGTTCGCCATGGCGCGATCGCCATTTTCGATCAATTTCTGAGCGACGACGAGATCTTCCTGGCGGCGGACGATTTCGCGATCCGCCTGGTCGGACAATCCGCCCGATCCACCGGCTGATCCGTAGGTGCCGGCCGATGCCAGTGGGGAACATGCCAGGACGAGGGCAACGCTGACGCCGATCCTTGAATATCTAAGAGTGAGGGGTTTGTTCATCGAGTTAAACGGCAGCGGTTAATAAATTGAGGAGAGGGGATCGCCGGGTAGCAGTTCATCTTCGAGGCCTTCGGCGTCAGGGACGGCGAGGATTTGATCATCCTCGACTTCCTTCAGAAGCGGCTGGCCGGCTGGGTCGAGCAGACCTGCGGTGACGAACATGATCAGATTGCGTTTAATGTGCTGGTCTGCGGACGACCGGAAGAGGCGGCCGACGAGCGGGATGTCACCGATGATCGGAGTCTTGTCTTCAACCTTCTGGATGTCTTCGCGCATGAGACCACCCAGAACCACGGTCTGCCCGTCGTAAACGCTGACCTGGGTCGTGACTTGTCGCACGCTGAAGATTGGCTGGTTGATGACGTTATCGGAGATGCGAACGACGGCTGGCTCACCGAACGTCGTGCCACCGGTGAGGATAAGGTCTCCAAGGTCCTGCAGCGTGTTACTGAAAACCTCACGGGCGACGGTGTCGATCGGGCTGCCGTAATTGATGAATCCATCAAACTCGGTAACGCGGGGTGACAGGTTCAGCTCGATTGTAAAGCCGTCAGGACCAACGGTCGGGTCGACTTCGAGTTCGACGCCGATGTTGCGGGTCTCAAAGGCGCTTGGGGTGGTGGGAGTGATCGGTGTGAAGGACGTGCCGCTGGTAGACTGGGGAATCTGGGGTGGGTCGAATTGGGTCGGGTAGCGGAATTCGCGAACGAGTTGAATCGTTGCACGTTGGCCGCTTTTGGTGACAACGCGCGGTGCGGAGAGCAAATCTATGCCTTTTTTCTGATCGAGTGCCCGGAGAACGACCTGGAACTGTGGATTGGTGAACACACCCGCGAGGGCAAGCACGCCTGGTGCGGGGCCTGCTGGTCCGGCGAAGAGCAGTCCGTCGATGGCGTTGACGCTGATCGCAGTGGAACCAGAGCGGTTGCCGCTGGTGATCGGGCCGGAGGTTAGGCTGGAAGCACCTATAGGCACACCGTTGGAGTTCGGAGCCTGAAAGGGATAGGCCGAATTGGTGCTGGATGAGGTTGTGCCTGTCGCTTGGGTGCTCGTGCCTTGAATGTCACCACCGAAACCTGCTGTGCCTCCGCCGCCGTAAACACCCGTGCCAAACGGAAGGCCGAACTGGCCGAGCAACCAGTCGAATCCAAGTTCCTTGAGGTTGTTCTGGGTGATTTCGACAAACTTGGCTTCGATTTCGATCTGGGAAGGAGCGGACGTATTACCGAGATCAACCAATTGATCGATCAGATCGAGATTGGTCTGGGTATTGCGAACCACCAGTTTGCTGCTCGAAGGAAGGAAGTTGGCGCTGGATCCCTCAGGAAACGTCACACCAGCGAGTTCGAGGAATTCGCGGGCTCCGGCCCGAGCGACGGTGACGTCAGGGGCGGGAGCGCCAAAACCTCCGCCGGCTGGAGCGGCCGGGGCTGCTCCGGGCGCCGTCTGGATGAATCCGGGCGGGACTTTGTATTCTTTCGTGATCAGGACGTCGGTTTCACGATTGAGCGGAACAATCGCGACCGCGTAGGGGTCAACCTTGACTTTGAGTCCGGCAGCCCGCGCAATGAAGTCGAGGGCATCTCGGAGCGGGATGTCGGTGAGTGCCAGCGTAATGCGTGTGGCGGTCTCCGCCGACTGGCTGCCGGGGTCGAGATCGAGCACAATGTTGACGCCGCGACGGCTTTCATCCGGCTCCGTCGTATCGAGTGCACGGGCACGCTGTTTTACGAAGTCGAGTGCTTCCCGGATCGTAGCTTCGCGGAAATTGATGCTCGGAATGCGAATTTCGTCGAGTTTCCGGTTGATCGAGATTGTTCCGCGCGTGTCAATGGGCGATTGCTCGATAATTTGCGAAGTTCCGGAGTCGAAGCGGGTAACCGGTAGTTCCCAAGCTTGATCGGTCTGCCGAATGAGTGTCGCTCGCGTCTGGTTGTAGGCGGTGTCCCCGTAATCGCTCCGGGCGTTGTTGACTTTTTCCATCAGCCGTCGGGCAGCGATGTTGTAACGGTCGATGTTAAGGACCTGCTCGCAGCGCTTGAACGCGAGGTCAAAACGTCCGCTCTGGTAAAAACCATCCGCCTCACGAAGGAATTGTTTCACTTCCTCCACACTCGCGACAAATCCCGGGGTCACCGTTTTGTTGAAGGTGTCCGGGGCCTGGATTTTGGCGAGCAGATCAAGTGCTGGCTGGTAGTTGGGATCGTAGCGGTCATCGAGGATGACTCGGACCGTCGTTTCAGCGTCCTCGAAACGGCCTTCCGAAACCCGTTGTTCAGAAAGTTTAATCACTGCCTCGCCAAACCCATCCAGTGCGGTTACCCGCAATGGAGCGGCCGCATCACCTCCGCTTGGCAGGGCGTCAACGGCCGCCTTATAATACGCAAAAGCGGACTCGTAATCCTTGTTCATCATCGCATCGGCTCCCTTGTCGATGAAATCCTGAGCGTAATTGCTGATGGCTTCCCGTCGGCGAATTTCGCGCTCGGCTGCACCCTGGACACCGGAATCCTGAGCCGGCAGAGGGATCGTGGTGAAGATAAAGAGTAGGGAGATTCCGGATGAGAGAACGGATTTTCTAAGCATGGTTAAGGCTGGGCGGCTGGTGTGGGGGCAGGGAGGCAGGAGGGATTTTACCGGTGGGAAGCTCGGGTTTGGGCATCAAATAACAAAATTCCGGACAGAATCATGGATCCTGTGACGGAACCTTGAACTCCTGCCCGGTCTCGGCGTTTTGTATTAGGGCCTCCGTCTCCGTAATGTCAACGAGTTTGTATTTGACGTTTGGCTCGGGCTCCACGGAGAAGTCATCGCCCTTTTTGACGGTTTGCTCCGAGCCGTCCCACAAATACCGAAGCTTGGCGAACTCGGTGGGTGAATTCACTTCCCGATCAAAAATGAGAACGATTTTTTCCCGGTTTTCCTGGTTTTCGATGGTGAGTTCCGACGTGTCGACGATAAGTCCATCCTTATCGACGTTCTTTTCCTCGTAATTGATTAATTTGTAGGGAGTGCCATCGACCATTTCTCCAAGTTTAAGGAATTGGGTTGGGGAAGACAGGTCCCGGGCGTTGATCGTGAAGGTCGTGCCCTGGTCCGGGCTGCCACTGAATTTCAGACGGAAAGGGGTCTGAACAAACTCGGCGAGGCGAAGTTTGGTGATGTACGGCGGACGGGATTTTGCGGACGTTGGATCGGTGTTGCCGGCCCACTCCTCGCGGTTCGAGAACTTATCGTTGTCCGGATCCGCTTCGAGGACGTTGCCGTCAGCCCAGTCCAGGTCGTATTTCACGAGCCATTCGTTCGGCACCGGCGGGTGCAGGGGAACGCTGCCTGCTTCGAGCGGGGCAGTCAGTTGACCATCCTCCTGAAGCACGTACGGCGCCGAAACGAAAAGAGAGCCTTCGTGGGGGACCCATTCGGCGGGTTCCTGGATCGAGACGATTTCCTGTCGGACGATGGCGGTTTCGGGTTCGGTGATTTTATCCGAGGGTGGCTTACTGCTGTTGCGGCTCTCGAAGATCTCGTTGAACGACAGGGCGTTCAGGATGATCAGGCCGGCAAAAACGGCGACGAGCAGACCCAGGACCGCCAGAATGATGCGGTCATAATGTTTGGTAATCGAATCCATGACGATGGGGGCGGGGCTAGTTCTTCGCTTCCGGGGTGTTGAACGTGATCATTTCAATGCGGGCCGCGACCGTGAGCGTCTCGCGACCGACAATGACATTGAGGGCCGGGCGCTCGGGATCCGCGGTTTGTTGCGTGCCTTCCGGATTCGGTGTGGGCATTGAGCCGTCCGGGTTTGGAGTGGGTTCGGCGGCCGGGTCGACGTAGGCCGTCTCAACTGGCGCGCGAGGCGGTCCTTCCAACGAGCTGTTCGCAACGGTCAGATAGCGAATGATGAAAAACTGGCTGGATCGGACGATCGCGTTGAGGGATTGCCGAAGACGGCCCTGCTCGGCGGTAAAGGTGATTTCGAACGGGTAAGCGGAGACCACGGACGCCTTCTCTTCCCGGGAATTTGCTGGACGATTGTCGCGGGGATTGCGGGTCTCCGGCGGAGGCGCTCCACCTTCCTCCGGTAGTGGCGTGCGGGTGATGCTGTCGATGCTTTTGACGCGATTTTCGATCAGCGCATTGACCACGGCCTGGACCGCGCCCAATTGGCGGGCCAAAGCACCTGCCGCATTGTCGCCGGGCAATTGACCACGATATTGGTCAAAACCCATGTAAAATTCCGGCGCGAGGGTGACACCTGCGGTCTGCGCAGCGGCTTCGACTTCAGAAACCACGGAACGCAAGCGGTCCTGAAACGCCTGGGGGCTGATCGTTTCGAGGGGCGGCTGCATTTTGCCGACCTCGGCGAGGAGATTGGTGTATTCGTCTTTGTATTCGGCGGCGAGTTCCGCGTAACGTTTGATGTTGGCGTCGCTCGGGAAGGGCGTCCGATTCTGCAGCTGCTGGAGCTTGCTGACCTGGGAGTCGTACTCCGCGGTGACTGCGTTGTAATTCGAGTAGGCCGAAAACGTCAGGTATCCGAGGATTCCGCCGACAATAACGACGACCGCTATGAGGCCTGCGAGAAAGGTATTTTTTTTGACCCAGTTCATGGTAGGGCAATGGGGTTTTTGAGTGGAACGACGATCCTGTAGGTGTAGGCCCAGGTGTTTTCGTCGGGGGTGCTGCGGACCGTCACGACTTTGGCTTTGTCGCCTTCTTCGATAGCGAAGAGCTCGGATTTCTGCAGATTGTTGACAAAATCGTCGATGACTTTGGCGTCACTCGGATTTTGAAGGTAAAGGCCGTCGATCTGGAGTGCGTTGATGACGTTGGCCTGCGCAGTAGGTTGGTTCGGGTTTTTGGGACCGGTTGGTTTGGGCGTGGGCGCAGCCACGAGGGCCGGACCACCGACGGTCACCGGGCGGTCATTTGAGAGAGGAGTCATCTGAGTCACCCAGATAAATTTCGGGGGGAGATTGGCTCCGAGTTCGTCGATGATTTGAATCCAGGCTTCGCGTTCGACGGCGGCGGTCAGGAGCGGAGCGGCCACTTCCTGAAGGCGTTTCTGTTCATTCTCGGCGCGGTCGTAGCGGGCGGCAACCGCATCCAGAGTGCTGACCTCGGCGTTGACCTGTTCGAGCACGCGGCTCTTCACGTCGGCGGCCTTGGTGAAAAAGACAAACCACTGTGCGATGGCAAGAAACAGGCAGATTGCCGCGGCGATGAGATAGGGTTTCCGCGTTTTGAGCTGGTGGGCGCGGACGACGGTGGGAGGCCGTAAATTGATTTCGACCGGGCAATTGCCGACCTGGCGGAGAGCAAGTCCGACGACTTCACCCATCGCGTGGGCCGAAGCAGCCAGAGCAGCCTGGTCGGCTTGTTGCGAAACGGACACGTTGCGCAGGGGATTAAAGAATTCGACCGGCATCTGCATTTTCTCCGAGAAAAACTCGAGGATGTAAGGCATTCCGACCGAACCGCCGGCGAGGAATGCACGCAGCGGCTGGCTGCCGCCCTGATTGGCGCGGTAATAACTGATGGATCGGGCAATCTCGGCGTGGAGACGGGTGAGTGTGGTGCGCGAGAGTTTTGAAATCATCGCCACGACCGGATCTTCCGGCTCGGCGTAGGATCCGCCGAGGCTGACAAATCCCTTCTCGCGTTTAAGGAGTTCGGCCGCTTCGATCGTTTCGTTCAGCTCCTTGGCGATCGCCTGAGTGATGGCATTGCCGCCGATGGGACTGCTGCGGTTGAACGCCTTATCACCCTCGATGAAAACCAGGTTGGTGGTGCGGGCACCGATATCGATGAGGAGCGAGCAGCCCGAAAGATCCCCGTAATTGTAGCGGAATGCGTTGTAGAGAGCGGTGGGAGCAACGTCGATGATCTCGGCCTGGAACCCGTTATCCTCGACCGCACCGTTCAGATCTTCGAGTGTGTCCGTTTTGATGGCCAGCAGCACGACGTTGAGCTTGCCGTCGGTCGGCTGCCCGAGAGCTTGCGAATCCCAAACGACTTCGTCGATGGGGAACGGAATGTTCTGCTGGGCTTCAAATCCGATGATCTGTTGGAGATCTTCGGGGCTGGCACCAGGCAACGTGAGGTAGCGGGCAAACACGGCCTGGGACGGCAGTGCGTAATTGATCGAGCCGCCTTTGTTTTTGGCGGTCTGCTTCAGTTGACCGACCGCCGCGCGGATTTGACCGGGGCGCGAGGCATCGGAGCCGGGATCAACGAGAAGTTCGCTGGTGTGGAATTGCTGAAGAGTGAGGGAGCCATCCGGGGCGGTGAGAAACTCGGCCAGGGTGACCGTCTGCATTCCCAGGTTGACGACAGTGGAGCGAGTCGGTGCGGGCATCTGAAAAAAATGGCGTTTCGGGTGCGAATCGGTGCGGCAGAATCAGAGCCCAGCCGGCTTCGACTTCAGGGCCTCGTAATAATCCCAGAAGAGCGGTGCAAATGGCGTTTCGCTCTTGTTGAGAACCAATCCTGGCGTTTGGGTGAAGTTGTTCCACCACAGTGGTTTGCCTTTGCCCTCACCGATGCTCTCAGCGGCGACCACCTGGCCCTGACGGCTGATGGTCACACCGACGGCCATGACGGCCGCGGTGGGAGATGCGGGTGGTTTACCCGCGAAAAACTGCTGGAGCGTGCGCGGGCTGACGAAAGCGACGGAGCGCAGATTTTTTCCGGCCGGAATGGCAACGTGTGTGACGGTGCCAACAAGGAGTGTCGGTTGAGGTCCGAGTGCGCCTTTATTGTTGAGGAGAATATAATAGTTAAAAGACAGCTCGTCGAGAAACTGCGGCTGATCGCGGGTGCGGGGTTCGTAAGCGAACTCCACTTCGACCATGAGCCAGTCCTGACTGTCGGCCCGGCGTTGTGGCCCGATGCTGAGGTTGAACTGCGGCGTTTTTTCCAGGATCGGCGCAATCTTGGTGATGGTGATCGGAGAATTCTGCTGGGCCGAAACGGAGGAGAGGCCGGCGAGGGCGAACGCGGTAGCGAGGAGGAGCTTTCTTGTCATGTTCAGGGGCTGCAAGGGGAGGATGGATGATCAGGGAATTTAAGCAGGTTAAATAACCGGGCAGGTCAAATCAAACAGGATTCTCGGTCAATTTGCCCAGCATTTGAGCGGGTCAGCGGGCGAACGAAAAAATTGACCCCGGCAAAATGGGCGGCGGAAGCGGAGAGAGGGTCGAGAATTCCGGCAGACGGAATCGCAGTCGGGCCGCTGGTGGGCGCCGGGCGAATCGGGAGGGAATTCACGGTGGCCATGAAGCGGGGGACTTTGATCAGCGGGGGTGGGCATGGCCAGCGAAAAGTGGGAGATTTTTACTTCGCGCCGAGTCCGAGCAAAACAACGGGAATGGTGCGCACGAGAATCCACGCGTCGAGGCCGAGAGACCAGTTGTCGATGTATTCAAGATCCATGCGCACCCAGTCGTCAAAGTCGGTGACGGAATTGCGGCCGCGGATCTGCCAGAGGCACGTGAGACCGGGTTTCATGCTGAGGCGGCGGCGGTGCGAAGCGCTTTGGAAATTTTCGACTTCGTAGATCGGGAGCGGTCGGGGCCCGACGAGGCTCATTTGGCCGAGGACAACGTTGAGGAGCTGGGGAAGCTCGTCGATGCTGGTGCGGCGAATCCATTTGCCAAATCGGGTGACGCGGGGGTCGTCTTCGATCTTGAAGACGGGGCCGCTCATGAGGTTGTAGGAAACGAGCTCGGCGCGGAGCATTTCCGCATCGGTGCGCATCGAGCGGAATTTGTACATCGTGAACGGACGGCCGTGCCGCCCGGCGCGCTGTTGTCGGAAGACGGCGGGGCCCGGTGAAGTGAGTTTGATGGTGAGGGCAATGAGCGCGAAAAAAGGCGAAAGGAGGATCAGTGCCAACCCCGCCACGAGACGGTCAAATACGCCCTTGACCATGAGTGCCCAGGAGATGTCGGGCGTCGTTCGGAAAACGAGCATGGGCCGACTGGCGAGCACCTCGTACGTCGGACGGGCGATGGACGTGCGGATGAAATCCGCGCAGAGCCATGCTTCGACGCCCTCGAGCTCGCACGCTTCGATGGCCTTTTGTACGGCACTCAATTCGATGTGGCTGAACGCGAGCACAACGCGGCCAACGGAGTGGCGGTGCAGGGCCGAGACGAGCGCTGCGGTATCCTGCGATTCGAGGTCGACGCGTTCGACGATGGTGATTTCCAGCCGGAGAGTAGGGGTGAAGGCGGACTCGACTTCGGCCATTTTGCTTGGTTCTCCGGCGAGCAGGATGCGTTCGGCGACGGCACCTGATTCGAGATGGCGCCGGTAGATGGCGATGGCAATGCGCTCCTTGAGCAGGAGAGTGGCGAGCGCAAGAAACGCAAAAAGAATCGGGACGGATCGGCTTGGGATGTAAAGGCGGAAAAGGAAGGCGCTCACGGCGGTGATCACGAGCAGCCAGAGCGCGGCCCGGGCGAGTTGGCTGAAGGATTTCCAAACCGTTTTTTCCAGCGGGTATTGGTAATAACCCTGGAGCTCCATCACGAACGGACCAAAAGGAATGATCACGGCCAGCATCCAGAGAAATGCTTCGAAGGGCGGGATCTCGGGCGAATTGTCGAAGCTGACGATTTCGTGAAAGCGCAGCTGATGAGCGAGCCAGAACGTGAGCCCGAGAATGGCGGCATCAACCAGCTGATTGAGTTGGAGGTTGATTTCCTGTTTTCGGGCTAACATAACGACGACGCCCGCCGGGGCTCACGGAGGCGGCATACCTACTTTCAGCCTTCCACATGCGTCAAAGAAAAAGACCGCTCCGGCTCGACCGCGCCAATGTGGCCGGGGTGATTCAATCGGAGGCGGGATTTAAACGGTTGCGGCGATTACCGCCCCGTGTCGTGGATGTGGTTGAAATCCGCCTCGATGCGCTCGGAGCGGCACCTTCACAAGACATTTTCCAATCGCTTTCGATCCCGGTCATCGCGACCGCCCGCCACCCGAACGAAGGGGGCGAAAATGCGCTCAGCCGCCCGCAGCGGGAAGCGTTGATTCGCCAGGTCCTTGGAGACGTGTCGGCGGTGGACATCGAGCTGGCATCGCGGCGCGAACTTGTGGGCGTGATCGCGGCGGCGCGTGATGCCGGCTGCCGTGTCATTTTTTCGGCTCATGATTTTCAGAAAACGCCGAAGCTCGAGCGGTTGCGGGAGATGCTCCAGCGGGCCGCGGACGCTGGGGCGGATGTGTTCAAGGTCGCGGTCACCCCGCAATCGCACGGCGATCTCGGTGCGCTGCTGGCCTTGCTCGACCGGCCACCGATTCCGGTCGCGGCGATGGGAATGGGAAAGTACGGGCGGCTGTCGCGCTTGCTTTGCGGGTCGTGCGGGTCGGTCTTGAATTACGGCTGGATCGAACGTCCGGTGGTGAGGGGGCAATGGTCGGTCGGGGAATTGCGCGCCCGGCTTCGTGAGCTCGGGCGGACGTCTTGAGCGGCGAGCCTCTCTTGGTGCTGCCCGCAATTTCGGCGGTGCTCTACGTGCTGGCCGCGCTTTTGATCAAACAGTCGATCGGGCGCGGAGCGGGTCAAAATGCCGTCAACGTGGCGGCCAACGTGGCGGCGGCACTGCTGTTTCAACCGTTGTGGCTGCTGGCCGGGGACGTCGCTTGGTCGCTCGCGTGGATGCCGGCGGTGGCGGCGGTCACGTTTACCGTCGGTCAAATCCTTACGTTTCTGGCGTTGCGTCACGGCGACGTCTCGGTGGCAACGCCGTTGCTGGGCCTGAAGGTGATGTTTACGGCGGTGTTTGGAGCGGTGTTGTTTGCGGAGGTGCTGCCGTTGAGGTGGTGGCTGGGAGCGATCGCGAGTTCGCTCGGCGTGATGCTCGTAACCGGAGCGACATTGCGAGCGCTCGGACCGCGATTGCTCCGGGCGGATGCGTTGAGTGCTATGGGAGCGGCGGCATTGTTTGCGCTCACAGACGTCCTCGTTCAGCGGTGGCTGCCCCAACTCGGCGTCGGGGTTTTTGTTCCGCTGATGTTTGGCATCGTGGGTGCCTTGTCGGTGCTCTACGGGCTTCCGCAGGAGGGGTTGAAAATTTTTCGCGTCCCCGTGGGGGCGCGCATCGGGTTGGCTGCGGGGTCCGTCCTGCTGGCCGTGCAAATCCTCGGCATGGCGCTGGCGTTGGGCCTTTACGGAAATGCGACGGTCGTAAATATCGTCTACTCGTCGCGCTCGGTGTGGAGTGTGGTGCTGGCGTGGCTGCTGGCGCGGTGGTTTGCGCGGTGGTTTGCGCGGTGGTTTGCGCGGCACGATGCGAGCGAGGGTCCCGAAGCGATGGGGCGGCGGCTGGCGGGGGCGGTATTGCTGTTTGCGGCGGTAGTGGCCGTTTTGCTTTAGTGTCGCCCGTGAGTGACCTTCTGAGCCATCTCCGCAACGGGGGAAATCTTGACGGCCCGCAGGTCGCCGAGGTTTGCCGGTATCTTTTTGCCGAGGACGAACCGGTGGAGGCGCGAGCGGAATTGCTGGAAGCGCTCGGGGCCAAGGGGGAAACGGCCGGTGAAATTGCGTGTTTCGTCCGAACGCTTCTTGGTCGCGCGCGCCGGGTCGACCCAGGTGACACCGGGGGGCGGCCGCTGATCGACGTGTGCGGTACGGGCGGTGATAAGCAGGGACTGTTCAACATTTCGACGGCTGTCATGTTTGTCGTCGCAGCATGCGGCGTTGCGGTCGTGAAGCACGGCAATCGCGGCATCACGTCGAAAAGCGGCGGTGCGGATGTGCTCGAAGCTCTGGGCGTGCGAATCGAACTCGAACCTGCAGAGGCATCCCGGGTGCTCGCCGAAGCGGGCTGTGTCTTTCTTTTCGCGCCGCTTTATCATCCGGACTTTCGCGCGGTCGCTCCGGTCCGGAAATTTCTGGCGGAAAAGGGGCTGCCATCCATTTTTAACAAACTTGGGCCACTACTGAATCCCGCCGCGCCGACGCATCAGCTGGCGGGCGTTTTCGATCCTCGATTGATGGATCTTTACGCGGAAGTTTTCGTCGAATTGGGTCGAAAGGGTGCCTGGGCGGTTCACGGTGAATCGCCGACGGGCGGCCTCGACGAAATGTCCACGCTGGGTTTGACGCGTGGCCGGTCGGTCGCGGACGGCGCGATCTCCAGTTTCACGCTCGATCCGTCGGATCACGGGATCGATTTTCCCGATGTCGCGCAGCTTTTGGGAGGCGACGCGAGGCACAATGCCGCCATGCTCGAGGGGCTGCTCCGCGGCCGTGCGGAGGGACCGCTTGCGGATATCGTCGTGTGGAATGCCGCCGGAGCTCTGACGGTCGCGGGCCGCGTTGGTGACGTGGGGGCCGGACTCGAACTCGCCCGCGAAGCGATTCGTTCCCGCGCCGCTGCCGCCCGGCTCGAGGCGCTGCGGAGCGCCTCGGCGTTTAGTTGAAGTGCCTCCGGAAATACTTCGCAACGACGTCAAGTTGCAGAGCGGTGAGATCAAACCAGTGGGCTTGATCCGGCACGAGGATGACCCTCGATTCCACCCCGGCGGCCCGCAGTCGGCGGTCGATTTCTTCGCTGTGCCACGGAGTCACGAGGTCATCGAGGGATCCATGAATCAACAGAAACGGTGGGGAGTCTGCTTTGACGTGAAAGACCGGGCTGGCGGCCCGGGCGAGCGCGAGACGGTCTTCAATCGAGCCACCGAGCAGCCGCTCGATGTCGCTCGGGTTGGCGTCGGCATACTGGCGTCCAATGGCAACAAGATCGGTCGGTGGATACAGCGCAACAACCGCACGGATGCGGGGACGTCCCTCGATCACGCCGAGGAGCGCCGCGAGGTGGCCGCCGGCGGATTCTCCCGCGACTCCGATCCGGCCCGGGTCGAGACCGTAAGCCGCGCCGTGTGTTTCCAGCCACCGCAATGCTGCGCGGCAGTCGTCGAGTTGTGCGGGAAAGATTGCTTCGCTTGAATACCGGTAGTCAATGGAGGCAACGGCAATGCCCGCGCGTGTCAGGTCGCGAATGTTAACGTGATATCCTCGAGTGCCGAATCGCCAACTCCCGCCGAAGATCCACATCACGACCGGAGCGGGCCGGCCAGCATTTGCAGACTTCGGCGGCACGTAAAGATCCAGTTTCAGATCGTGGCCGCCCGGCGATGCGAAGACGATCCCGCGGTGGATCTGCTCGCCCGTCACTCGCGGTGGACCGTACGCGGCGCAGCTCGCGAAAAGCATGACAGCTCCCGCAGCAACGAAGCTGCAGCTGCGGAATACCCAAACCGTGTTCATTTGGATCGCGGTGCAGTCGATGTGAGGCCCTGTCGACGGGTCCGGGGGATTCCGTGCCACGCAAGAAATCCACAACACGCAACCCAGGCGGCCGCACCGACCAAAAGGCAAACCGCGTACCACCACGGCGGCACGAATGCGAAGGTCACGCTACTCGCTCCTGTGGGAAGAGCGACCGCTGGGAAAGCTCCAGCGGCGCGTTTGATTTCGGCGGGCGCACCTTCCACGATGGCCGTCCAATCAGGATGCCACGCATCGGTCAACGCGAGCCAGCCCGCCATTCCGGTCGCGTCGAACGTGATGCGCCCGCGGATCGTTTCAATCGGCAACAGTTTTTGGAATGCTGGCCCGGCTTCCACTTTGCGGGTCGACTCGCCGCCGGGTAAATTTTCCCCGGCCAGTGCGAGGATGTTGCCCGGCGACAGGCTGAGCCCATGAGCGGCCTCGCGAGCGTCGATCGGCACGGTTTCCGAACGTTGGGAAACGAAGGCCGGTGCGAGCGAATCGCCGAAACGGAAGAGCGTGAAATTTTCGCTCTCGAAGATCCGGACGAAATCCGGGCCGAACGCACTGGTGATTGTGGCGGGCAGTTTGGAATCGGTCCGGTCGATGAGGACAAACGAAACGCCAGCCAGACGAAGCGCCTGTTTCAGAGAGGTGAGCGACGCCCATCCGGCGGTCTGAAATCGCGACATTGGCCGCTGCGTGAAATATTGGTGAGCCGCTTCGGTGCTCAGCCCATGGCCGGTTTCGTACGGGATCGTCAGGTAATGGTAGCGGCCGGAGAGCGCGAGGACGCGTCCGGGTTGCGGTTCGTTCGACAGCACGGCGAGCGCCTCAGCGTAGTCCGAGTGATACTGCGAACTCAGTCCGGGCGTGCGGAAATACTGAACGTAGGGTTTTGCATCGAACCAAACGATGAGCGCAGCGACGCCACCCACGAGCAAACGGACGGCGGGCCGCGGAATCAGGCTGACAAGGTGGACGGCCGCGACGCCTGCCGCCACGCACCACACAAACGTCCCGCCTAGCATCCAAAAAGAATCCGGCGCGCGCAGGCTGTCGAATACGGGTAGTCGATTCGTAATCGTCGTGGCCGGGACGAGAAAATAGATCACCAGAGCGAGTGCGAAAAACACGGTGTGACGGCGGTGTCGCGGGATTAGCCAGTAAATCACAGCGGCTTGCGCGCCGAGGCCCAGCCAGTGCGGCGCAACGAACCAATCCGTCATTTTCATGCTGGCTTCGAGAATTCCAAAATGTCCGCTCAATCCGGTCCACGGACCTCGCGAGAGCCAGAACGTAAAAAGTGCGATGGCGACAAAAGCACGCACGACGGGAAGAACGCCCTGGTCGCGGGGACGATCGGATCGCCAATTCCTGCCGATGAGTGCGGCGACGGCGATCAGGCCGACCAAGCCGAGGTAATATCCGCCGCGATCCGGGTGCAGACTCGACGGCAATGCGGCCAGCAATTCGCCGCCACGATCCATCCACGACGTCGCAGTTTTGAACGCGTAGACCCGCTGCCATCCGTCGAATGGACTGCCGTCGTACATCTTCATGAACGACGTTTCGCGCAGCAGCGGCAAATTTGGCACGATTGCCAGCAGGACAATCATCGGGACCACCCGCACGAGTCCACGCAAGAGATGGCCACGGAAGGCGGGATTGGACGCGAAGAGCCAGAGCGCGAAGCCCGCGAGGGGTGGCACCAGCGAGGCGCCGACCTTGGTCCAGCACAGCAGCGTGATCGAGAACGCCATGGCGAACAGCACGGAGTCCACCCAGCGCCCGTGGCGGGCCAGACGCAGCAAAGCCCAGAAGACCAGCGGGACAAATGGATAAGCTGCCACGATCACGAGGTGTTCCTGCCAGCCAAGCCTCAGAAGGACCTGCGGGGAGAGGACAAACAGAAGTCCGATCGTGAAACCCGCCCAGCCCCTGCTCGTGAGACTAGTGGCAAACCCAAAAGCCGCCAGTCCGCCGAGTCCGACGCACGCCAGTCCGGCAATTTTGAATCCCGTAACGTCTCCAAACAAGGCCGCCCCCAGCCAGAAAATCGGCATCGAGCCGACGTAGCTAAGCATCGCAACGCCGCTTGAGCCGTGCAGATATTCCGGCAGCCACCACGGAAAGGCACCTTCCGATCGCAGGATGTGCAGGAAATGCTGCATCTTGCCGACGTAGCCGATCAGCTCCTCGTGCGTTGGCGTTTGCCCAATCCATCCCAGCCCCAACCAGCCGAGGTAAACCGTCAGGACAACCAGAAAGCTCGGCAGCGGCCACGGATCACGCTCGTTCTCCGGATTGGAAGACGCGTGATCCAGATCGTTGCCGATTTCGCGGGTGAGCTGGGGTCGAGGCGATCGCATGACTTCGGGATTGGAACACCCAAAGGTGTGACCTCCAGACGTGCTGGGTGAAGATGTCCCGGCGATTTCCGACGGGTCAAGCTGTGACCGTCGGAGACCCTCAGTCTAATGGCCGCGACACATGCGAATGCGACCAAAACTCGGGATTGAACTTCGGGGGCGTCGCGGCGAGCGTCGGCGCTTGTCTCAAAAACCTGTCCTCGCCAACGGCCACGCCGGTCGGACGTTCAACGTGATGTTGTTGAACTCGCTCAAGTTCATGGGCGGGGGCGAGACGTGGATGCTGGGAATGGCGGGACACCTCGCGGCTCGCGGGCATCGCACGCTGATCACGGCCCGGCCTGGGACGGTGATGCTCGACCATGCGCGCACGCTCGGCCTCGCCGTCCAGCCGCTGCGGATCGCCGGCGACCTCAACCCGATTCTGCTCACCCGCCTGGCTCTTCTCCTCCGGCGGCACCGCGTCGACATCGTGATCGCAAACATCTCGCGGGACGTGCGCATCGCGGGCCTTGTGAAAAAATTCTCGGGCGGATCTGCCGTGATCGCCCTGCATCAAATCGACCGCCCGATTTCGAATCGCTGGAATTACCGGTTCACGTTCAACGCGCTCGCTGATGCCGTTGTGGTGAATTCGGAATCCACCCGTCGGACCGTGCTCGCGTCGAATCCGTGGATGAAAGACGAGCGAATGCACGTGATCCCGCACGGCATTCCGCCGATCGATTCCGAAGCCGCCAGTCGCGGGAAACAACTGAGGATTGAGCTTGGTCTCACCGCAGACGATCTTGTGATCGGCTTTGTCGGTCGGCTGTCCGGTCAAAAGGGGATTTCGACCCTGCTCGCAGCGATGGCGATTATCGAGCAGGAGCACCCGAAGATTCACCTGGTGATTGCGGGCACCGGCACGCTGGAAGCCAAGGTCAAACGATTCGCCGCGAGCCGGCCGAACGTTCACGTGCTCGGATTTCGCGATGACGTGCCCGGCGTGATGAGCGCGTGTGACGTGTTGTTGGTGCCTTCATTGTGGGAGGGATTTGGTCTGGTGGTCGTCGAAGCAATGGCCGCCGGCATTCCCTGCATCGCTTCCGACATCAGCAGTCTGCCCGAGATCCTCGAAACGGAATCGAACGGCCTGCTGGTCCCGGCGGATGATCCCGCGGCGCTCGCTCGCGCCGTCGTCCGACTGGCTGGAGATCCGAATCTGCGCGAGCGATTCCGCGTGGCTGGGTTGGCGACAGTTTCGGAAAAATTCACCGTGGAGCGCATGATCTCCACTTACGAAAAATTGTTCACCCGGCTGCGTCCGGCGCCCTGATCAGCGGAACATCAGGACAGGGACCGGGCAGGTGCGAAGCATGGTCGTCGTCGTGCTGCCGACGATGAGGTGACGGATTCGCGAGTGCCCGTAGGCACCCATCACGAGGAGGGCAATATTCTCACGCTGAATGGTCTCGGGAATGATTTCATCGGGTTCGCCAGGAGCGCTTTGCGCGGTCACGTCGAATCCGGAGGCGCGCAATTTGGCTGCAGTTTCCTGGAGGTACCACTCGGCATTTTCGTCGATCCGGCCGGCGCGCAGCAGAAGGCAGCGGAGCCCGCGCAGCAGCGGTTGGGTCATGGCAAATTCCACGGCCTTTTCCGCACTCGGGCTGCCGTCGTAGGCCATTAAAAACTGGTCGATTGGTGTAAACGTCCGGGACGAGACGAGAACGGGTCGGATGCTGGCGCGGATCACGCGCTCGAGGTTCGATCCGAGATGCTGACTCGCGAAATCCGCCGACTCGCCGCGTTTGCCGATCACCACGAGGTCGGCATTGGTTTCCATGCGGGTGACCGCCTCAACGAGTTCGCCGTGCTGCTGCTCGACGGTGACATTGGCCACGCCGGCCTTGCGCAGATGACGCTCGGCAGCAGCGAGGATGGCCTTGCCCTGTTCGCGCGCGCGACGGTTTTTCGTCTCTTCGAACGTGACCAGTTCGGCGAGCAATTCTTCGCCGGTGTCCGGCCCGAGGCTGCCACTGCGGTCAACGATGGCGGCGCGCTCGCGGTGCGGGTCGAGCATGTGCACGACGTGGACCGACGCCTCCGCGATCCGGCTGGCGGCCCAGGCGGTGTGGTCGTAAACGCTCGGCGCGTACGGGGAGCCGTCGGTGCAGGTGAGAAAGTTTTTCATGGGGAAATTTTAGTGTAGAGGCACGGAATCGCTGGCACCGGCTTTGTCGTGGACGGCGACCCGCTCAATCAGCGTGGCGCTCGCTTCGTTCAAGCCGATCACATTTACCGTGACACCGTCGCGGCGGAATTTCAGCACGACTTTGTCGAGCGCCGCGACGGAGCTGATGTCCCAGAAATGGGCGCGCGTCACATCGATCGTCACGCGGGCCACTACTTCGCGGAAGTTGAACGCGCGGCCGAACGCACCTGCCGAAACGAAAAACAGATTGCCCGTCACGAAGTAGGTGCGGTGTTCGCCGCTCTCGTCGATCTCGGTGCCAACCCGCATGAGCAGAGCGGCTTTTCGGGCAAACGAAATCGTGCTCATCAACACGCCGACGGCAACCCCGAGGGCCAGGTTGTGCGTGATCACAACCACGAGCACGGTGGTGATCATCACCAGGCTCGACGTTTTCGGATGGCGGGGGAGGTCACGCAATGATGCCCAGCTGAACGTGCCGATCGACACCATGATCATCACCGCGACCAGCGCGGCCATCGGAATCAATTTTACCCAGGGCCCAAAGACGACGAGCAGAATCAAAAGAAACACGCCCGCCGCAAACGTCGAAAGCCGGCCCCGGCCTCCGGATTTGATGTTGATGACGGTCTGGCCGATCATCGCGCAGCCAGCCATGCCGCCGAAAAATCCTGACGCGATGTTGGCCAGGCCCTGACCCGCGCACTCGCGATTTTTGTTACTGTCGGTGTCAGTCAGGTCATCGACGATGGTTGCCGTCATTAGAGATTCCAGCAGACCGACGACTGCAATGGGAATGGAATATGGCAGGATAATCAGGAGCGTTTCGAGATTCAGCGGCACTTGCGGAAGGAGGAAAACCGGAAGCGTCGAGGGGAGCTCACCCAGGTCGCCGACGGTGCGCAGATCCAATCCGGCGGCCAAAGAAATGACCGTGAGCACGACAATGCAGACCAGTGGCGACGGCACAGCTTTCGTGAGGCGCGGAATCAGGTAAATGATGCCAAGACCACCCGCGACCATCGCGTACATCTGCCACCCGGCTCCGGCGAATTCCGGGAGCTGCGCCATGAAGATGAGGATCGCGAGCGCGTTGACGAATCCCGTCATCACCGAGCTCGAAACAAATTTGAGCGCTTCGCCCATGCGGAGCAGGCCGGCGGCGATTTGCAGCACACCGGTGAGCAGGGTCGCGGCGAGCAGATATTCCAGCCCGTGTTCCTTGACGAGTGTGATCATCAGGAGAGCGGTGGCTGCGGTGGCGGCGGAAATCATTCCCGGACGGCCGCCGGCAATGGCACTCACGACCGCGATGCAGAACGAGGCGTAAAGACCCACTTGGGGATCCACGCCAGCGATGATCGAGAACGCGATGGCCTCGGGGATGAGCGCGAGCGCGACCACGAGGCCGGCGATGAGGTCCTTCGGGACGTTGGAAAACCACTCTTTGGAGATGTCGTTAAGCTGCATGAGAACGTAAAGAATTTGTATTGACGAAAGCCGGTGAAAAATGTCGGGCGAAAGAGCCGGACGGCGGGCAGAGATACCCGGTCATCAAGAATGGGAGCGGTTCCGGGACGTCGGGAACCGCGACGGACGCGCTATGGTGGAGTGAGAGCGCGCGAAAAAATGGCTTGGTGAAGCGTAATCAAGGCGCGGAGTCCATCGCGTCGGGCACGATCGTGCAAGCGCGAAAAAATTGCCGGTGCAGCCGTCGAATGATTGCTTATGCGGCCGGGTGGGTGCGCGCGAGGACGTCCCTGAGAAATGGCGCGGTGCGGCTGGTTTTGCTTTTGGCGACCTGTTCGGGCGTGCCGGCGGCGACGAGATGACCCCCGGCGTCGCCGGCTTCCGGGCCGATTTCGATCAGGTAGTCCGCTTCGGCGATCAGGTCGAGGTGGTGTTCGATCACCACGACCGTCCCGCCCTCCTCGACGAGGCGATGCAGTACCGCGATCAAGCTCACCACGTCGGCGGTGTGCAGGCCGATGGTCGGTTCCTCGAGCACGTAGAGCGTGGATTTGCCAATACGTGTCGTGCGGATCGCTTCGCCTTTCGGGGTGCTGCGGCGGGCGAGCTGGGTCACGAGTTTGATGCGCTGGGCTTCGCCGCCGCTCAGCGTTGGGCTGGGCTGGCCGAGCTGGAGATACCCGAGTCCGGTCTCCACGAGCAGGTCGAGGGAACGTTTGATTTTCGGATGCGCGCTGAAAAATCCGGCGGCCTGATCGACGGTCATTTCCATCACGTCACCGATGGATTTGCCATTGTAGAGAACTTCGAGCGTTTGCTGGTTGTAACGTTTTCCGTGGCATTCCTCGCACGGCATGTACGCAGCCGGCAGGAAGTTCATTTCGAGTTTGATGACGCCCTGGCCGGTGCAATTTTCGCAGCGGCCTCCGGCGTTGTTGAACGAAAACCGGCTCGACGTGTAGCCGCGCATGCGGGCGTCGGGCAGTTGCGCGAAAACGATGCGGATGAGGTCGAGCACCTTGATGTAGGTCGCGGGCGTCGAGCGGGAGGTTTTGCCGATGGGCGATTGATCCACTTCGAGAATGGCACCGAGGTGCTGGGCACCGCTGACCGAGTCCCAATATTCGGCGATCGGTTTGCGTTTGCCGCGCTTGAGTTCCGCCTGCACTGCGGGCACCAGCACACCACGAACGAACGAACTTTTGCCCGCGCCCGAGATGCCCGACACGACGGTGAGCCGGTTCAACGGAATGCGGACGTCGATTTCTTGCAAATTGTTGCGGGCGGCGCCGGTGATTTCGAGCCAGCCGGGAGCGTTGGTGAGCGAACGGCGTTTTCCGGACAGCGGATGGACGATCGGCTCGCGAAGGTATTTTGCGGTGAGCGATTCCGGGTGGCGCATCACGTCGGCAACGCTGCCTTGTGCGACGATTTCGCCACCATTGCGGCCGGCGCGCGGTCCGAGGTCGATGAGGTGATCGGCGCGGCGCATCGTGTCTTCGTCGTGTTCGACGACAACGAGCGAATTACCGTTGCGCGCGAGCTGGGTGAGTGCGCCGAGAAGGCGTTCATTGTCGCGCGGGTGCAGACCGATCGTGGGCTCGTCGAGCACGTAGAGGACGCCGCGCAAATTCGAACCAAGCTGGGCGGCAAGGCGGATGCGCTGGGATTCGCCGCCGCTGAGCGTCTTGGCCGAGCGGTCGAGCTGGAGGTAACCGAGGCCGACGACGGCAAGGAATTCGAGACGCTGGCTGATTTCGGTGATGATGTCCTTGGCGATGTGCTGCTGAGAGCGGTCGAACTTCAATTTTGTGAGCAGGGCAATCGCGGATCCGGCGGGCGCGTGGATGAATGTCGCAAGGTGCAGGTCGTTGACGCGCACGGCCCGGGCGGTCTCGTTGATGCGGGCACCGTGACAGACCGGGCACGGGCTGGCCTCGTCGGCGTCGAGTTGTTCGAACGACCGTTCCTCGGCGAGATCGGCTTCGAGTTCAGACTCGAAATCTTCCGCTGATTTCGTGGGGCGCCAGACTTCGCCGAATCCGCGGCAATGATCACAACGTCCGTGCGGCGAATTGAACGAAAACATGCGGGGATCGAGCTCCTCAAACGCGCGACCGCAGTCCGGGCAGTTCATCGCGTTGCTGAGAATGTGGCTCTTTTTCTTTGCGTCGAGCACGCGGGCGGTGCCTTTGCCGATCTCAAGTGCGCGGCGGACCATTGGCAGAGCTTCGCTGGCAGTCTTCGGGCCGAGTTCTCCGACCAGTACGTCAATCGTGTGTTCGCGAAACCGCTCGAGTTTTTCAAAACCATCAACCGCGGTCAGAACTCCATCGACGAGGAGAAACTCGAATCCCTGGCGTTCGGCCCAACGCGCGACATCGGTGTGAAATCCCTTCCGCGCTTTCACGAGCGGGGCAAAAATTCGGACGGTGCCTTTGGCCGCGAGCGCTTCAACCTGGACGGCGATTGCGCTGGTCGTCTGCGTTTCGACGGGGACGTCGCATTGCGGGCAATATTGCGTGCCGACCTTGGCAAAAAGCAGACGGAGAAAGTGGTAGATTTCCGTGACGGTGGCCACGGTCGATTTGCCACCGCCGCGGGTGACGCGCTGCTCGATGGCAACGCTGGGGGGCAGGCCCTCGATGGAATCGACTTCCGGTTTTTCGAGCTGCTCGACGAATTGCCGGGCGTATGGCGACATGCTGTCGAGGAAGCGTCGCTGGCCTTCGGCGAAGAGGATGTCAAACGCGAGCGTGGATTTTCCCGAGCCACTCATGCCGGTGACGACGACCAGCTGATCGCGGGGAATTTCCACGTCGATGTTCTTGAGATTGTGCTCACGGGCCCCGCGAATCGTGATCGCGTTGCGCGTCGATGGGGCGGAGATGGATGGAGGCGGCGGCAGGCGATCCGCCACGCGCAGACCGGGATCGAGTGCCTCGATCAGGGAATGGCCGGTGTGCGAGGCCGGGCAGGCGGCGACGACCTCCGGCGGACCCTCGACCACGAGCTGGCCACCTTCGTCGCCGGCATCCGGACCGAGATCAACGACCCAGTCGGCGCATTTGATGACTTCGACGTTGTGTTCGATGACGACGAGGCTGTTGCCTTCGTCAACGAGACGCTGAAAGACGACAAGAAGCTGCGCGACGTCGTCGACGTGCAGGCCGGTGGTGGGTTCGTCGAAAATGAGCAACGAACCGCTCTCGTGGTGTTCGACGAGGTGATGCACGAGTTTGAGCCGCTGGGATTCGCCGCCGCTCAGGACGTTGAGCGGCTGCCCGAGGCGCAGGTAATCCAGCCCCACGTCGGCCATGAGCTGAAGCGGCCCGGTGATCTCCTCCTTGCGTTGCAGCGGGGCAAAAAATGGAATCGCTTCGCCGACGGTCATTTCGAGCACGTCGTGAATCGACCGTCCATTAACCAGGATTTTCAGGACGTGCGGCTGGTACCGTTTTCCGTCGCACTCCGGACAACGCAGGTAAAGGTCGCTGAGGAATTGCATCTCGACCTTTTCGAACCCGAGGCCGGCGCAACGTTCGCAGCGACCGTTGCCAGAGTTGAACGAAAACGACGAGGGCGACAGGCCGCCGCTGACCGCGTCGCTGGTCGCCCCAAAAAGCTGGCGAATCGCGTCGAATGCTCCGAGGTAAACCGCGGGCGTCGAACGCGGGCTGCGCGCCAATGGCGACTGGTCCACCATCACGATGTCTTCGAGATCTTCGGCCCCGTCGATGCTGCGGCAAATCCCGGCGGATTCACTGTCCTCGACGTCCGTGCCCGCGAGCTGACGATAAAGCACATCGTGAACGAGCGTGCTTTTGCCGGAGCCGGACACCCCCGTTACGCAGCAGAAAACGCCGAGCGGAATGCGGACATCCAGACCGCGGATGTTGTGATGTTCGATGCCGGCCAGCTCGATGAATTCCTCCGGTTGTCTGCGGTGGTTGGGAATCGGGATGGATTTCCGGCCGGTGAGGTAATCGGCAGTGAGCGAATTCGGCAGTGCGGGATCGTAAACGTCGGCGATCGGGCCGGAGAACATGAGCTCGCCGCCGTGTTCGCCGCGGCCGGGTCCGATATCCACGAGGTGATCGGCGGCGCGAATGATCGAATCCTCGTGCTCGACGACCAGCACGGTATTGCCCTTGTCCCGAAGTGCGCGGATGACGTCGAGTAGCCGGGCGGTGTCCCGCGGGTGCAGGCCGACGCTGGGTTCGTCCATGACAAAAAGGGCGTTGACCAGCGACGCGCCGAGGCAGGTCGTGAGGTTGACACGCTCGATTTCGCCGCCCGAGAGGGATCGGGTGGGGCGGTCGAGCGAGAGGTATCCGAGGCCAACTTCGACGAGGTAACGCAGACGCGACGCGATTTGTTCCCGCAGGAGAAGGGAACTCGGATCGCCCGGCGGCAGCTCGGCGGCGTCGAAAAGGGCGGCGAGGCGTTTGACGGGCTGGGCCGCAATTTCGGGCAGCGTGAGCCCGGCCGGAGCGAGGCGGTAATTGAGCGTCTCGGGCTGGAATCGGCCGCCGTGGCACGCGGTGCACGGTTGGTAGCTGCGGTAACGCGCAAGGAAAACGCGGATGTGCATCTTGTACGTGCGGGATTCCATCCACTGGAAAAATCCCTTCACGCCGTACCAGCGGCCATTTTGCCACAGATCCTCGGAACTGGTATCCACGCCACCCTCACCGTCTATCACCCAGCGCTGGTCCCGGGCGGACAGCTGGTTGAACGGCGTGTGAACGTCGATTTCTTCGGTCATCGCTGCCCGCAACAGGTCGTCCTGGCATTCCCGCGACTGGCCGCTTTGGAAGGGTTTGATCACGCCCTGGGCAATGCTCAGCGTCGGATCGGGCATCACGCGCTGGTAATCGATGCCGATGATGCGACCAAATCCGCGGCAATCCGGACAGGCACCGAGTGGATTGTTGAACGTGAAAAGTCCCGGCGACGGAGGCCGGATTGCCAAATCGCAGTGCGCGCAGTGCCAGCCTGAAGAATACGGCTGCGCATGGGGCGTCTCCGGCTGGGTGACGGTAAGTTTGCCCTGGCCGAGCCGCAACGCCGTTTCGATGGCCTCGCTCAAGCGGCCGAGATTGGCCTCGGTGACCTCCACACGATCCTGAATGACCGGGACAATCCCGGGCAGCGACTTCCGGGTCGGAGCGTCGTCGGTGCGAACGATTTCTCCGTAAAGCACGATACGCAGAAACCCCTGCTGCTGGAGAAATGCGTAAAAATCCGCCGGTTTGGTTTTCGGGGGAACGACCACGCCGAACGTGATCAGGACGGTTTCGCCCGCAAATGCGCGGAGCACGTGACCGGTGATCGATTGAGGTGTTTCGGGCCGGACCGGACGGCCGCACTCGGGGCAGCTCGCTTTTGCGGCGCGGGCGAAAAAGAGTTTCAGGTAATCATTAATCTCAGTGATCGTGCCAACGGTCGAACGCGTGGATTTGACGTGGTTCGACTGTTCGATTGCGATGGCAGGCGGGATGCCGTCGATCGAATCGACGACCGGCTTGTCCATCCGGTCGAGGAACTGCCGCGTGTACGGGCTGAACGTTTCGACGTAACGCCGCTGGCCTTCGGCGTAGATCGTGTCGAAGGCGAGACTTGATTTGCCGCTACCGCTGGGGCCGGTCAGGACGATAAATTTCCCGAGCGGCAGGTCGAGATCGATGCCCTTGAGATTATTCTGGCGGGCACCGCGGATACAAATGGACTTCGACACGTCTTACAATACGACGGTGAGCAAGTCACTGGCCCGCCGGGATATCACGGAAATCAAAAAATTCCGCCGCCGGGGCGAAATCAAACCTTCGCCGGTTTTTCTTTAGGCTTCATCGCATCGGTCAGCATGAGGACCCGTTGACGCATGATTTTGCCGGCCTTGAACTTCACCGTCGCGCGCGCCGGGATCACGACGTCGTTCTCCGGTTTGTTCGGATTGCGACCAACCCGTGATTTGGTGAGTTTGACCTCGAAAACCCCGAAATTTCGCAATTCGACGTTCTGACCATCGGCCAGAGCATCCGTCACGTAATCGAGTGTCTTTTGCAGGACGTTGAAGACGTCCTGTTGCACCAATCCCGTTTCGTTGCTGATTCTTACGACCAGATCCCGTTTTGTCAGATTTCCCATATTCCGGCTTTGCTCTGCTAGTTCCCTTGATGAGCAGAAATCGGACCCGTCGCAAACTCATTCACGATTTCGGCCCGTCTCCACGATGATTTGACGCATTGACGTGAGCTGGGGGGCAAATTCCTGGGACAATTCGGCGCAGGTGCGATTCAGGCGGCTGGTCCAATTCTGGACACCGATTTCGCCGGGAACGTTAAACCGGTCGGCAGTCCCGAGAATGTCGGTAATCATGGGTACGGCGAGCCAGGAATTCGAAGCGAGCAGTCCGCGCATGGTCGCAGCGTGGATTTCAGCGTCGAACGCCCTGGGTGCGGCGAGATCTTTACGATTTGCAAAGATCATGAGCTGGGCCATCTGGTAACGGGCGTGCCCGGCGCGGCCTTCGTCGCCCGAGGTCGTGTCGGTAAACCATTCGTCCCAGAACACACGGACCGGGGCATGGTCGTGGGTGGCGTAACATGCGAGCGACAACCGCTCGTATTCAGCCCCGGGGATGATCGAAGTGTCCGGACGCGTCTCCCATTGCGGAATTTTAAATCCCGGAATTTCGAGCGCTTTCAACACCGGGCGCACGTACGGGGCGACCGCGCCGAGATCTTCGGCGATCAGGCGGTGCGGGCCGGTTTCTTCGAGCATGATGCGGAAGAGCGTTTCGCCGTGGCGGCGGTTCTTTTCTTCATTTTCGGGGGTCGAATCGTCCTGAGGCATAAAGCCGGGCAGGGGACCGCCGGTGAGGGCGCGGGCGGCCTCATCCGAAAGTCCGAGAAAGGCGGCATTCTGCTCGGGCCGCCATGGGAAGCTGTAGATGCGAAAAAAACCGAGCGCATGATCGACCCGAATCAGATCAAACATGGCGAACATCGCGCGCAGCCGCCGCCGCCACCACGCGAAATTATCGTGCGACATCGCCTCCCAGTCGTAGAGCGGAAATCCCCAATTTTGCCCCCATTGCATCGTGAACGGGTCAGATTGGAAATTGCGCTCCGGTGGGGCGCCGCTCGAGCGCGTCAGGTCGAAAACGTCCGGTTCGCTCCAGACGTCACAGCTGTAAATGCTCACGCCGACCGGCACATCACCCATCAGGGCGACACCACGGGCCGCGCAATGTTCCCGCACGGCCTGCCATTGCGTGAACGCGATCCACTGCACGTAGCGGTAAAATTCCATCAGTCGGCGAATCTTTCGGCGGTCGCTCGCGGGGATGATGGCCAGCCATTTTGTCGCCGATGGCATCGACTGATGTTCGACGGGCCAATTCGTGAGGACTTCGGATCCGCCGTTGAGCGCGATAAGCGCCCGGTAAAGTGCGTAGGCGTCGAGCCACGAGGCGTGGGATTTCGTGAAGGTCGTGAAGGCCCGCCGCCGTGCCTTGGGTCCGCCGGTCGAGCGGGCGCGAAAATGTTCGTACGCGGCTTCGAGTAATTCGTTCTTCAGCGCGCGCGCACTCCGGTAGTCGACCGACCCGGCGGTGAGCGCCGCAACGTCGTGTTTCGCCAAGATCCGGTTAAAATCTTCAGCAGTGAGATCCGGCAATTCCTCCGGTGTCGCGGATATCGTCACCGGATCCAGCGCCATCGAACTGATGATGTTGTACGGGCTATTGTCCGAGCCGGTTTCGTTGACCGGAAGGATCTGCAGCACGCCGAGGCCGAGGTTTGCAGCCCAGTCCGCGCATTCACGCAGGGCAGCGGTATCTCCGATGCCGAAGTCCCGGGTGCCGCGCAGCGCAAAGAGCGGGACCAGCACTCCCGCAAGTTTCCGGTCCGGATTCAGATCAACCACGGGGGGCGTTCCTAGCGGGGATACCGTCCGGCAGCAAGTGCGGACGAACCGGAAACGGATTTAGAAATAAATCTTCACCATTTCGCGCCAGTCGCGAAACCGGTGTGCACGGCCCGACCAGATACTGAGAGCGTGCCAGATTCCTTTGTCCCAGAGGACACGGCTGAGCTCCCGGGTATTGTCGACGAACGGGTCTTCCTCGCCGACCACCAGCGTGATTTCGAGGTGTCGCAGCTGCATGAGGAGCGCGTCATCAACGAGTGTGGGCAGGTAGTGACTCGGGTTGTTGAAATAAATATCGTCGTCGTAATAGCCGCCGAAAAGGTTGTGGAAATCGGGGAACGCTCCGGTGAGGTCGTAGCGGCCGCTGAAGGCAACCACCTTGCCGAACCGATGCGGGTGGCGCAGGACGGTATTCATCGCGTGAAATGCCCCGAGGCTGCATCCAAACGACGTGAGGAACGGGTTTGGATTTTCAAGGGCAGTGAACGGCAGGACTTCGTCAATGATGTATCGCTCGAATTCGAGGTGCCGTTCGATGCGGGCGCGCGGGGATTTCCAATCGCAGTAGAGGCTCTCGGCGTCGACACTGTCGACGCAGTAAAATTGCAGCCAGCCCGCTTCGATCTTCTCGCGCAGGGACTCGATCACCCGCCGGTCTTCGTATTCAAAAAACCGGCCGAGCCGGGGTGGGAATGCGATGACGCGGGCGCCGGCGTGGCCGAAGACGATCAACTCCATGTCCCGGCCCAGCGCGGGGCTCCACCATTTGTGATATTCGCGTTTCATTCGGAGGGATTCTGGTCCTCTTTCGCGAAAATAATTGCCTCGGGGTGGCCGTCAGCCTGGTCCGTGCGCGTGCAATGCGCGCGACCAGAGGCGGTATCCTTCGCGGCTCAAATGCAGGCCGTCGCTCACGTAAAGTTCGCGTCGGGGCTGTTGGCGGATGTCGAGCATGAGCGGGTAAACGTTCAGGAATGACGTGTGTGGCTGGCCGGCGATGTATTCCTCGAGAAGGACGTTGGCACGCGAAATATTGCGAAGATTCCAGAACCTGGCCGGGCTTGGTTTGATGGAAATCATCGTGAGTGGAACATCCCCGAGGCCCTCGCGGACCCGCGCCAGCAAAACGCGGAAGCTGGCGAGCACGTCTTCCGGCGGCGATCCGCCATCAAGGTCGTTGTCGCCTGCGTAAAGGTGAATCTGGCGCGGAGCGTACGGCAGCACAATCTCACGGCAATGGGTTGCGCATTCGGCAAGAGTCGAACCCCCGAATCCTCGGTTGAGCACGGGCAGGTCGGGGAAATCGTGGCGCAGGGTCGTCCAAAGCCGGATGGACGAACTCCCGTAAAAAAGGACGGGTTCATCGGGCGGGGGATTTCGGGCGTCTTCGGCGGCGAAAGCGCGGAATTCCTCCTCGAAGCGGTGCGCGGACGCGGTCATTGGCCGCGAACGATAACCAACCTTTCGCCGCCGTCCAGTCTGCGGCGGTGAGGATTCATTCCGTTGCCGGGGTCGGTGGGACTTCGTAGATCACAAATCCGAGACCGCGAGCGGCGACGGGCCATTGCTGAGCCCAGGGTTTGGGCGAAGCGCCGTATCGCTGGCGTTCAGGACGGCCCCAGTAAAGGTAACGCACGCCGAGGGCGGCCGCGGCCTGTTGCCAACCGACTCGACCATTAAAAAGGGTGTCGAGTTGGGCGAGGTGCGGTTTGTAATCAAGGCCGTGGCTCCAGAGATGGCCTTCGTAACCAACTGCGACCTTGCGTCCGAGCAGAATGAGGGGATGCGCAAAGTCGGGCGCGCTCGCAAATCGGGCATCGGGATCAAGGTCGCGCAGCGCGGATGCCGTCCGATCGAGGTGGTCGGCGCGAACGAGCGTGTAGCCGTGACGTCCATCAAGTCCCGCGGCGAGCGACACCGCTCCGGTAAAAAACAGCCCGAAACAGAGCGCCGCCGTGGCTGCGATTGGCAGCGGAGCGAGGATGCGCGTCCAGAGCGCCGGGACGATCGCGAGCCAGCACCACAGCATGAGTTTCATGTTATCCCACGGCCACACCGCGAAAGACACAAACGCACAAACCACGAAAACGACCGTGGCCGGGATAACGAGGGCGCGGGCCTCGCGGTCGCCGCGCCAGACGACCTCGGCAAGCAGCACGAACCAGAGCGGCAGCATAAGACCGAAATTCCAGACCCAGGAACGAATCGGATTGTCGTCAGCCTCCATCGTCCAGCCGGGATGCCAATGGATGCCACCCGCCGCCGAAAAAAATCCCGTGACGAGGGCAACGGCAATCGAAGCCGGAATCAACGCCACGGCCCCAAATTGCACGGTGGCCAGGCGGGTCGTGCGGTCGCCGAAAAGAAAAATCGCGGCCAGCATGACGCTCAAAAACAAAAACGCGTGCACGTTGAAAAGCGGCAGTGCGACGTAGAGCACGAGCTGAATCCACGGGGCGACGCAGCCGGGTTCATTGCGCAGCCACCGACGCCGCCATTCGTCCAGCAGCAGCAGCCCCGCGGGCAACGCGAAGAGCAATCCGCGCTGGGTCACGAGCATCGTAAGAAACAAATTTTTCCACTGCTCATCGCCCATCACATCGCGAAGGACGATCTGCTGCGCGGTGAACGATTCCCGCAGCAGGACAAACCCCGCGAGGCCGCCGCCGAAAAGCAAAGCCGCGATGGCAAAACCGCGACCCCACCGCCAGAGCGCGAAGAGTGTGAGGGCCGCCCCGATCAGACCGACCCATACCAGCCCCGGCACGAGCGGAACACCGACGCGGAGAAGGAGGCTGTTCAGGAAATCTGTGCCAATGGGGTATTTGAGCACGTCGCCCGCGAGGATCTGGCTTTCCGGCCAGAACGTCGTGCCGCTCGCGAGGTAACGAATGAGCCCGATGTGCAGCGCGAGGTCGCCAAGATTGTAGGGCGAAAGCACAAAAACGTCGCCGCTGTGCCGGAACGTGAGCCAGAGAAACGCCCGCGAGGCCGCGAGCCCGAAGATGGCGATCACAACCCATTCGACAAATCCCGGCGGCGCCGAGCCCACGGGGCGCTGCGTCTGCCGGAAGGCGAGATC
>JBGTDR010000142.1:0-34494 GCA_041748215.1 Chthoniobacterales bacterium
CCGCCGGCACCCGCCAGCGCAGGCGGCCTTCGGCGGAGAGTCGGGCGCTCAGGTCCACGATGCTGGCCAGCGCGACTTTTTCATCGGCGGCCGGCGCTGGATGATCTGCGCGCGCCAAGCCCTCGACGCGGGCAGAGGCGGACTTGGCGTCGAGGTCGGGGATGCGGGCGCGATCCCTCAGATCGACCTCCGCGACGGCGAAAGGGCCGGGCCAGAAACCATGGCCGGTGGTGAATAAAAATCTGAAATAACGCGCCGTGACCGGCTCGCGCAGGCGCACCGAGATCATGGGCGGTTTCACGACCGCGAAGGCGATGTTTGCCCTGAAATCCGCGAGCTTGTGGAATTGGACGCCATCCTCGCTGGCCTGCAGCTCGCCCCCGAGAAAGCCTTGGCTGTAGCTGGCGACCGGCTTGTGATGAAGGGTGAGCGCGATGGTGCGCATCGCCCACGGTCTGGCCGTTTCCACCTGCACCCATTGCGGGGCCTCGCGGCTGGGCGCGGGCAGCGTCACGAAGGATTCGAGATCGTCGTCAACGAGCCGGCCCGCATCCTGATCGCCCGCGCTCACCGTCACCCTCGGCGCATAATCCGCGGCAAGCGGCACGCCGTCGCCCGCCGGCGTGGGAAAAGCCAGCACGGCAATGTCGCGGTAGAATCCGAGGCGGGCGGGCGGATCGGGCAGCTGTTCGTCGAACTCCGCGGGACCTTGGACGGTGTGTTCGGACAAGGTAACGGATTGCTGCGACTCCTCCGGTTTCACCCACGGTCCACCGCTGCTCGACCAGCCGGGCGAGTGTGCGAGTCCGAGATCAAGACCAAGCCGGCCCGCTTCCTTGGCCGCGTGCAGCACGAGATCGGCCCATGATTCGGTTCCGTAAGGCACCGGGCCGGCGGGGATTTTCACGCCCACGTTCAGGATGGTGGCGCCGCCGAGACCGACTCTTTTCATCGCCTCCAAATCGGCGGTGATGCCCTCGCGCGTGCCGTTGTCATCGGGCCAATGCCACCAGACCTGGGGGCGAGCCTCCAATGGCGGCGAGGCGAAGCCGGTCTCGAGCGAATCTTCGGCTTGAAGGAACGGTGCAAACGCGGTGAGCGCGACCGCGGCTGCGGAAAGGCTCAACCGTATCATTGGGAAGGGGAGGTTTCGTAGGCCCCGAGGGAGGGCGGGGTCGGGCGGCGCTGATCGGCGAGATCGAGGAAGGGCACGGGGACGTTGGTCGCGCCCGCGCCGATGGCTGGGCTGCCAGGCTGGAGGCGGAAGTCGCCCTGCAGCGGATTGCGAGACGGTTTGACGAAGAGTGGATCACCGACACGGTCGCCCTCGCCGAGGCGGGGTGCGAGGTTGCCGCCGAAATAGAGGTTGTTGCGGTAAACGACCTCGTTGGGGCCGCCACTGTCGGGGTTGACCGGTTCCGGAGCCTGCTTGCCGTCGACGTCGGCGACGGGAGCGACGAGGATGTTGTTGACGATGTTGACGTCGTTCGATTTCCACGAAGCCGTAATCTGACCGTATTGGAGGTGCTCGGAGGCGCTGTTGAGGTAGGCCGTATTGTTGATGATGTCGACGTGATGGACTCGCACCGTGTGGATTCCGGCTCCCCCGTTGTCCACGCACAGATTGTTGGTGACGAGGGTGCGGCCGCGGTACTCATCGTTCGGGCGGTTGGCGGTCTTCTGGTTGACGTCGATGATGATGCCGTTGCCGTCGGTCATCTTTTTGGCGGGCACGCAGCGCACGAACGTCTCGTTGCCGTAGCTGACGTTGTTGCGGACGAGAATTTTGTAAACGTTGACGGACGTGTCGAAGCTGGCGGCGCCGAGGGTGGAGATGCCGGAGGTGCCGTAGATCGTGTGCCAGGAGTTGTAGCGGGTAATGTTGTTTTCGATGAAGACCCAGTCGGTCTCGAGGGTGTTGATACCTCCGCCGGGCACGTATTCGACGACGTTGTCGGCGATGCGGATGTGGTGGGGAGCGTTGTCCATGTAATAGCCGTTGATGCAGATCCCGTTGCTGTTCGAGCGGGAATCAACCTGGCCGATGGCGTCGGGGAATTCTTCGCGGGTGGTCTGGGCATCGCCGCGCACATGCAGGCCGCGGACCTCGAGGTAGGCGAGGTGCTGGGTGGAGTCGCGGGCTTCCTTGGTGCCAAATTTTCCGCCGATGAGGTCCCAGCCGTTGCCGGAAATGATCGGGGTTTGGCCGGGGTAATTTTTGAGGACGATCCAGGCGGCGGGCGTGCCGGGGCGGAGGAAGGCGGCGGTGGAGGCAAACCCGCCGTTGGTCACGCTGGGATCCGGTTTGCCGCGGTAAGTGCCTTCGCCGATCAGAATGATGTCCCCAGCCTGGGCGACGTCGAGGGCCCGCTGGGGCGTGGCAAAGGCGGTCTTTTCGGTGCGGCCGTCGTTTTCGTCGGAGCCGGCCGGGCTCACGTAAAAGGCGGGGCCGGCGAACGAAACGTTGTCGAGTCGAACCTCGTGCTCGCCGGCGGGCCACGTGTCGCTCGCGAGCGTGAAGGTGAGTTCGATGGCGGGATCCTGCGGCGAAAACTTCCCGGAGCCGACGGGTGTGAGTTTGTCGAGGTCGAGAACGTGACGGTGGATGAAGTTGGCCGCGGCGGGGTAAACGCGGCCCTCGAGTGACCCGGTGGGCTGACCGGCGGCGTTTACGGAAATCACCGTGACAATCACCGGGAGCGCCGCGGAGGCCGACAGATCAAAGGCGAGTGTGAGTTTGGCGAGGTCAGTTTCGCCGGTGGCCACAGCGAGCGGCCCGCTGCGAAATCCGACGCGCCAATCGGCGGGGATGCCAGTGGCGTCCGCGGAAAGCTGGATGGCGCGGGATTGCACGTCCGAGCCGGCAATGTCGTACGATCCGACGGGAGCGAATTCGACGGTGGCGGGAATTTGCGGAGCCGATACGACAGCGGTGTCGGGCCAGGCGTCGTCGCTATTAAAATCGACGGCAAGCCGATTGGGAGCTGCGGGAGAGGCGACGGAGGCGGCAAAAAAGCACGCCAGCGAGGCGAGGTGGAGAGACGAAGGAAAAGACAGGATTCGGGGGCGCATGGTGTGTTTGGTAATTCAGGGATTGGAGACGGGCCATGGTTGAGCGCCATCGGGTGCGACGACCAACGAAGGCGCGTCCCAAGTGCGGCCATCCCACGTCACGGTCGATGCTTCGAGGGCAACCAGGAGGACGTGATCGGTGGATGGATCGCCGAAGGTGAGACGCACGCCGAAAGTGTCAGGCGCAGTGGTGACCTGGGTCAGGGTTGGCGTTCGCGGCTCGACGTCGGAGGGTGCGGCGGCCAACGCGTAGGCGAGACAGACGGCCCCGGTGGTCGCGGGCAAATCGTAACGCACGGTCGGGATGGCTTGGCGCAGCCAGGGTGTGCTTTTCTCAAACATCCAGCCGGAGATCGACGGCTCGTTCTGACCCCGGGCTGTGGAAACGGTGAGGCCGGGCACCGTGAGCGGGGTGATCGAAAGCGATGGCTGAACTTGGGTAACCACTGCTCGATTGATCGGATCGAACTGGCCGGGGAGGAGCTGAAGCGTGACGCGTTGCGTGTCGGGATCAACCAGAACCTCGTCTACGGCGCACTGGAAAAGGCCGGAGTACGCGTGCGGTTGATCGTCGAGCGGACGGAAGGCGTCGATGACGACCCAGACGTCGGGTTTGAGAAAAAAAACGTGGCGCCTGGTGATGGCCGGACGGATTTCCTGCGGGCCCCAGACCTCGTCGGGGTGGGCGCCATAGGTCCCGACTGCGTAATCGTAGCAGTCGGAAGTCCGCCAAATGACAGGCGTGGCGTGGTCCCAGACGTGCGGAGGCGGAATGATGGGTTCACCGACCCGAATGTCTGTATTGTTGCGATCCCGGAGGGCGGCCCGACGGTTTTGATCGAGGTCGTCGATCAGCGGGACGGTTTTTCCGTGGGAGCCCATGCAGTAGAGACGGTAGGGATGATTGTCCTCGTAGTTGTAGGGGCCGCAATCGATGAGAGCGCGGCGCCCGCCGGCGCTAAGGTTGAGTGACAGACAATCCTCGTGACCGTGGGATGTGCCGAACGGGCCGGAATCCATGAGCAGGTAGTTGGCGTCAGGACCCCAATGAGAGCGCATGACGGCGTGACCGGCATCGGGAAAGAGCGTCGAGGTGCGGACGGGCGGGATTCCCTCCGCTCCGCGGGTGGCGAACCAGCGATAATCGGCGCGGTTCGGAAATATGTAGGCGGCGCGAGCGAGGCAGTTCGGAACGTCGGTGTGGCAGGAGTCGTTGAGGTGCGGCAGCGTGAACGAGGGTTCGCTGGCGAGAGCGAGGTAATCGAAAAGCTGGGCGCAGGCGTTTTCCAAAAACGGAGAAAGGGTTCGTCCGTTGGCAACGGCGACCCGGTGCATCTTGACGATGCCCTCGGCGACGTGGCTGTGGTAGTTGGGCGAGAACTCGTTTTCGACACCGTCAGGCATGACGTCGTGCCGCACCATGTTCTCCATTCGATCGAGACCGAGGCGGATGAAGGCGGCGGAATGCCGGAACTCGGGGAAGAGAACTCCGACGACGTAAAGCGCGGTCGCCTCACCCGAGCCGCGATTGGTGAAAAGCTCGGCGTTGACTTCGAGGTGAGCCGCGTGGACGTGGAAGGATTTCACCCAATCCACGAGCAGGTCGTCGGAAAGCAAGCTGGACCGATGCAAATGGGCGAAGGCGACCGGCCAGGTGTAGCCGCACCGGATGGCGACCTCGAGATGACGCCAGCGATCGCCGGGATGGAGCGGGTAATAGGCGAGCGTCACGGGACTGGTGGCAATCCAATCGGTGAGTTCAGCGACGAGGGCGCGGGCGAAACGTTCGTTGTTGGCAGGGTCCTCGGCGTACGCAGCCGCGTAATGTTTCCACCATTCCATGCGGTTGAAACCCCAGCAAAAATTGGGATCCGTGAGCTCGTGAGCCGACCAGTCAATGGGCCAGGAGAACGTGTGGGTGATGCCGAAAACGGTGTAGGTGTGCTCAAGCGCGGCCTCGATCAGGGCGTGGTCGGTCGTGAAGGAATCGCTGATGAATCTTGCAGTCCGCGGGGCGCGGAAATGTGCGGCGAGAGCCTTCCGCGCGGCGGGGTAGTCACCGGCGGTTACGGCGGCGCGCACGTCCGCGAGGGCCGGCAGGGAAAGATCGAGAGCGGCGAAGAAATGTTCGTCGGGCGGGAGATGGCGCGGGGTATGGTCGTGGATGATCGTGACGACGGTGGCGGCAATCGGGCCAAGCGTGTAGCCGGGATCCGGCAACAGGCGGAGCAGCACACCCTCATTTCGCCGCGTGTTGCGGTAATTGTCGTAGGGTTGGATCACGATCCCTGCTTCGATCTGGCCCGCGGCAAAATCGATCTGGCCCGATAGCGTTAAGTAATCCCGGCCGGGCCGGGCGGTGCCGCTCGCGGTGTAGCGGACGGTCAGCGGAGCGGAGGCGTCCGTGCGGACGATCGACGCGTTTGCCGGCTGGTGGCCGGCCTCGCGGGCATCAAAGCCCAGGCGGGAAAAGGTGACGGATGGAAGCATGATCAATTTTCGGAAAATCGAGTCGCTATCGGGTACGAAGAATTGCCCCTCATTTAGCAAAGGCCTGAAGTTCGGCGCAGCTCACCAGGAACTCGTCGGGTTTGTGTCCGGCGGAGGGACGGCCGACGACGCGCACGGCGACCGCGAACTCGGCTTGATCCAGCGTCAACGTGTACGTGCGGCCGGCGGCAAGTCGCTGAATGTCGGCGGTGCTTTGTTTCAGGATACCGGGTTGCGGCTCGTACGCGAAGGCGGCACCGTCGGTCGCGGTGGTGGCGGGATAATCGGGCAAGACGCCAACGGAAATCCACGGACCATTGGCCACGCGCTGCACCTGCACCTCAGGTGCGCACGCGCTGGAGTCAAACCAGCCGCGCCAGTCGGCCTTGTCGAGGCTCTGACCGTGTACAAAAACGACACGACGAACCTCCACCGGACGCTCGAACGAGAGCGTGAACGCGTGTTCACCGTCGGCTGGACCGGTTGATTTGGCGAAGGTGCTGACGTCGTCGTCGGCAAATCCGGCGTCGGGCTGGGCCACCGCTTCGACCGCGAGATTTCCCTTGCGGGCCGCGGCAACCGGGAGCCAGACCTTGTAACGACTTCCAAATCCGCCGGCTTCGCCGAACGGGACGAGACGGATTTCGCGCGGGACGATTTCCGTTTCGGCACCCGCGGTCCGGGGAACGCCGGCGCTGATTCGGAATACCTGCGCGCCAGACCACGTTTTGAATTGGCCCGGTGCGGGTTCGGCGGTGAACCCAAGGGCCTCCGGATCGGTCGAGGAAAGCACGAGCTGACGCAGGTCGTTTTTCATTTCGGGTGCGAGCAACGCGTCGTCTGCCGCGAGCACAAGGGGACCATAGAGAAATGCGACCTTGCCGGTGTTAAGGTGGTCGCCGGCGATCACGCGCAGTTCCATCGTGATGTCCAGCTCGACGACGTCGCCGGCTTTCCATTCGCGGCGCACGGCGTGGTATCCGTCAGGGCCCGCCGCGGTTTGGGTCAATGCTCCGTTGACGCGGACGGGAGCGCCGCTGCTCCACTCCGGGATCCGCAGCTTCACCGCGAAGTCCGTGGGGGTGGACGGCGTCACCGTTATCCGGATCCGGCCGTCAGCCGGATAGGCGGTGTCGGTCGCGAGCGATACGGTCGTCCCGTCCCGGAGGGCGAGTCTGGCGGTGCCGGCTTCGTAGAGATTCACGACCACGCCGTCGGCGTCAGTGCTGGCCGCGAAGGTCGGAATAATCGCCAGGCCGCGCGGGCCGCTCGACAAGCAGCAATGTTCGATGATGGCGGTGCGGTAAGGCTTTTTGCCCTCCATCTCGACGTAATATCCCCAGCGATCGCAATCGGGTGCCTGGGATCCGATCAACTGGTTGAGCACCGCACGCTCAATCTCGTCGGCGAAGCGGGCTTCTCCCGTGAGGCGAAGAAGTTGCTGATTGAACTGGATCCAGGTGACGGAGACGCAGGTTTCGCCGACCTTGTTGGTGTTGGGCATGTCGCCGGTTTCGCGAAAAAGTTCGCGGTAGCTGGCGGTGCCCGTGAGGTAGAGGCGATGCCGCACGATGTCGTCCCACGCGATGAGGGAGGCATCGAGCAACTGGCGATCTCCGGTGGTGCGATAAACTTCGAGCACACTGGTGAGACAACTCAGCAACTCGTACGCCTTGCCGTTGGCGACCCGGTTGACCTGCTTGACGTCGAGCAGAGTGGAAATGATTTTTGGTCCGCGCTCACCTTCCCACGCTCGGAGAACGTATTCGCAGAATTCCAGGTAACGCGGCTCGCCGGTGAGGCGGTGGAGCTCGACCATTGGTTCCATCACGCTCGAGTAGGCGAGACCGTCGTGCGGGCCTCGATTGATACTGAGCTGGTCGGGGCCGTCGCCGTAGGTTTTGCACAGCAAATCAGCCATCCGGCGGCAGGCATCCAGCGGTTGCTGGTTGCCGGTATGCCGAATGTACGTGATCAGGCCGATGAGGTTGTATTTGTGCGACCAGAGGTCCCAACCGGTCCAACGTTTCTCGAGCGGATAGGTGCCGAGATAACCATCGGGTTGCTGGCATTTGAGAAGTTCGGCGACGACGAGATCCATCTTCGCGCGCAGGGCGGGGTCGCCGCTGTTCACCCACGCGAGGGTGGCGGCGTGCAACCACTTGCCAACGTGTTCGCCGTTCCAATTGTTGACGTTCTGGTAATCGGTCTGGTGGCGATAGACATCGAGCAGGCGCTGGTCGACGTCGATGCCGAGCAGCCGGACCTTTTCATTTCCGTTAATCCGCTGGCCGATCCAGCCGTTCAAATGCACCGCGTCGGCATTTTGCAGGGCCTGGACGTCCGGTACGACGCCGGGGATTTTTTCGGGAACGAGTTCCGCGTGGGTGGATGGGAGCAAGGAGGACGACATCAGAAGGAAGGAAAAACAGCGGGCATTCACAATTTCGGGGGGATGGCGCTGCTCACCGGCAGGGAGGTGAGGTAGGAGGCGATGGCTTTGATGTCGCCTTCCTTCAATCCGGCGGCCTGCGGTTTCATCACGCCGCTGACCATCGTCTCGACGATGCGCGTTTCATCGAGGCTGGTGATCTGGGCGAACGACGGTATGCCGGTCGCGCCGGAGCTATGGCACGCGGCGCAGCGCTGGGTGTAAACCGTCTTGCCCAATTGCACGATCTTGGGGTCAGCGGCCGGTCTGGCCGTCGTCGCGACGTTGCTGAACAGCGGAAGAAACACGGGCTGGGTGGACGTGGCGGGCAGCAATCCAAATGCCTGGATCCGGTCGGTGCCCACGATCACGAGCCCGCGCACGACGGTGGGTTCGTTGTATTTGCCGCCGGAGCCAAGCTCCTCGGGTACGCTTTTCCAGAGCAGTTTGAATGTCAGAGCGTCGAACGCATACAGCACGGGGCGCGCGGCAGTCGGGCCCTGCATTGGGGCGGTGCGCGGGGCATTGGTATCGAGCACCCAGACGATGGCGTCGCGTCCACCGTTACTCGTGATCACAGGCGAGCCGGGATTGTGGAAAACCTGGGTCATCTCGCTTTGATCGACCTTGAGGTGGGCGGGCTGCCCGGGAGCGGTGACGATTTCGAGGCGGAAGAGGCCGGGTGGGATACTGGTCTGGAGTTTCGGTCCGGTCTTGGCGCTGCCGGTCACGAACACGTAGTTTTTCCCATCGGCGGCACGGAAATACGCCGGTGTGGTGCGGCTGCGAGCCTGGTCGTTGGCCGCGCTTTTATCGGCGTAGGGACCAAATACGTTGAGCGGGCCGCGCTGGCCGAACTGCGGCTGCGGTTCGGGCGGGAGCAGGGAGCCGTCGGTCGTGGAATCCTCACTCGGGGCTGGTCGCTTCACGAGCGATCCGGGCAGGTTCGCTCGGTCGAGGAGGTAAACGTTTCCCTGTTTGCCACCGAGCACGAGGAGCTTGGGAGTGGAGGTCGTGGCAGGGTCGAGGTCGATGGCAGTGGTGCCGCTGCTCGCTAGGTCGATGTCCATGATCTGGGCCTGCGCGTAATTGAACGGTGAATACGTGCCGACCAGGGAAAATCCCTTCCCGCGGTCGTCGCTCAGCCGCAGCAGCGACTGACCCCAGTTGTGCTCGCTATCGACGAAGATGCCGGGCAGCCCAAGTTTTTTGATCATCACCTGCACGCTGGAGCCGGTCGCGATGTGGATGTATCCCTCGAGATCGACCGTCGGACCGCCCGAGGCCCACATGCCGCCCTGGACTTCGGTGTTGCTCGCGGTGGCGGAAAATGCGGTAGCCACGGCCGCTTTTTCCGTGTCGAGCGCGACGATCCAGCCGGGCGAGCCGGAAGCTTCAGCAAACGAGACGTAGAGACGCGTGGCGTCGGGGCTGAGATTGAGCGCGCCCCGCTGGATGAGCGGGCGTCCGGGAAATTGCGTAGAGCCGTTGCGGTTGACTCCGGGGGCGTTGACCGCCGCCGCGCTGATCGCGACGGGCCAGCCCGGGTGCGCGTCGCCGTTGCGCAAATCGAGGGCGTAGGCCTGGTGTGGCTGACTGTTTCCGTCCGCACAGACGACGTAGATGCGCTGTGTTTTCAGATCGATCACCGGCGTGCTGAGCGCGCCCTGGCCGCCCGGGCGATTATGGGTGAGGCGTTTGCTCCACAGGATGGTTCCGGCGGGCACACCGTCTGAGGCTGCCGCGTTGACGGCGTAAACGTAACCGAGGTCGCTGACGGCGTAGATGACCGGGAGGGTTTTTCCGGCATGCGGACCGGCGGAAATCGTGACCTGATCGACGTAAAGCGGCGTGGCGAAAAGACGGGGTTCGTTGGTTCCCCGCGAGTCGAACTGCGGGGTCTGCCACAACTGGACGAACGCGGGTGAAGTGACGGTCGCAGGCGAGAGCTGCGTCTCGAGCGGGTTCCAACCCGAGCGCGCGGCGTTGTTGTGGTAGGTCAGTTTATCTATGGACTGAGCCAGTGCGACGGTTGCTCCGGAGAGGGTGAGGCCGGTGGCAAGAGCGCCGACGATCCAAAAACGGGAAAACTTCATAGATCGGCGCTGATGGTTCGGCGGAGGAAGGCGACATCGTTTTGGGTGGTTTTCCAGCCGTCGTAACCCGGCGGTTTTTCGCCATGCGAGGGGTTGAGGCAAAGAAATGGGGCTACGCCGTCGTTCACGGCCGTGCCCACGATATCGACCACCGGCCACGAGGCGTCCTCCAGCGAACTGGCGTAAACCAATTTTTGATCATCGCCCTCGGTGCGGCCGCCCTTGAGGTGCAGGCAGCCGAGGATGGGTTGCAGCTGGCGATAGACGTCGAGCGACGGAAAAACACCCGTCTGCCACAAATTCTGGACGTCCCACGTGTAGCGGGCCTTGTCGTTTCGATCGAGGAGCTCGAAAAAGCGCGCGATGGAGTCGGGATGGTTGAGAATGACGTTGCCGGTTTCGTTTTCGATCAGCACCCGACGGCCCGAGGCGGCGATCCGGTCGACCATTTCGCGGTAAACTCCGAAGGTCCACGGATGGTCGCTCTCAACGACAGCGATGGTGGATTCGTTTTTGGGAAAGGGTTTCAGCCGCGCGCCGATGAGCCGGATGTGCGTTGGTTCGAGAATGTCGGCGACTTCGAGCATGTGATCGAGAGTCGGCAGGTGGCGCGCCCGGAAGGCGGCCTCTCCGACGTTGAGCTCGCTCTCGCAGAGTGCGCTGGAAAAACAAAAGATCCGGAGTCCGTGGTCGCGTGCGATCGCGGCGGCGCGACGGGCGTTGTCGAGACTCACATTGTTGATCGTCTCGCCCCAGAGGCCATCCTTTAAATCGAGCCACTCGAGGCCGAGTTCGGCGTGGCGGCGGCAGGCAGTTTCAAAATCGGAGCCGGCCATCGCACTGAGCATCGTGAGCTTGGCGGCCGGAGTCGCGGCAGCGGCAACCGAACGAAGCGGGCGGGCAAGAACAATGGCGGAGGCGCCAAATAGGGTGGTCTTGAGCAAACGACGACGCGACCAGGGGGGGAAGTTCATAAGCTGTTCAATATCGCGGGAAAACACCGCGGGATACGCAGAAAACAAACCGGGCCGGACTTCCCACGATCATCCCGATTCCCGCTCCGAACTCCTCTTCACGGCACTGCCACCTGGCATTATTTGTAGGAATTTTCCTCGGAGGGCGGCGTGTTTTGGATGATCGGGGGAAAAGCGAGAATGGGTTCACGATGAACCTCAAACCAACCTGCGGTCCAAAAAACCGGCAACTGACGGACCCGTCATACTTATGACCGGAAGGGCGTTTTCGCGGTCATTTTTCGGAGTCATGGAAACGTTCTTACGGTAGCGGCCGGATGGTTTCCCCGGGACACCAGATGCCATCGACCTGAACGAGCTTGGGGACGGCAGGCACGCCGCGTACACCACGTTGCATCGCGGAAACGAGGATTTCGACCGAAACGCGGCCGATCTCCTCGATGTCCTCGAGAACGCCGCTGAGGGAATCATTTTTGTCGAGGAGGACGGGGCAGGCCACGCCAAGTTCGCCGGGCACATCGATGCCCCATTCGCGCAACAGTTCGTGCAGGCGGGGATTGCCTCCGGCGATCAGGGCGTCGGGCTGGTGAACGTCGAGCCATTTCCGCAGCACGCTTCCGTCGGAATACAATCCATCGTCCGGACAGATCGGGAGCACCGTCGCGATTTGATGGCGATGATGAGAAACAAGAAAGCCGGCGCTGTGCCCGTAGCCCGTGCGCTGGTCGTGCACGGGGCGGAGAGCGAGACCGATTCGTTGGTATCCTCGGAGGAGCAGTTCGTCTACGATGCGCGACATAATCTGACGGTAGCCAGCGCTCACGGCATTGAGATGAGGCTCGGAGAGACTGTGGCCGACGTTCACGGAGGAAAAACTTTCCCACGGGAAGTTGTCGAGGCGAGCCCCGGGCTCCGGTTGAGGGCAGACGAGCAGGCCTTGCACACCTCGTGCCCGGGCAATCCGGGCGGCCCGGATCCAATTGACGTTCAGGTCCCTGAGATCGAAAACCTCCACCTTGTAGCCAAGCGTTTCGGCATAGCGGACGGCCGCGGCGTAAAAACCACTGATGTGCGCGTTTTCCCGCCAGCGCATCCCATGGCGCGAATCGGCGAGCCATGCGATGGTGCCGTGGAAGTCGGCGGCTCGGTGTTGGGATCGATAACTCGCCAGAGCCGAGAGCATCGGATCGGGATAATACCCTAGCTGGCGGGCAATCGCGGTGATGTGCTCACGGGTTTCGCGCGAGATCCGGGGATGGTCCCGCAGGGCCAGCGAGACGGTGGATTGATCCGTGCCCGCAGCCCGCGCCACGTCCTTTTGGGTTACGCGGCGCTGGGTGGTCATCGAATCGGACGAACGGGCACGGGGGTCTCCAGCCATCGCTTGATCGCAGCAAGGTTCGCGGCCGATTCCGATGAATCATCCGGAAGTGTTTCAATCCGCCAATGCATCGAAAAAGACGTCGCTTCGCCCTCGTTGAGCATGACCAGAGGTCCTAATAATTCGGCCTCGACGTAGGGATCCGGCAAGGTGGTGCCCGCGTCGAAAAATTCGACCGACGATCCCGCTCCCCGGCCACCGTGCGGATACGGGCCCGCGTGACTCTCGGCTCGTTGGATAAAAACGTCCGTGCCCCGCTGGATGGCCAGCGCCACGAACGGTGTGTCGAGCCCGACTTTTTGAATCTTGTCCGTGGTGGTCCGAACGGTCAGCACGCCGTCCCGCAGCCTTGCGTCGACCGGGTGTTCCGGGCGGGAGAGAAAAAATCCTTCCGGATGCACGCTTCGCGGTGACGGCACAAAATGGGTGGCCTCGGGTCGCGGCGCATTGGTCACCGACCACACGGCAACCGTGCGTCGAGGACCGCTGACATTGGTCACCTTTTGAATCGTCTTCCATTCCGGGCCGTCGAGATGGTATTCCCGGCTGATCTGCAGTCCGCTCGTGGAGACGGGACCGGAGACCAGCAAACCACCACCGGGCAGGACCTTGGCCACGTGGGGGCCCTCGTCCGGATGACCCCACGCTGGATCCGGCGGCCAGGAGCGGCCGAAAAGGGCCCGCCAATCTGATTGCGGGGCAAGCCACGTTTTGTCGCCACCCCAGTTCGGCCAGCCGTGCGGAAAGATCCACTCACCGTCCCGTCGTTCAAACGAACCGGCCCACAGCCAGTTCTCGCCGCCGGGTCGGGAAAAATGCATCACGCGCCCGAGGGCGGGCACAACAACGACCTCAATGAAGTCGTTTCTCAACCGGTAGGCCGGGATTTCGCGCCATGATGTCGGCTCGCACGTTGCCGTACGGACTTCAGGCGCAATTTCGGAGGCGGGAAGCACGGGGGAATTTAATATCAAGGCAGCCACGGGCAGCGCCACGGCTCGGGTCACGACGGGTCGGCTTGCTGCGCGAGATACGCGTGCATCATCAGAACAAACGCCATGTTTGTGGCGACAGTGTATTCATTGAACCGGTAATCGCGCACGTTGAAGTAGCTCTCCGCCCAGGGCCATTCGCGCCACGGAGGATGAATCCCGTCAAGCGACTGCAACGGCGCAGCGTTCGGGTCCCGGGTGGGAACGATCGGCCCCCACGTGGTCACACCTTCCGGATAAGGCACACCGAGATAGTGGGCGTCCAGATTAAATGGAACGACCTGGCGCGCACCGAGGCCGGTGGTGTAGCTGGCGTTCTGAGGATTCCGGCCAAGCGAAAATTGCGCCATGCGTTGCAGCGCTCGCAGGTATTTCGGATCTCCGGTGAGTCGGTGGGCAGCGATCAGCTCAGGTGGGTTGGCGATGCGGTGCCACCAATTCCGGGATGGTCCCAGATTGAACGTCTGGTTTGTCCGCGCCACCTGGGCTTCGGCTCCCCGGATGATCGCTTCACGCGCTTTTTTCTGAACGGCCGCATCGACCTGATCCGCCGGCATCAGGGAATAAACGAGGTTGGCGCGGAGCGCATTTTCCGGCGAAAGGTCCGCCAGCGATTTCTTGAACTGGGTGTGCCATTTCTGATCTGCGGTGAGGCGGTACATCCAGAGATCGGCGAAATTTTCGGCTTCGGCGCTGTTGGCACCGGGACGGGAATCGTAGATGTTCGGCACGGACTGATTTTTTTCCGCCCACTCCATGGCGCGCAGTGCGGACGTGCGGTAGGCCTCGGCGCGAGCGGGGTCGTATTTGCGCAAAGCCAGCGCAAGTTGGGCGGCGGCGGCGGCGTATAAGTGGCACGTCGCGGGTGTCGGCGGCGTGACGGCGGTCGGTTGGAGAAGCAACCAGCTGGGCTCGTTCGGGTGTTCGATCGATTCGACGGCACTGGGAATGCCCCCGTCCGGTTGCTGGAGCCTCAGAAATAGGTCCATGCACCAAAGCGCTTCATCGATTACGTCCGGGATCCGGTTGTCTGACTCGGGGATTCCCAGATCGAATTTTTCGTAAAACGCCGGATCGGAATCGTAGAGATCAAGCAATGCGTGCACACCAAGCGTGTGGACTTGCGGGAGAATGCTGCGGTCGTAATCGGCCGCGTCGTGCCAGCCGCCCCAGGCTTTGGGTTCGTCGGTATCGTCGAGAATGGCGGCCTGGATGCGCCCAAACGCGTTGGGTGTTGTCTCCTTGGGGAATCGCTTTTCGTCGTAAAAGATTTCCGGATCGATCTTGTACGTCCGGAACCCATCGGCATGGTGGAAATTCCGTGGGCGTTTGTATCCAGAAGTGTACGGCGGCCCCACTTCCGTGCTCGCCCGGTGGGTGTAAAGTCCCTTTGCCGCGATGAACGCAGCGTCGCGCCAAACGCGATCATCGATGCGGAACGGAAAAGATGACCCCAGTCCGGGAACGACCACGCGGTAAACGCCGGGCCGCGAAAATTTCGAAAAATCCATCGCGTAGAGCGACATCGTGAGCGCATCGGATTCGAGATCCCGCTGCACCTCCGCCAGATCAAAGCTCGCGGGTGTCTGCAACGTCACGTCGCCCTTGAAGACGACCTCACCCGTCCGGTCCTCAACGATCTCAAACGTCTTGTAACCAGAAAGATCCGCGTCGCCACCCTCACTGAGCCAACGGCCCGCCAAAGCGATCTTTTCCTGATCCTCCGGATGATAACCGTGGAGATTGACCTGGATGGCTTCACTACGCAGCCGCCGATCATCGAACGTGAAGGTGACACCCGGTCCCACCTTCGACCCGTTTTCGAAGGCGAGCTGATAGCGCAGCCCCGGCGTGAGCGGCTCCGGGAATTTCAGAAAAACTTCGTGCCGGTAGGTGGACTCGCGCTGACCCCCGACGTATTCGCGCACCTCGGGTTTGGTTTTGCGCGAAACCTCAACCGGCGATGTGGCCTGGCGGAAGGCGGGATCATCCGGCGAGCTGAGTGCAAAGCTCGCTTTGTTATCAGCCCACTCGAGATCGAGAGGTTCACCTTCGAGCGTGTAGGCGGGAGAATAATGATCCTGCTTGGGTCCAAAAATTTCTCCGAGCGTTTTGCCATCGCGGATGATCGTTCGACCGCGAAAATACTGTTTTCCCTCCTGCCCGTAGGAATGCGGTCGGGTTTCCCGGATCTGATCGCCAGGCTGTTTTTCGTATTTCTCCAGCGGGCGGTACGGAATCGCCTGGGCATCAATGATCACGCCGAGCGTGTCGGGTGCCGCGACGTACACGTGGCGGACTTTCGGATCACCCGTCGCCAGGCCGTCCTGCACACCTTGAATCAAATCCGGCTGCAAGCCCTGAAAGGGCGGCACAAACGGGCTTTGGGCGCTGGCCGCGGGAGCGGCGAGGAATACCAGAGCCAGTGCGGCGGGAACGCTACGCGAAAACGGGCGGTTTTTGGGGGAGCGGGAATTCATGACGGTCAAACAACAGGCAAGGCAATGGTGAGGTCACGTTTCCCGCAAAAAGCGGTGGCGATTTAGGGAATCGAAACATTGGGGTGTTTCGAAACCAATGACCCCTCGAAGATTTCAACAATCGCGAGTTTGATCATACAAATGACTTCGGAAGGATACGATCAAAATTTTTGGATTAATGGTGCGAGGCGGGCTTCGATCCAGTGCAACGCGTCGGCAAGAACGCGCTCACGGTCCAAATCGAAGAGGAGCTGGTGGTAGGCGGAAGCGTAATGAAAATGCGTGCGATCCTCCGCGGAGAGACAGGCAAAAAATGCTTCGGTCTGGTCGGGCGTGACAAAAATGTCGTGTCCGGCGGAAAAAACCGCGACGGGACGGGTCAGCGTTCGAGCCAGCGGTTGACTTGCGGCGATGAGCGCGCCCATCGCGGCCAGAAATCTGACGGTGAAGGCATCGACCCGGTGCGGTGCGGTTTCGACGGCGTGCTGGCGCTCCGGTATTCGGGTCAGCAACGGGACTTCGGTTTTGCCGTGTACGAACCACCCGGGATTCAGGCGCAGGGCGGGGACGGTCCAGGCGAGCAGGTCGATTGTCGTCCGCACCCAGGGAGGATTTCGCTGGGCGAGATCGACAACCGGGACAAACAGGAGGACCCCTGCGAGTTCGTGGGCAAGTTTTCCGTTGGCAGCGGCGTGCAGGGCAAGCAACGCGCCCATGCTGTCACCCGCGAGGAAAAGCGGCACCGTGGGCCGGTCGCGCCGGACAAATTCGATAAACGCTTCGAGATCGGCCTGTATGCCTGAAGGATCGAGCCAGGAGCCACGCCGGTGCCGGACCGGATCGAGGCCCTGACCCCGGAGATTCCATGCCGCCGTCCGGATGCCAGCCGTCGCGAGCGTTTCTCCGAGCGGGGAAAAATCCGTCGCGCGCAGATTCAACCCGTGCAGGCCGACGACGAGTCCGCGTTCTGCACGATCCGGACCCCACTCCCGCCAGCCAAAACGGGAACCATCCGGACTGGTCCAGACGGGTTCGCAATCGGGGCCGGTGGTGTCAGGCATCTGGGGGAATTTCTGTTGCACGGATAGTGGCCTTCTGAAAAGCCTTTGCTCATGCGCCGCTCCCACCTGTTCGCCCTCGCCTGCCTCATTTCCGCCCTGCTCGTTACCCCGGCCTCGGCGGGTCGCCTCGACATCGCGATCATTCAATTCCCCGATGCCCGCTCCCAGGACATGATCGCCACCAGCCTTGCACAGGCGGATCTGCTCGCGATCACCAATTCAGACAGCACGGAAACGCGCGACGCCGGACTCATGGGCGGACGGGTCGTTTTCGTGCAAAGTTTTTACACCACGCCCGGTTCGCGTTTTTCGACGTCCACCCGGCTCACCAACCAGCGCGCAGACGTCACCGGATCCTTGAACGGCTCCAATCTCGACGTGGAAATTGTCATTCAGGAAGGCGTGAAGGTCGGACTCCGGAAATTCACCTCCAGCACGTACGGTGCATCGGGTTCCATCGCCGGCGGCCTGCCCGTCATTCTTGCGCTCCAGCAAAGCACGGGCAAAACGCAGGAGGTCATCAAGGGCAAAGCGAAGATCGTCAGCACCAACTTCACGAGCCTGATCACCGCGCAATACACGCCGTGAATGGCGCATCGGCGAGGCTCGCCGGTGAAGTGAAGATGTTGTGAATAAGTGGCGAATGACTCCGCCAGTCTGTGCCAAAAGCCACCCCGTTGCGGCAGTCACCACGACCCGCACGCAGGCGCGGCAAATCGATTCACAACGCCTTTTGACCGTGGAACAGCCTTAAATCCTCTGAGGAACACGATTCCGGAGAGTTGTTCACACCATTATGAAGAATAAGAATGGAGGCCCCCCACCAAAGATTCTTATTCAGGATGTGAACAACTTCGGCGTTGGCCGGTTTTCTGCACTCCGCGGGCGATTTCAGTAACGGAAGACCCGTTCCAGAAACCGTCGGGTTTCAGCCCGTTGCGGTTGACCAAAAAAGGCATCGGGCGCACTCGCTTCCGCGACCCCACCCCCGGCAACGAACGCCACGAGATCCGCAGACTCCCGCGCAAATCCCATCTCGTGCGTCACGAGAATGAGCGAACGGCCCTCGTCGCGCAGCTCGCGGATCAGATCAAGCACTTCACCTGTCATTTCCGGATCGAGGGCGGAGGTGGGTTCGTCGAGCAGGAGGAAGTCGGGCCGGGTGGCAATGGCACGGGCGATCGCGACACGCTGCCGCTGGCCTCCGGAAAGAGCGGCCGGGTGCTTCCGGGCATGGGCGGCAAGCTGGAACCGCTCCAGGACGTCCTGAGCGCGCCGCAGGGCATCCGTGTGAGCGATCCGGTGGACCTTTTCGAGCGGCAGGATGATGTTTTCCAGGGCGGTCAGGTGCGGGAAGAGGTTGAATGCCTGGAACACCACGCCGATTCGGCGGCGGTACACACGCAGATCCGTTTCACGGTCGGGAATCGCCACACCGTCGACCAGGAGCGTCCCGGTGTCCGGCACATCAAGGCCTGCGAGCAGCCGCAACAGTGTGGATTTCCCCCCGCCAGAAGGTCCGACCAACGCGAGGACATGGTCAAACGTCAGCTCTCCCGTGAGGTCGTCGAAGACCCGGTGGTCGCCAAAGGTTTTGGTAACGTGACGAAATTCAACTTTCATAACGGAACCGTTCTTCGAGTTGGCGGGACAGGAACGAGATCGGAATCGTGAGCACGAGGTAACCGATCAGCAGTGGGAAATAACTTTCGAGCGTGCTGTAGGTCGCGGAATTCACCTGGCCCGCGGCGAAGGTGAATTCGGTCAGTCCAATGATGGAAAGCAGCGACGAGTCTTTGATCAGAGAGGCGAGCTGGCCGGCGAGCGGTGGCAGGGTCTGGCGAAAGGCCTGGGGGAAAATCACGCAGCGGTACGTTTGCACGGTGGTCAGTCCGATGGCGCGGGCCGATTCGAGCTGGGTTTTGCCGACGCTTTCGATCCCGGCACGAATCATTTCGGCGATGTAGGCCGAACTGAAGATCGAAAGAATGAGCGTGCCGGCGAGAAGCCGGTTGTCGGCACCGATGGCATTGGCCACCCCGTAATATCCGAAAAGGATCAACACGAGCAGCGGGGATCCCCGAAAAATCTCGATGTAAATCTGTGCGACGGAACGCAGGGCAAGAAACGTGGACCGCCGGGCGAGGGCAACCGCGACGGCCAGGATCACGCTCGTCACGAGCGCGAGGGCTGAGATTCCGATCGTCAGCAGCCAGCCTTTCCAAAAGACCGCGCGATACGCCCAGACGGCGTCCCAATTCGACGTCGCCGAAGCGAGCACGCTCCAGCAGAAGGCGGCCAGCAAACCAGCCATCACGAGGACGGTGATCAGCCGGACCGCCCGCGGCGCGGGAGCGTCCGGACTATCGAAAAAGTATTGGCGCAGCGAAGAGCCCATCGTTTCCCGGAAACACTCCGGGAGAATTTGATCGATTCGCCGCGCGACGGGCCATCACGAGTGGATCGCGTGGCCCTGCGAGGCGTGCGCGGCTTCGTGGAAAGCCTCGGTGAGCGTCGGGTGCGCGTGGATGGTGTCGACGAGTTCCTCGTACGTGACCTCGAGATTCATCGCGAGCCCGAGCTCGCCAAGCATCTCGGTCGCGTCCGCACACAGGATGTGCGCGCCCAGAATTTCTCCGTATTTTTCACCCACGATCAGCTTCACAAAACCATCGAGCTCGCCAATCGCCCGCGCCTTGCCGCTGGCCATGAAAGCAAACTTGCCGATTTTGTATTTGATCCCCTGCTCCTTCGCGGCGCGTTCGGTGATGCCGATGCTGGCGACCTGCGGATGGCAATACGTGCAGCCCGGGTAGATCGTCACCTTCTTCGGCTTGTGGCCCGGAACGAACATTCCCTCGACGGTTTGCACAGCTTCATAGCTGGCGACGTGGGCGAGCCACGGTGGTCCGATGATGTCGCCCGCGGCGTAAACACCCTTTACCGTAGTCTCGTAGTTATCGTTGATCTGAATGTATCCGCGGTCGGTGAGACCCAATTTGAGAGCCCCGCCGGGCAATACTGGCTGCACCCCGATGGCCACGAGCGCCATTTCGGCCTCGATGGTTTTTTCCCCGCCCTTGGGGTCGGCGACCGTGATCTTGACGCCCTTGTCCGTCGCCTCGGTTTTGGTCGTTTTGTGATTCGTGAGAATCGTGAGCCCCTGCTTGGTGAGAATCTTTTCCAGCGACTGGGACACCTCGGTATCTTCCACGGGCAGGATGTTTGGCATCATCTCGACCACCGTCACTTTCGTGCCAAACGAATTAAAAAAGTAGGCAAACTCGATGCCGATCGCGCCGGCGCCGATGATAACGATGGATTTCGGCTGCTTCTCGAGCGCGAGCGCTTCTTTCGATCCAATCACGGTCTTCCCGTTGAACGGGAATCCGGGCATCGGCCGGGAAACGCAGCCGGTGGCCACCAGGATGTTTTTCGCGGTGTGAATCTCCTCCTTGCCATCGGCAAGTTTCACTTTCACCTCGCCCGCCTTGTCGAGCGTCGCGACACCGCGGATCGAATCGATTTTGTTCTTCTTGAAGAGGTAATCCACGCCGGCGGCGCCCTTGTCCGAGACATCCCGTGAGCGTTTGATGATCTTGGTCCAATCGTACTCGAGGCCCGCAATCTTGAAACCGAACTCGGCGGCCCGATGTGTCATCTCATGATACATCTCCGCATTTTTGAGCAGCGCCTTGGTTGGGATGCAGCCCCAGTTGTTACAGGTGCCGCCGCCGCGCTCGAGTTCCACGCACGCGACTTTTTTCCCGAGCTGCGCAGCGCGGATGGCGCCGACATACCCCGCAGGGCCGGCACCGATTACAATCAGATCATATGAAGCCATGGCAGTGAAGTAAACGGGATCACGTGGATTGACAAGCGGTGCCCGGTCACCGCCGCGGATCACGTAGGAATTGTGAGAGTCTCAACCCCCTCAACCCCGAGCGCGGGCGTCCATGACGGGATGGGTTTACTGACACCGGTAAATCCGGAAAAAATTGCAAATCACGCTCTGGTCGATTTCTTCCACCTTTCTGGTGAGCTCCGGGTCGAAAGCGAGCCGTCCGTATTGCTCGGGGAACGGTGGGTTCGTCAGCGGCAGGATTCCACGAAAACAAACGATGGAACCCGTAGCGGCACAGCGCTCGACCTCTCGAATGAGGTCTGCCACCCGCTTGGCTCCAGTCAATTCCAGGATGTTCGACATGGCAAAGAAGTCGAGTTGGGCAGCGGGTTGGGCGGTAAGCCACTGCACGACATCACAACACCGGGTTTCCATCCGATCGGCGTCGAGTTTGCTCAATCTGGATGCCACCGAGGAATGCGTGTAAACCGGGAGGGCTTTATCAATTCCATCTGGCATTTCGCCAAGGAAAGCCTGCCAAAGGTAACCATTGGTTGCGCACGGGGTGCGCGTGAGAGAACGTCGAATGCGCTCGCGGAGGATGTTGGCGAATGAACCAGGCAAATTTTTCCTGACCGCTTTTCCCCAACCGATCTGGAGCACCAGCGGATTGAAGGCAATTGCCGTGGCCAGCTGCCAGATCGGCGTATTCCACTCACGATCAAAGCGCTCGGCTTGCCTGGCAGGTGAGTTTTGGCCAAGGAAATCGCGTACGAATGTCCGGGGATGCACCGTGAGAAACAACGCCCTGCGTAGCGTCGCAAGCACAGCATCCACGCGTCCGGAATTTTGCAGCCCGTTTGGGATTCGCGGTCGCAGTGGATAGCTTTCGTCGGTTAGGACCAATCGGAGCGCAGCTTGGGCTTCAGCCGCGGGACCGAAGAGCAAATTTCGTAGCGAAGCGAGTTCGAGCTGGCGGACGGCGGTCCATTTCAGACGTGTCAGCGCGATTTGAGCTGCATTGATGTCGACGGCAAAAAGGCGTTCTGCCACGACGTCCACCAAGGATAGTGCCGTGTCACCGGCCGAAGCGATGACGACCGCCCGGCGAACAGCTCCGTGCTCTATCGCCAATGCGCGCTCAGTGTTGGCATCCTCGCGCACCTGGCCAAACCTGAGGGGTCCATGTCGCCAATATGCCGGGTCAAGCGCCATGGCGATGTGGAATGGTCCACCGTCCCGGTCCGAAGATCATTACCAATGCTGCGCACAGCATGAGTGGAAGATTGGCAATTAACAACCCGACCGGACGTTCGATCGCTCCGCCACCGAGAATGATTCCAGCGATGTTCATGGAAAGCAGGAGACAGATTTGAAAGGCATTCACGAAGCGCGGCCAAAGCCCCGACAGCAACCCGAGCGCGAGGAGCGTCTCGCCGCCGCCGATAAAGATCATTGCAAACCCAGGTTCTATTCCGGTGTTTGCGGTAGCTGACGTGACAATCGCGAGGTGATGAACATCGCGAGCCCAAATTTTCAGCCATAATCCGTTGTAGAACCAGACCAGTGCCATCACGCATCGAACGGCGAAAAGGAAGCCGGGCATCACCACTGCCTCCGCAAAACGAGTGTGAAAATGATCACGTAGTTTGACCACAAGATCGTCGCTCCGATGTGCATCGCCGTCTCAAATGGCTTCCCTCGCCAAAGCCGGTGATCAAAAACGAACCATTGGACCACGAGGCGGAGGAGCCAGAAGATGACCAAACCGGAGGAGACCAAGCGCCCGAGTGGCGTTGGTGTGAGCAGCGCCTCGGGTGCCAGGGCGCACAATGCGCCCATGGCAACGAGCACCAGGCAGAGAAAAAAACAGTGAACGTAAAAGATCTGGCGGTTCAACAAGGACACCCGGCTGAACTCTTCGACCCAGCGAAAATGTTTCGGAAACCAGAGGTGCATTGCGGCGAGTCCAATCAAGCTGCAGCCAGCCAACCGCAGCGCCAGTTCGAGCCCAATCATCGCGGCGTAAAGCAGAACAGGTGGACAAACGGGGTCACCTTTTCTTCTGCCGCGAGCTGAAATCCATTCCGGGCGGCCTCGCGCCAGTCGTCGTAGCTCAGAAAGTGCAGAAATCCCGGCCCAAAGGCTGCAAAATTTGCCATGTCACGCAGGTGCTCGACCAGCACAACCCGAGCGTCCAGCGCGCAAATGCGCCGGATTTCCTTGAACATCGCCGCGCGGTCAGTCCTGTCGCGCACCTCGTGTGCAACAAGGAAAAGTACGACGAGATCGGCCGATGCGTCGGGTAGAGGCCAATGGTCCACCGCGATCCGGATGGTTGCCGGGTCGGGTTCACTGGCGGCACGAGCGCGGGCGATGGATGCTTCCGGGTTCTTCACCGGATCGTAAAAATCGAGCACGGCCATCTCAGCTTCCGGGTAAAGCCTCCGCAGTGCGGCGGTCGATTCGTCAAATCCCGCATGGACATTCACGATCCGTCGCGGCGGTCGAGAAACGAACTTCCCCAGCCATTTCCATCCGTAGAGCGGCGAGCGGTCATAGATCCAAAAAGAAACCACCAGCGAGCTGAAGATCGTGAAAGCTGCGCCGAACAGACCGGTCATAATCATTCGAGCCAACAGGCGTGGCAGCGCCGCCAGTCTCGTAATCACAAGACCTGTGCCGATTACGGCTACAGCTCCCGCATACATGGGCCAGTTGAAGCGCACGATATTAGCGACGCCTGTGAAAGGGCCTCGTATCATTGGGTTGATCGGTTTCCAAATCGCAGCGGCTCAACGATTCCGCGGTCCCAGCGGTACGGTACATTGGCGACGTAAAACGCGCTTGCCAGCTTCGCGCTGTCAGCGAGGCCGACCGATTCCAAAAAGGACGCTCGCGTCAGCTCCACTTCCACAAGTCGCGGATGCCATTCCTGCCGTTGCCCTTCGATGCGAACAATCGAACGGGTTTCGCGTTCGTAAGAAAAAGTGAATGGCATTGGCCCGGCGAACCGGCGAGCAGTCCGAGCGTCGGGAAAGGGCGAGCCTGCCGGAAGCGCACCATCGCTCTCTCGCAAGTGGGCGGTCACCGTGAGATCTGCCATACCGCCCGGGGTCGTCACATTCACTTCCAGCCGCTCCGGAACGTGAAGTGATTGAACTTCTGCGAACGAATAATGGTAGTGGGTGAAAAGATTCCCGAGCACCGTCATCGCGCGGCGATTGGTGTCCGACCGGATCACCTGCAACCCGCGCAGGCGCTGTCCCTCCGAAGTCCGGTAGCGGACCAACAGGCGGTATCCGGCGAGAAAAAAACTGCCGCCGAGCGATTTGGGTAGAGGTTCCGGTCGCATTTGCCGGGTCTGAACCATCGCGATCGCGAGGAATCCCGAGCCTTCATACTCGTCCAGCGCGACACCCGGGATCAAAAGTCTGCCAAGAGCTTCCGCCGGCACGGCAAACGTTAGTGCCAGAGTGAAGTCAAAGAATGCCCGGACGGCGATGGGATGTCGTTGCAGCCGGTGCAGCATTGCCTCAACCGCGAACGCGGGCGTCCATGATCCAGCGCCACGGGATGGCACCGTGGCTGAGCATCCAGTCGTTGAATTGTTTGAGCGTCCAGCCTTCGCCTTCGACGAAGTGGCGGTGCAGGCGTTCCACTTCCAGGCGGCCGAGCAGGTAACTCATCGGGACGGTCGGGGAGGACGTGTACCAATTCAGGTCGCCTTCGGCCCGGGTGCGGGTGAATCCGACGCCTTTCATCAAAAGTTTGCACGCACCGTCGTAGCTGAGTGTGCCGCAATGCAGACCACAATCTATGATGATGCGGTAGGCGCGCCAGAGCGCGTCGTGGAGCTGGATGATGCGGACGTGCGGCAGATCGACGAGGCCCTGTTCGACGCACATTTTTTCACACCAGAGCGTCCAGCCTTCGTAAAAAATCGCGTGGGCGAAGAGGCGGCGGAGTTTGCTCGGGTGTTGATTCTGGATGGCGAACTGGAGGTGGTGGCCGGGATACGCCTCGTGGGCGGCGGTGAGCTCGAGTCCGTAATGCTGGCGAATTTCCGCCCGTTTTTTTTCCGGATCCGTCTGCAGCAAACTCAGATCGTTGACCCAAAATATGCCTTCCTGTTTGCGGGAGAACGCGGGCGGCTGGTTGTAAGCGGCGGTCGGAAACTGGTGCCGGAGAAACGCCGGAACGGGAAGGACAGCGAGTGTCTCTCCCGCGGGCATCGAAACGAGATCGAGTGCAATCAGGCGCTCTTTCACGGCCGCCGTTGTTTCGCGATAGGCGTCGAGCAGTGGACGGTCCGGTGTCCAGGCGGCCGCAGCCTGGTCGATGGCCGCCCGCGCGTTGGGAAATCCCGCCCGCCGCGCCTCGCTTTGGAGCTCTGCTTCGAGTTCGCGAACGAGGGTCCAGCCATTGGCTTCGATTTCAGGCACGGTGAGATCGATTCCGAGGCGCTCGCGCAGCAGCGTTTCGAACGTCGTGCGGCCCACGGCAAACGCGCCGCGATCACCCGGCTTTTTCCGCGCAATCGCCCGGGAATAATCGGCCATTGCTTTTTTCGCACGATCGACGACGGCGCCGGTGCGGTCGGGATCAGCGGAAGCTGCGGCCAGTTCGGGAGCGAGGCCGTCGAGGAATTCGATGCCACCTTCACACGATTTGACGGCGAGCCGCGTCCAGAGCGGCACGGGTTCGCGCACGCACGCTGCACCGGCCGCAAGGTAATCCGGCAGCTGTTCGAGGCGGGCGAGGATCGCTGGAGCCACGGGTGCTAGCCGGTTGGCGTGCCGGACGACAAGATCGAAGATGGCGTGGATCGCCATGTCGATGTGGCGCTGCGGATTCGTGCGCCAGCGGGTTAGCTGGTCGTCGAAGATCTGGCCCGTGCGCAAATATGCGAGCAGCCCGCGGCGGTCGAGAAAGTCGTCGCCGCGGAAAACGGCTTCGGGCAGGGCCTCGACGGCGGCCAGCGTGCGACGCACGAGGGCATTTTGATCAAGATGATCCGCGGCGGAATTGCGACTCAGCCGCGCGTTGAATTTTGCGTAGCCGACGCTGCTCGCCGCTTCGGGAAATCGCTCGAACGTTTCGGCGAGGTACGCGTTGGCGATGCGGTGGAATTCACGCACCGCAGGATGCTGCGGGTTGTCGCCGGTTTTCGCTGCGGATTTCCTAGTTTGCCGTGTTGAGGATGTTGCCTTCGTCATCGACCTTGGACATTGCGGCAGTCTCCATCTCGTTCGCAAGGTCGCGCATCTGTTTGACTTCCGATTCCGAGGGCGGACGGTCGCCCGCGTCGGCGGTGAGAGCACGCAAGGTTTTCATGCGCGAGAGCAGCAACGTGACCAGCTCCGTCTTTTTCAGTCGCGGGTTCAGCGTGTCGAGCCGGTCGATAAAATAATCCATCACCTCGAGCCGCTTGAGGCCCGCGGCCCGGGTGGGCGTGTAATTTTCCGCCGTGGCGTTCGCGGCCAGCTGAAATCCCCGCAACCACCCTCCGAAGCTGATCATGTGAGCCATTTCCTCGTCGCGGAGCTGCATCATCGACGTCTCGATTTCCTCCTGCGTGCGAATGAGCTCCTCGCGCAATCGTAGCCAGTCGCCCGCCGCACCGAGGTCGGTCAGGCTTTTGGCGCGGTTCAGCAGGCTGTCGCCCACGCCCAGGCTGCGGGACTGCCGGATCAGCGCGCGACCAATGTCCTGGATGTCGTTGCCGCGTTCAGCGATCACGATCACAAATCCATCCGCCACGAGACTGCCGAAATGCAGCGCGGTCTGGAATCGATTCGGAAACGTCGCCATGCGGTCATTGGCTTCGATCAGCTCCATCGGCAGTGGTTGAAAACTGTCGAGATCGAGCAGCAATTTCTGAATCTCCGGCGCGGTCACCTCGTTCACACCAAGTTCCTCGCGCATGTATTCTTCGGAACTCTCGGTGAGATCATCCTGCGCCACCACGGGTGAAGTAATGAGGAAGATGCCGAATGTGGCGGACGTCAGCAGGCGGGCAATCATCAGATGGTGCGGTGATGCTGCCATAAATCCACCGCGCTGTCCAACGACCGCGCTCGCGGTCACCCGATGCGGCCGGTCACAAAATCCCGGCGCGTTGTTCGGCAGAATCGACGGTGGGAGCGGAGGGCGTGGATCACCGGAGAATGTGCTTCCGTTAGGACCCCGAAGGCCGATAGTTGCGTCATGGTTATCGGCGTTCCGAAGGAGATCAAGGAGCAGGAAAACCGGGTCGCGTTGCTGCCAGCAGCGGCCTATCAACTCACCAAACGCGGCCACCGCGTGCTGGTCGAGACCCAGGCGGGTGCGGGTTGCGGATACCCGGATGATGATTACGTGCGCGCCGGGGCTGAGCTGGTGGCGGAACACGCTGCGGTTTTTGCGCAGGCGGACATGATCGTGAAGGTCAAGGAACCGCTCGCTGCCGAGTATGGATTGCTGCGTCCGGGTCAATTGCTCTTCACCTACCTGCACCTCGCTGCGAACCGGACTTTGACCGAGGCCCTCATGGCGAGCGGGGCCACGTGCATCGCCTACGAAACCGTCGAGGTGAACCGCCGTCTGCCGCTGCTCGAGCCGATGAGCGAAATCGCCGGGCGCATGTCGATCATCGCCGGCGGATATTACCTCGCCAAACACAACGGCGGCAAAGGTGTGCTCCTCGGTGGTGTGCCCGGCGTTCTACCCGGCCGGGTTGTCGTGATTGGTGGGGGGACGGCCGGCGTGAATGCCGCCCGCATGGCGACGGGACTCGGGGCCGACGTGACCATTCTCGAAGTCGATCTCGAGCGCATGCGGTTTCTCGACATCACGATGCACAGCGCCCACACGCTTTATTCCAGCGAAGCCAGCCTGATCGAGCTGCTGCCCACGGTCGACCTGCTCGTCGGTGCGGTGCTCGTGCCCGGAGCCAAAGCTCCCAAACTGATCAATCGCGAAATGCTGCGCATGATGAAACCCGGCACCGTGCTGGTGGATATCGCCATCGATCAGGGCGGATGCGTCGAGACGTCGCGACCAACAACCCACCACGACCCGACGTTCGTCGAAGAGGGCGTGATGCATTATTGCGTCGCCAACATGCCGGGCGCCTATGCCCGCACCGCGACCCAGGCGCTGACCAATGTTACCTATCGTTACATCGAGTCGCTCGCCGACCTTGGTCTCGAAGAAGCCTGCAAAAAACAACCCGGCCTCCACGGCGGCATCAACGTCATGGACGGCAAAGTCACGTTCCAACCCGTAGCCGACGCCCTCGGCCTCGAGTTTTCGCCGGTGCCGTTCTGAGACGACTCAAGCCAGGAACGAATTGCGGCGTCCAGCTGCCGCCACCGCGGTATCGCTGGAGACCGCTTGATGCGGGCGGGTGGGGCGGGTAGTTTTCGCGGTCCCATGTCGTTGGACCTACCGGACCTCATTTTATCGCTGGGCCGCCGTGCCCGCGTGGCTTCGCGGGCGTTGTCGCTGCTTTGCGCGGATCAAAAAAATACGATTCTTCGTGCGATGGCGGACGAGCTGGTGGTCTGCACGGAGAACATTCTTGCTGCCAATGCCGCCGACGTTTCCGGGGCCGAGGCGCACGGGTTGAATGCCGCCGCCGTGGACCGGTTGCGGCTGACTCCGGACCGGATCGCTGCCATCGCGGACGGAATTCGCCACGTTGCGGGATTGCCCGACCCGGTGGATTCGGTGATTTCCGAGTGGACGCGGCCGAACGGCATCCGGATCAGCAAGGTGCGCAAACCCATCGGTGTGATCGGAATCATTTACGAATCCCGCCCGAACGTAACCAGTGACGCCGCGGTGCTCTGCGTCAAAACGGGGAACGCCGTGATTTTGCGCGGAGGGTCCGAGAGCATTCGATCGAACACCGCGATCGCTGACGCCTTGCAGGCCGGCGGGGCGCGGGCGGGATTGCCCGACGGAGCGGTGCAACTCGTGCCGGTGACGGATCGCGACGCCGTGCGGTTGATGGCTCGGATGGATGAATTCATCGACCTCATCGTGCCCCGCGGCGGGCACGCCCTCATTGAAGCCGTCGTTGCCAGCGCGCGCATGCCGGTGATCAAACACTTCCACGGCGTCTGCCACGTTTTTGTGGACGAGCACGCCGACCTCGCGATGGCGGAGTCGATCGTGCTCAACGCCAAAACCCAGCGTCCCGGCGTCTGTAACTCTCTGGAGACCCTGCTGCTTCACCGCGCCGTCGCGGCGGATTTTCTTGCGCAGGCGGTTCCCGCTCTAACGGCCGCTCGGGTGGAACTCCGGGCTGACGCGGAGGCATTCGGGCTGCTCTCGAAACTCGAATATCCTTTGCTGGGTGAAGCGGAAAATTGGACGACGGAATACCTCGACCTCATTCTCGCGGTGCGGGTGGTTGACGACGTCGACGCAGCGATGGCACACATCGACGAACATGGCTCGCACCACAGTGACGCCATCGTCACGGAGGACGCGGAGACCGCCGAGCGGTTTTTGAATACGGTGGACTCGGCGACGATTTATTGGAACGCATCCACGCGGTTCACGGACGGCGGGGAATTTGGATTCGGCGCTGAGATCGGCATCAGCACGGACAAACTTCATGCGCGCGGTCCGATGGGTCTCGAGGAGCTCACGACGTATCGTTACCTGATCCGCGGTACGGGCCAGATTCGAAAATGAACTCCGCGCGTCACGTCATCTACGAAGGCCGCGTGCAGGGCGTCGGATTTCGCTGGACGGTCAAGTCGCTCGCCAAGGGGTTCGACGTGACCGGCACGGTAACCAACCTCGCAGACGGCACGGTCGAGCTGACGGCAAGCGGCGACGCGGATGAAGTGGAGGAATTCCTCGCGGCCATCCGGGAAAGTGCGCTTGCGGGCAACATTCAGCGCGAGCACATTCGGGAAATCCCACCGGTGAAAGGCCAGCGGGGATTTCATATTGCCGGGTAACGCCATGCCAAGCGCCGTTTCGATTCAAAAACTTACGAAGGTGTATCCGATCCCGCTGCGGCGGGAGCGGCTGGTTGCGGTTCGGGATTTGTCGCTCGAGGTCGCTGAGGGTGAGGTCTTTGGTCTGCTGGGTCCCAATGGCTCGGGCAAAAGCACGACCCTCAAAATGCTGCTCGGCCTGGTGCGTCCGACGTCCGGATCGGCGCAGGTCTTCGGTCATGAGAGCGGGGCGTTCGCCGCGCGGGCCGAGGTCGGATTTCTGCCGGAGAATCCGTATTTTTACAAATTTCTGACGGCCGGCGAAACGCTGCGATTTTACGGAAAATTGTGCGGCATGAGCGGGAAGACGCTCACCGCGCGGGTCGATGAATTGCTGACACTCGTCGGCCTCGATGACGCGAGGCACCGGCGCGTGGGCGGATATTCCAAAGGCATGCTGCAGCGCATCGGGCTGGCGCAGGCCATCATTCAGGATCCCCGACTCGTCATCCTCGACGAACCAACGGCCGGCGTCGATCCGGCGGGCTCGCGGCAGATTCGGGACATCATTCTCGATCTGAAACGCCGGGGAATGACCGTGCTGGTGACGTCGCACCTGCTCGAGCAGGTGCAGGAAGTTTGCGACCGCGTGGGCATCATGGCGCGCGGCCGCCTCGTTCGCGAAGGCGTGCTCGATGAACTCGTCGCGGTCGATGACCAGACGCAATTCGTGGTCGAACACGCCACGCCCGAACTGAGCGCAAAAATCGAGGCACTCGTTCGCGAGTCCGGCGCGACGTTGATCGAAACGCGCAAACCGCAGCGGTCGCTCGAAAAGGTTTTCCTCGAAGTCACGAGCCAGCCAGCGCCGCCGTTGGACAGCGAACGCAAATCGTGAGCGGCTATTTTGTCACCGGCACGGACACCGGCGTGGGCAAAACGACGTTTTGTGCGCTTCTCATTCGCGCGATGCGGGCGGCGGGAGTCGATGCCGTCGGTATGAAGCCGCTCGCCTGCGGTGAAACCAACGACGACACGGACGCGCTGGTCGCGGCGTCGGATAGGGTGGTGACGGCGGAGGAAATCAATCCCGTCTGGCTGCGTCCGGCGGCTGCGCCGTTTACGGCGTCGGTGATTGAAAAGCGAATCATCGATACCGAGTTCGTGCTGACGAGCTGGCGGTCGCTGCAGGCTCGTTTTGGAACTGTCATTGTCGAAGGCGCGGGGGGCTGGCTCGTGCCGATCCGCGCCGATTACCTCGTCGCGGATCTCGCGGTGGAAATGGGGCTGCCGGTCCTGCTCGTAGTGGACAACAAACTTGGGGCGCTCAATCACACGTTGCTCACGCTCGAGAGCATCCAGCGGCGTGGGCTCACGTGTCGCGGCATCGTGCTGAATCATCGCGTGGCGGCTGCCGACGTCGCTGCGCAAACGAATCGTGCCGTGCTCGAAACCCTCACACCGGTCCCGATTTTGTTCGAGCTCCAGCCGGAGCAGTCCGCTCTCGATCCCGCACCGTTGCTGGCTGACGGCGCTGCCTGATGCTATCGGCCACCGACCTCCATCTCGAGCTGCGCGGCTTTTTTGGCTTCAACCAATTCACTCGCGTCGAGTCGCGTGATTTGCCGACCGGGACGCTCCCGGTTTACGTGAACGAATACTGGACGGCGAAACAACGCGACGGGCATTCGCTGCACGAGGTCTCTTACCGCGCCTGCTACAAACCGCAGCTCCCCGCTTTTTTTATCGAGCGGTTTTGCCAACCCGGTGACTGCGTTTACGATCCGTTCATGGGGCGCGGCACGACCCTCATCGAAGCCCAGCTCCGCGGATGCCAGGCGCTCGGCAACGACATCAGCCCGCTCAGTCGCGTGCTCGCCGGGCCGCGGCTCGACGTGCCGGAAACGAAGGAGATTTCCGCACGACTTGCCGCGGTCCCGCTCGAGGGTGAAGACATCGCCGATGACGATCTCCTCGTTTTTTTTCACCGCGACACGCTGCGCGAAATCGGTGCGTGGCGGGCGTACTTCCGCGCGCGGCGGGAGGCTGGAACGTTTGATCGCGTGGACGCGTGGATCCAGATGATTGCCAGCAACCGGCTCACCGGGCACTCGACGGGATTTTTTTCCGTTTACACGCTGCCTCCAAACCAGGCGACATCGGTCGTTGCGCAGCGCAAAATCAACGCGAAACGCAACCAGGTCCCGGCTTATCGCGATACAAAAGCGATCATCGAAAAAAAGAGTCAAAGCCTGTTGCGCGATCCGCTGCCGCGCGGATACGACCGGGGCGACGCGGTTTTGGTTTCGCACTCGGCAGACGACACGCCGGAGATTGCGAGCGGTTCGGTGCGGCTTGTCGTCACGTCTCCGCCCTTTGTCGATACGGTTGATTACGCGCAGGATAACTGGCTGCGCAATTGGTTCGTCGAAGTGGAGGAGCCTGGCGCCGGTCTTTGGCAGGCCCGGTCGCTCGATGTCTGGATTGCCCGGATGACCGCCACCTTCCGCGAACTCGGCCGCGTGCTCGCTCCGGGCGGCGTCATCGCATTCGAAGTCGGCGAAGTCAAAAAGGGCGCGGTCCTATTGGAAAATCAGGTCGTCGAAGCGGGTGTCGCCGCAGGGCTCACGCCGGTCTGCATCATGATCAACGTGCAGGATTTTACGAAGACCGCGAATTGCTGGGGCGTCGACAACAACACAAAAGGAACCAACAGCAACCGCATCGTGATCTTTACGAAATAGCGGGAATGCGGAGTGCGTCCCGTGCGGCGGGCGGCTTTACAAGCAACGTGCCATCCCGATAGTGGCGGCTGGACGATGGAAGAGGTGCCGACCAGCAGCAGCGAGACCGAGCCGGGCGCGGCGGGCGGCGAATTGCTTTTTCGCGGGCGGGGGCTGACGAAAGTTTACACCAGCGGGGAGGTTGAGGTGCGGGCGCTCGATGGGGTGGATCTGGATCTTTACGCGGGGGAATTGATCGTGCTGCTGGGCGCGTCGGGCAGCGGAAAATCGACGTTGCTCAACAATCTTGGCGGCCTGGACGTGCCGACGGATGGCACGCTGGAGTATCGCGGGCAGGACCTGACGCAGGCGGATGAGAATCAGCTCACGATGTTCCGGCGAGACTCCGTCGGGTTCGTGTTTCAATTTTACAATTTGATTCCGAGCCTGACCGCGCGGGAAAATGTGGCGCTGATCACCGAGATCGCGCGGGATCCGATGACGCCGGAAGATGCGCTGGCGCTCGTGGAATTGACGGACCGCATGGACCACTTTCCGTCGCAAATGTCGGGAGGTCAGCAGCAGCGGGTCGCCATCGCGCGGGCCATCGCCAAACAACCCGAAGTCCTGCTGTGCGACGAGCCGACCGGTGCGCTGGACGTCAAAACCGGCATCACCGTGCTGGAGGCCGTCGAACGCGTGAACCGCGAGCTCGGCACGCTGACCGTGATCATCACGCACAACGCGGTGCTTTCCGAAATGGCGGACCGGATCATTCACCTCTCCGACGGAAAGATTTCCCACATCGAAAAAAACGCCACTCGCCGCGCGGTCCGCACGCTGGCCTGGTAGGTCCGCCATGCACCCGCTCGACCTCAAATTGCTGCGCGACATCGGCAAGATGAAAGGCCAGATGGTGGCCGTTGGACTCGTGATGGCGTGCGGTCTGGCCATGATGATCATGGCGCGCAGCCTGATCCTTTCACTCGAGAGCACGCGGGCGGCCTATTACGAAAATTACCGGTTCGCCGACGTGTTTGCCGACCTCAAGCGTGCGCCGAATTCGTTGCGATCGCGCATCGCGGAAATCCCGGGTGTGGCGGGCGTGGAGACGCGTGTGGTTGGTGCGGTGCGGCTGGATTTGCCGGGTCTCGCCGAGCCGGCTGACGGCACGATCCTTTCGTTGCCCGACGACCGGCCGGCGCAGCTCAATCGGCTTGTCTTGCGCGCGGGGCGATTTCCCGAAGTGGGCAAAGCCAACGAAGTCGTCGTCGGGGAAGCCTTTGCGAAGGCGCACGGATTCGAACCGGGCGATAGCATCGACGTGTTGCTCCGCGGCGCGCGCGAGCGGTTTGCGATCACGGGAATCGTGTTGTCGCCGGAATACGTTTTCGAAGCGCGTCCCGGCGAGACGCTGCCCGACAACAAACGGTTCGGCGTTTTCTGGATGAACGAGCGGGATCTCGCGACGGCCTACGATCTCGACGGGGCGTTCAATAACGTCATCGTCGACGTCGCGCCCGGGCAGGAAATCGCGCCGGTGCTCGCGGATCTGGACCGCATGCTTGAACCGTACGGCGGACTCATCGCGTACGATCGCGGCGACCACGCTTCGGCCAAACAGCTCGACGACGAAATTGCCGTGCTCCAGGGGCTATCGGTCGCGTTTCCCATCGTGTTTCTGAGCATCGCGACCTTCATGACGAGTGCTGTGCTCACGCGAGTGATCCGGCTGCAACGCGAGCAGATCGCCCAGCTCAAGGCGTTTGGTTATTCGTCGCGTGACGTCGGCGTGCATTACCTCAAATTTGCGTTGGCGATCGTGCTGATCGGAATCTCCGTCGGAGCCGTCGCCGGCATGTGGCTCGGGACGTCGGTCGTGCAGCTTTACCAGAAGTTTTTTCAATTCCCGTCGCTCACGTTTCACGCCGACTGGCAGGCGATCACGATTGCGTTTGCCGTGAGTGCGGCGGCGGCATTCGTCGGCGTGCTTGGAGCGGTGCGGCAGGCC
>JBGTDR010000143.1:0-9171 GCA_041748215.1 Chthoniobacterales bacterium
GCTCCCAGATGTGGCGCGAATGCATCGGCGCCGGGCGCGCCGGCGAAGGACTTCGCGCCGACTGGCAGGCGCAAATGAAAACCATGCAGGACGAAATCGGTTTTCGCTCCATGCGCTTCCACGCGATCTTCCACGACGAGATGGGCGTTTACTCCGAGGACGCCGACGGCAAGCCCATCTATGACTGGACCAAAGTCGACGCCCTCTACGACGCGATGCTCAAGCAGAACATTCGCCCCTTCGTCGAGCTGGGTTTTATGCCCAAGGCCCTCGCCGCCGACCCCAGCCAGACCGTCTTTTGGTGGAAGGGCCACGTCAGCCGCCCGAAGGACTGGAACCGCTGGCAGGACTTCGTCACCGCCTTCGTCCAGCACCTCACCGATCGTTATGGACGCGAAGAAATCGCGCAGTGGAACTTCGAGGTTTGGAACGAGCCCGACAATAACGCATTCTTCCCCGTGCCCAAGGGTGCCGACCGCAAGGCCGCCTACTTCGAACTCTACGACAAGACGGCCCGCGCCGTGAAAAAAATCGACCCCGCCTACCGCGTCGGCGGCCCTTCCCTCAGCTGGGTGAAATCGTGGATCACCGAGTTCATCGCCGAGTGCACCAGGAACGGCACGCCGCTCGACTTCATCACATTTCATAGCTACGGCCTCGATGGTCTCCAGGGCGGCCTCGATCCCGCCGGGAGCAAACGCTATTTCATCAGCCCCGATCCCCTCGGTCAGGCCGGTTCGATCGGCCGGCAGGCCCCCTCGATGATCGCCAAATCCGAGCGCCCCGAGCTGCCCAGTCACGTCACCGAGTGGAACAGCTCCTACGCGAAACTCGATCACGTCCACGACTCCTACTTCAACGCCACGCAACAAATCGGCCAGCTGCGCGCCATCGAACACTCCGACGCCAAAAACAAGGCCGTCGCCTCCGTCGCCCGTTGGACCTTCACCGACATCTTCGAGGAGGACGGTCTGCCCCCCGCGCCATTCTGGGGCGGCTTCGGCCTGATTACCATCGACGGCATCAAGAAGCCCTCCTTTTTCGCCTTCAAATACCTCAACGAACTCGGCGACACCGAACTCGTCAACGCCGACCAACAATCCTGGGTCACCCGCGACGAAAAGGGCGGCGTGCAGGCGCTCTTCTACGACCTGGTTTACCCGATGAAGGAGCCGCTCAAGCAGAGCAACAACGAGTTCTTCGGCGCCGTCCATCCCCCGCTCTCCGAGGCTCCCGCCAAACTCGCGCTCTCCAAACTCCCCCCGGGCACCTACGAGCTCGCCGTGCACCGCACCGGCTTCCAGAAAAACGACGCCTTCACCCGCTTCATCGAGATGGGGAAACCGAAAAAGCTCACCCCCGCCCAGCTCGCGGAGCTGAACGCCCTTGCCTCCGGCAAACCCGAAAGCGTCGAAACGGTCAAGGTCGGCGCCGACGGCCGCTTCGAGCGCACCTTCCCCGTGCGCTCCAACGACATCTATTTCGTCTCCCTCACCCCGCGGCAATAGTCCCGACCGCAAAACTCACCGCCCCCCATGTTACCCCGTCGATCCTTCATCAAAAAAACCGCGGCGCTCTGCACGGGCGCGGCCTTCCTCTCCCGGCTGGGTGCCGCCGAAACCCGCGGGAATTTTGTCTCGCAACGGCCGCCCGCAAACCAGCGCCGGTTCACCAGTCCGGCCGTCGAGGCGAAGATCCTGGAAGTGAAGAAAGCGCTCAAAGATCCGGAGATTGCCTGGCTGTTTGAGAATTGTTTTCCCAACACCCTCGACTCCACGGTTACGACCGGCGAACGGGCGGGCAAACCGGACACCTACGTCATTACGGGCGACATCGACGCGATGTGGTTGCGCGATTCCGCGGCGCAAGTCTGGCCCTACTTGCCGCTGATGAAACAGGACCCCGCGTTGGAAAAGATGATTCAGGGGGTCATCAATCGTCAGGCCTACTGCGTGTTGATCGATCCCTACGCAAACGCGTTTTACCGCGACGAAAAAAAGCTTTCGCCTCATCGCAAGGACGACACCGTGATGAAACCCGGCGTCCACGAACGCAAATGGGAGGTCGACTCGCTGTGCTACGTCATTCGTCTTGCGCACGGATACTGGAAGGCGGGCGGAGATCCGGCTTGTTTCGACGCCGAGTGGCTGGCCGCCATGAAGCTCATCGTGCAGACTTTCAAGGAACAGCAGCGCAAGACCAGCCAGGGGCCCTACCGATTTCGCCGCAACACCAAATACGCCGGCGACACGGCGGCGGGGGACGGTTACGGGAATCCCATCAAACCGAACGGGCTGATTTGCTCCGTGTTCCGCCCCTCGGATGACGGCACAAAATACCTCTTCCTGATCCCGTCGAACTTTTTTGCCGTTCAGTCGCTGCGGGAACTGGCCGAACTGGTAAACGCCTTCTATCAAGACCCCGCGTTCGCCAAAGAATGCACCGCCCTGGCCGATGAAGTTCAACAGGCCCTAAAAGCCCATGCCGCGGTGCAGCAAAAAACCTTTGGCGAAATCCTGGCCTACGAAGTCGATGGCCTGGGCAATGCCGAGCTGATCGACGATTCCAACGTCCCCAGCCTGCTTTCGCTGCCGTATCTGAACGACCTCGATCCCGCCGATCAGGCGCTCTACCAGAACACCCGCAAATTCCTGCTCTCGACCGAGAACTATTACTACCGGCAGGGCACCGCCGCCGAAGGGATCTCCGGCCCCCACGCCGGCCGGGATCGAATCTGGCCGATGAGCATCATCATGCGGGCGATGACTTCCAACGACGACGCCGAGATCGCGCAAAGCATCCAATTTCTCAAAACCACGCACGCCGGCACCGGCTTTATGCATGAGGCATTTCACAAGGACGATCCGACGAATTTCAGTCGCCGCTGGTTTGCCTGGGCCAACACCCTTTTTGGCGAGTTCATCCTGAAAGTCCTGGCCGAAAAACCGCACCTGCTCACCTGATCCCCCGCGATCGCCGCTCCCACTTCTAAGCCCCCTCCCATTTTTTCATGAAACCCTCTCGTCTGCTCCTGTCCGGGTGCATCTCGGTCACCTTCACCGTCGCTACGCTTTGCGCGGGCACCCTCCACGTTTCCCCGAAAGGCAACGACGCCAACGACGGCTCGTCACCGGCGGCCGCCCTTCGCACCCTGCAAAAAGCCGCTGACCTCGCGAAACCCGGCGACACCGTGCTCGTTGGCGACGGCATTTACGAGGAAACCGGCGACACCAAAGCCGGCGGCAGCGCCCTCGTCACGCTCTCCAAATTTAATCGCCCAGATGCGTGGATCACGTTCAAAGCCGCGCCCGGCGCCCGTCCCGAACTCCGCCCCACCGGCTGGCAGGGCATTCAGGTCACCGGCGCCTACTACATCATCGACGGCATGACCGTTACCGGAGCCAACGACTCCATCCGTCTCATCGATGCCCTCAAGCAGGCGGAAAATCCCAAACCCGATCCCTACTTCAACACCAACGGCATCATCATCGACGGACGCCAGAATCCCCCCGACAAAAAGCCCCACCACGTCGTCGTCCGCAATTGCACGGTGAGCAAGATGCCCGGCGGCGGCATCACCATGCTCGAGGCCGACTACATCATCATTGAGGACAACCTCGTCTTCGAAAACTGCTGGTTTATGCGCTACGGCGGCTCCGGCATCACCACCAACGCCAACTGGGCCCATGACGATAAACCCGGTTATCACATCATCATTCAGCGCAACAAAGTCTGGGACAACAAGACGATGGTCCCCTGGAATGTGATCGGCAAGCTGAGCGACGGAAACGGCATCCTCCTCGACGTGACCGACATTTACCGCGTCGGGCCCGCGAACCCCACGCCCGAGGCCCTCGCCGCCGCCGATGCCTCCGCCAAAAAGGAGGCCGAGATCGAGGCCGCCCACAAAGTCGACCCGACCAAGCCCGCGCCCAAGCCCAAGAGCCTGCGCCCCGAGTGGAAGGGCCGCGCCCTCATCGCCAACAACCTCAGCGCGTTTAACGGCGGCTCCGGCATCCACGTCTTCCGCACCCAATACGTGGACATCATCAACAACACCACCTACTGGAACGGCCAGATCGTTAATTACGAGGAACTGTTCTCCAACTATTCCCGCGACATCGTCATCCTCAACAACGTCATCGTGCCCGCCCCCGCCGGCCGGGTGACCTCCAACAGCCGCAACCAGAACCTTCGCTGGGACCACAACCTCTATCCGGTTGCCCAAAAGGTGGTCTCCGGCGCGAACGACATCGTAGCCGATCCGCTTTTCGTCAAGGTCGCCCGCGACCTTCGCCAGGCCGACTTCCGCCTCCGCAAAGGCAGCCCCGCCCTGAGCCGCGGCACCCAGGAACTGCTTCAACCAATTGACCTCGCGGGAAAAAAACGCTCGCATAACCAAGACCCCGACCTCGGTGCCTTTTCCCATTGATTAAGCCTCGTCCAACCGCCCGGGAACGGCATCCGCCCGCGTGATCGAAGCCGTTTGCGACCCCCCTCCCCCCATGACCACCCTCCGTTTCTTCGTGCTCCTCGCCCTTGCGGCCTCGACGCTTTGCCAGGCGCAAAGCCCACAACTCACGGCCGTCAACGCGAACGGGGGTTTCGCTCGCGACAAGCCCATCGAGTGGACCGTTGCCGTGGTGGCGCTGGAGAAAATTCGCCCCGTGATCACTCGCCCGGTCGACTTCGAGGCGTTCGAGAAAACCGTGATTACCCCCATCGAAGCCGCGCCCGCCAACGCCGTGGACTTCGCCCCGCGCGTGCGTGTGACCGTGCTTGTCGGCCTGGGTCTCATCGACACGACCTGCCCCCCGTCCGGCATCTTTGCGATGTTCAACCAACTCGCCGGCCTCACGGAATTTGTGATATTCTCAACGTTGGGTCACAAGGGTCCGCATTCGACCTACGATGTGCATTCCAAGGCCTGGATTAAAGGCCTCGCCTCCAACGGCCCCGTGGCACCCAAGTCCTAAGTCCCCCCCCGATGAAAACATCCCTCTGGTTCGCGACGTCGATCGCCGCGCTGCTTTTTCCCGCCGCCGCGCTTTTTGCCAAGGTCGTTCCTGCCCCGCTCTTCCAGGACCACGCCGTGCTCCAGCAGGGCAAACCTGTGCCCATCTGGGGCACCGCCGACCCGGGCGAGAAGGTCACCGTCACCTTCGCCGGTCAGACCCTCGCCACTACCGCCGACGCCGCGGGCCGTTGGCGCGTCACCCTGGCTCCTCTCAAGGTCAGCGCCAAACCCGCCACCCTAACGCTGAGCGGCACGAACACCGTCGAGCTCAACGACATCCTCGTCGGCGAGGTCTGGCTTTGCTCCGGCCAGTCCAACATGGAGATGAAACTTGCCAAGGCCGACAACGCCGAGGCCGAGATCGCCGCCGCACGGTTTCCGCTCATCCGCCAGTTCCAGGTCGGCTACGAGGTTTCCAACGAGCCCCTGAACACGGCGGGCGGCACGTGGGTCCCCGCCTCGCCCGAGACCGCCGGGAAGTTCACCGCCGTCGGTTATTTCTTTGCCCGCGAACTCCACCGAAAACTCGGCGGCGTGCCCGTGGGCCTCATCAACGCGAGCTGGGGCGGCACCGCGATCGAACCGTGGATGAGCCCCGGCGTGCTTGCCCAACGCGAGTTCGGCTTCGTCGAAAAAAACTGGCGGACCCAGCTCGCCAATTACCCCGCGCTCCAGGCCAAATTCGAAGCCGCCGAGGCCGAATCCGCCCGCAAAGCCGCCGAGGCCAAGGCCGCCGGCAAACCCTACCGAAAGCCCTGGCGCCGCGCGCCCGCCAACCCCGACGGCCGTCCCCACGAGGACAAACCCACCGCGATCTTCAACGGCATGATCCATCCGTTGCTGCTGGCCGCCCTCGCCGGCGTGCTTTGGTATCAGGGCGAGAGCAATTCCGCCCGCCCCGCCGAATACAAAAAACTATTCCCCGCCTTCATCACCGATCTGCGTACCTCGTTCGCCCAGCCCGATCTGCCATTTTACTGGGTCCAGTTGTCCGCCTTTATCGGCAGCCCCGGGGAAGATTGGGCCGGACTCCGCGAAGCTCAGACCGCCGCGCTCGCCCTTCCCCGCACGGGCCAGGCCATCACGATCGACATCGGCATGGAAAAAAACGTCCATCCCGCCAACAAACAGGATGTCGGCCTCCGTCTCGCGCTCCTCGCCCTCAAAAATCACTACGGCAAAACCGTCGTCGCCTCCGGCCCGCTTTTCGCCGACGCGACTTTTCAGGGTAATACCGCCCAGGTGGCGTTCACCGACATCGCCGACGGCCTCGTCGTCAAGGGAGACGCGTTAAGGGGCTTCGAACTCGCCGGCGCCGACAAAAAATTCGTCCCCGCCGAGGCCCGCATCGAAGGTGCGACCGTAATCGCCAGCGCCGCAGCCGTGCCCGTGCCCGTCGCCGTCCGCTACGGTTGGAAAAACTACCCCGTCGTCACCCTCGCCAACTCCGCCGGCCTGCCCGCCGCCCCTTTCCGGAGCGATGTTTGGTGATCCGACGTTACCCAGAAAATCAACCCACCCCCCCAATCCCATGCCCGTCCAATCACGTGATCACCGCGGAATTACCCCCACCGGCCGCATGTTCAGGGTGTTGACCTGCCTGACGGCATTTTCCACGTCCGCCCTCGCCACCGATCTTTACGTCGCGCCCAACGGCGTCAACGACAACGCCCCCGGTCGCGGCCAATCCCTCGGCAATCCGTATCGGACCATCGACTACGCCGCCGACCGCGCCGACCCCGGCACCACCATCTTCATTCGCGGCGGCACCTACCGCGAAACCGTCACCCCCGGCATCTCCGGCACGGCGCAGGACCCCATCACGTTCAAACCCTACAACAACGAGACGGTCACGCTCAGCGGCCTGAACTTGATCACGCCCGGCACCAGCGGCGCGGGCACGTGGGCGGTGGATACCGGCAGCGTCTACAAGATTCAGCTCACTTCCGCCTACGGGTCGGATTCGAATTTTTCGCGGGATCGCATCACGGGCTGCCAGGTCTTCGTGGATGGCGTGGGCATGGCCCAGGCGCGCTGGCCCAACGCACCGACGCCGATGGGAATCAACCGCATCCACGCCGCCACGGCCGTCACCGGCTCCTACGTCGCCACGGGCGCCCCGGGCAGCCTGATCTACGCCGGGGCCTATCAGCACCCAGGGCTGGAAACCTTTGTGGCGGATGCGTGGAAAGATGGCCTGATCGTTTTTGCGCCTGGCGCGCAATGGTATCGGCGCGCTTCTCCCATCGATGGCAATACCCCGGCTGGCGCGGCCTCCGAGGTGCGCTTCACCGTTAACCCCTACAGCGAAGCGAGTAACCGCGAAGACATCGATATCGGCGATCCATTCTTCCTCATGGCCCGCCGCATCGCCCTGGATGTCGAAGGCGAATATTTTTTCGATACCCTGGGCCCGAGCGCCACCGTGGGCCGGGATGGGCCGCGCCACATGCTCTATTTGCACCTGCCCGGCAGCGTTTCCCCGACCGGTCGCGTGATCGAGATGCAGCGGCGCAAATATGCGCTCGATCTCTCCGACGTCTCGTTTCTGCATTTTGAAAATGTCCAAATCGTGGGTGCCCGTATCCGCACCGCCACGACGACGAGTAACTGCGTTTTTCGTGAGTTGAAGGTGGACTATCCGTCCTACACGTGGGAGGAGGAACTGGGCAATTCTCTGGCGGGCATCTTCATCGAGGGCACGGATCACCAGATTCTGGATAGCGATGTGCGGGGCGCCACCTACGACGCCCTCTTTATTTCCAACGGAAGCGGTCACCTGGTGAAAAACACGGTGATCAGCGATTGTTTCGGCGACGCCATCAAAATGGAGGGCTCCGCCTCGAACATTCGGGTGGAAAACGTGACCGTCTATAACCTAAGCGGCACCGGAATCGCCGCTGGTGCCCGCCCGAACCAGGTGCTTTTTTGCCACGGCTACAATAGCGCCCTTTTCACCACCGACTGCGGCACGCTCAACGCGGTCGGCAGTTTCGACGGCTTGAACTCCGAGTGGGCCTACAATTGGATGCACGACGCGCAGGGTTCGGCCAATTCGGTCCGCGATTGGTATGGTTCCCCAGGTATCCGCCTCGATTCGGGTCCCACGAATTTCCTGATCCATCATAACCTGGTGTGGAATACCACGCAGCCAGGGAGCGCCATCTCCATCTGGGCCATCTCCAGCGGCAGAGTTAACTACCAGGATGCGAAAATTCGTCTCTACAACAACTCCGTGGACCAGCAGATCGGGTTCACCGAGACAGTTAACAGCCCGGCCAGCCTCAAAGGAGTGGACTTGTCCAATAACCTTACCGGCGTGGGTATGGGCATCAACAGCAGCAGCACCGATGCGCAGGGCAGACTCTACCTGACGGACATGGTCATAAGGAACAACGTCTTTAACAACCGGACCATCCCGAACAATCCCACCCCGCCTCATTCCGCGAACCGCACCGGCCTTCCCGGTTGGACCACCCCCGGGAGTCCCCCGCTGGGTTACCGCCTTAGCTCCACCTCCCAGGCAATCAACAACGGCACCGTCATCCCCGGCATCTCCGATGGCTTCGTCGGCAGCGCGCCGGATATTGGCGCACTCGAAGCCGGGCTCCCGCAATTCGTGCCCGGCGCAAAGGTGCGCGCGCAGGATCTAGCCGACCTCACGATCACGCCCACCGTGGTCGGGAATACGGTGAAATTTGTCGTCACCGGCATCCCCGCGGGTCGCAGCCTGCCGGAAACCTTTCGGCTGAAAATCGCCGGCGCGGCCGGAAGTGGAGATTTCACGCAGAGCTTCAATTTTGTGAACCACACGGTGACCGCCACCTTGAACGCGCTCTCGGTGCCCGGCGCGGGCCAGACGGTGCAAGCCAGCTTGGATGGGACCACCTTCACCGCCCTGCCCGCCGCCGTCACGGTGCCGACCAGCCCGCTGGCTGCCACCACGACCAGCCTCGGCTCCAGCGAGAATCCCGTGTTTGGCGGCAGTGCCCTCACCTTCACCGCCACGGTGTCCACTGGCAGCGGCACGCCTGCGGGCACGGTCACGTTCCTCAACGGCACGACTACGCTCGGCACCGGCACGCTCAACGGCTCCGGAGTCGCCACGTTCAGCACGACCTCGCTCGCGCTGGGCCAACATTCCATCACCGCGG
>JBGTDR010000144.1:0-19215 GCA_041748215.1 Chthoniobacterales bacterium
GCCACGGCACCGCGATGGTGGTGAGGTTCAGGCGTTCGGCCACGGGCGCATCGTCAAATCCGACAACGGCGGCACGGGAGTCCAGGCGAAGAAAGGCTTCGGCGAGCCGGTCGTTGGCGCAGAAGACGCCGGCGTATTCTCCCCGGGCGACACGCTCCGCGGCGGGAGAAGCGTCTTCGAGAAACCAGCTGTCCGCCCAAACGACGTGGGCTTCCGCGGCGTGGGACAGAAATCCCGCCACCCGCTGCTGACTCCGGCGATCGCTTTTCGGTCCAGCCAGAATCGCCAACTCCCGGGACGGTCCCGCTTTCCGCAACAATTCAGCAGCCGCGACGCCACCGGAAAAATCATCCGTCGCCACGCTATCGACAAAACTGGCCGCGAGGCCGGGCGGCGGGCTGTCATTCAGCACCACGCCAAATCGCCGTTGAGCCGCCACGGTCGCCACCGTGTCCGGGCATTCCCAGATCAGTGGAAGCACGTCGGCGGGAATCAGCGCGCTTGGTAAATCCGTGGACCATGTCGTCCGCACCACGACACCGGCTTCGCGCAGTGTGCGGTCCAACTCGTGGTGCAGCCGCGCCCCGAAACTATCCGCCCGTCGCGCCCGTTCGTTAAAAATCAGCTCGACGCCCGTGAGCGCCACGATCGGGCCGGCGACGTAGGTTCCGGAAGCTGCGCGCCGGTGCAGCCAGCCCTCCGCTTCCAGCTCTTGGATCAACCGGTGTGCCGTCTGATAACTGACCCCAAATTGCCGCGCCAGCCCGCGATTCGAAAAAAAACGCCGCCCCGGCGGGTGGAATCCATCGCTCAGCCGCGCGATCAATTTTTCCTTCACGAGAAGGGTGTGCGCGCTGCGGGGTCGTGCCATGGGTTATCATACCGGTTTTCACCCTTCGCGGTCACGTAATGATTGGACGTAAAAGTGACTGGTGCATACTTCGCGGTCCGCCCCCAATCCCCGTTTGAGTCATGCCGAAGATTTGGAAAGTCGCTGGAATCAATTTTGACCACATGCACATGGGCGATTTGCTCCGCCAGGTGCACGATCATCCTGCGGCAGAAATTGTGGGCATCTGCGACGAAGATCCTGCGCGCATGCGGTGGGCCACCGACACGTTTGCGCTGCCGCCCGGGCGGGTTTTTACGGATCATCGGAAGTGTCTGGAAACGACCAAACCGGACCTGGTGATTTTGTGCCCGGCGACGGCTGATCACGCGAAGTGGACCCAGCGCGTCGCACTTTTTGGCACGCATATTCTGGTCGAAAAACCCTTTGCCGCCACGTTGGCGCAGGCCGACGCGATGATCGCCGCCGTTGCGAAAACCAAAAAACAGCTCGTCATCAATTGGCCGCTGCGCTGGTACCCGAGCCACGTGACCGCCAAACGTCTCGTTGACGAAGGGGCGATCGGCCGCGTGATCGAAGTCCACTATTACGACGGCAACCGGGGGCCGCTCTGGCACACGGCTGACAAGATCGAGACGACGCCCACTGCCGCGAAGAAGGCGAAAAGCTGGTTCTACAAAGAAGCGGCCGGAGGCGGATCGCTCCTCGATTATCTCGGCTACGGAACGACGCTCGGCACGTGGTTCATGGACGGGCGTAAACCGCTCGAGGTGACCGCCGTCGTTGATCGACCGAAGGGCCTCGAAGTCGATGAACACAGCGTCACCGTCTGTCGGTACGAGACCGGACTGTCGAAATTCGAGACGCGCTGGGGCACGTTCACCGACCCATGGACGCTTCAACCACAGCCGAAATGTGGTTTTGTGCTCGTCGGTACGAAGGGCACCATCGCGAGTTACGATTTTGAACCCACGGTGCGCATCCAGACCAGCGCGCATCCCGAGGGTGAGGACGTGCCGGTCGATTCTCTCGCTCATCCGTTTCACAACCCGGTCGCCTACGTGCTGCATTGTCTCGAGAAGGGCAAAAAAGTGGATGGGCCGCTCTCACCTAAGATCGCACGCATCGGCCAGCAAATCGTGGATAGCGCGGTGAAAAGCGCACGCCTTGGGCGGACCGTGCCCCTCGTTTCGTGAGTGAATCGTCGTCCAGTGGCTACGGTCTGAGTGCGGTGGGTGAGACCGTGCGCCTGCCTGCGCCGGCATTGCCCTACGAACCACCAAGACCACGGACCTACGCTCCGGGAATTGGCCTCATCGGCTGCGGAGGAATCAGCGAATACCACCTGCGGGCATACCGCGCGCTCGGGCTCGACGTGGTCGCACTGTGCAATCCGCGCATTGCCAAAGCCGAATCACGACGCGACGAATTTTATCCTTCCGCACGGGTTTTTTCGGACGCCGCGGACCTGCTGGCGTGTCCAGAGATCGATGTCGTCGATATCGCAACTCATCCAGCCGAACGGGCCATTTTGATCGAGGCGGCGTTGAACGCGGGCAAACACGTTCTCAGTCAGAAGCCGTTCGCGCTTGACCTTGCCACGGGACGCCGACTCGCGGACCTCGCGGATGCTCGTGGCTTGCGGCTCGCCGTGAATCAGAACGGTCGCTGGGCTCCGCATTTCAGCTATCTCCGTCACGCCGTTGCGGCGGGGTTGGTTGGCGAGGTCGCGTCGGTGGATTTCACCCTGCAATGGGATCACACGTGGACCGCAGGAACGCCGTTCGAAGATTTGCACCACCTCGTCCTGGCGGATTTTGCGATCCATTGGTTCGACATCGCCACCGTTTTTATGGGTGGCCGACGGCCACTCAGCGTGTGTGCGACCGTCGCACGCAGCCCATTCCAGACGTTCCGACCGCCATCGCTCGCCCAGGTGATCGCCGACTACGGCGACGCGCAGGTGCGGATGGCCTTCAACGCTCACGTCCTGCATGGCCAGGAGGACCGCACGGTGATTGCCGGATCGCTTGGCACGCTGCGGAGTTTTGGGCCGAGCCTGACGTCGCAGACCGTGAATCTGCACCGCGCGGAAGGCGAATCGTCGCCGGAGCTGGTGGGCAATTGGTTCGAGCAGGGATTCCAGGGCACCATGGCCGAGCTGCTCTGCGCCATCGAAGACGAGCGGGAACCCAGCCACTCCGCCCGGAACAATCTTACGAGTCTGGAGTTTTGTTTTGCAGCCATCGCCAGCGCCGACGCGTGCGGCCAGCCTTTCACCCCCGGCAGCGTGACCGCGCTGCCGTCCTCACCCACCACCAGCCCCTGAAAACCTACCGATGAATACGATCAGCTTCATGTCCGCCAACTACGTTGCCCGCGAGGTCGGGTATCATCTCGACGAGGGTTGGATGCAGGGCGATGCCGCCACCAACGCTTATTTCAGCCCGCTCGAGACGTTCGGAGAACGTTTCGACACCATGCTCGCCGGAGTCAGCGCACTGGGATTCGGGGCGATCGATCTCTGGACCGCGCACCTGAATCCTGCGTGGGCCACGCCCGAACATTTTGTCATCGCCCGTGATAAACTGGCCAAAAATGGGCTGACTGTCTCCGCGCTGGCGGGAGCGTTTGGCGACACGCTGGAAGAATTTACCCGTTCGTGCGAGGTGGCGAAGGCGGTCGGAGCCTATGCGTTCGGTGGCGGAGCTGGCGTTCTCAAAACGCATCCGGCCGAAACGGTTGCCCTGCTCAAGGAATACGGACTCAAACTCGGCCTCGAAAATCACCCCGAAAAAACACCCGCGGAGCTGCTTGCTCGCATCGGTGACGGCGGCGACGGCACCATCGGAGCGGCGCTCGACACCGGCTGGTTTGCGACGCAAGGCTTCCCGCCCGCCGAGGCAATCACGGCGCTCGCACCGCACCTGGTGGCCATTCACCTCAAGGACATCAAGGCGCCTCGTGCGGAGAAGACCGGCTTTATGCTCATCGACATGGGTCACGAGACTTGCATGCTGGGCGAGGGAATCTGCGACATCCCGGCCTGCGTTGCCGCGCTGAAGGCGGCGAATTACACCGGCTCGATCGCCGTTGAGCACGAGCCCGAAGAATTTAATCCCGACGCCGATTGCCGCGAGAGTCTCACCCGTCTGAAGTCCTGGCTTGCCTGAAAATCCCACGTGACGCGAGCGTTCCGCTTGCGCCCAACCACATGGCAACCGCAACGGTTGCGCTACCCAAATTCCAATGAAATCCCTTCGCACCGCCATCGTCGGTTGTGGCAACGTTGCCACCCGTTACGTCGAAAATATTGCCTCCTACCCGAACGTCGAGAACCTCGGTTTTGCCGACGTGGCTCCCGAACGCGCCGAGGATTTTGCCGCGAAACACGGCGGCAAAGCCTACGCTGATCTCGCTGCCGTGCTCGCGGACCCCGACGTCGATTGCGTGGTTAATCTGACGATCCACCACGCACACTTCGAGGTCGTGACCGCCTGCCTTCAGGCTGGCAAACACGTCCACAGCGAAAAGCCGCTCGCGATGACGTCGCGCGAAGCCAACGCTCTTGTCGCCCTCGCGGCGGAGAAAAATCTGCGACTCTCGTCAGCTCCGACGACCTTCCTCGGGGAGGCCCAGCAGACTGCGGCCAAGGCGTTGCGCGACGGTGGGACCGGCCCGATCCGCCTCGTCTACGCGGAAATCAACCACGGCCGCATCGAAACGTGGCACCCGAATCCGGCGCCATTCTACGACGTGGGTGTGATGTTCGACGTGGGCGTTTACCCGCTCGCCGTGGCGACCGCGTTGTTTGGTCCGGCTGTCAAGGTAACCGCTTACGGCAAGGTGCTGTTTCCCGACCGCAAAACCCAGACGGGTGAACCGTTCACGGTCACGACTCCCGAGTTCATCCTCGCCGCGGTCGAATTTGCGTCGGGTCCCGTGATGCGGCTGACCACCAACTTTTACAACGCGGGCGGCAAACAGGGCAGCTCGATGGAATTCGTTGGCGACCTTGGCAACGTCTATCTCGAGAGCAGTTACATGTTCAACGCGAAGGTCGAACGGGCCGAGTTCGGAAAACACTATGAACCCGTCGAGCTGGTGCGGGCGCCGTTCGATGGCATCGAATTTGGGCGCGGTGTGCAGGACCTCGCCGAGGCCATCGCCGAAGGGCGCCCGCACCGCGCCGCCGGCGAACAAGCCGCCCACATTGTCGAGCTCATCGAAGCCATCCACACAGGCATCAAAACCGGGCAACCCGTGGAAATCTCATCAACCTTCGTCCCACCCCCGCCCATGCCCTGGGCGTAAGTCTTCAGACAAAATCACGCATCGCACCCGTCGGACCTGAAACAGAATGGGTCAGTCGGGGGTGCTGCCGGGAATGGCTCGGACGGTGAGCCGGGCCGTCTCACCCGCAGGTGTGGGCATCGTGATGACAATGCGGGAAAGTCCGGGGTTGGCGGAATCCTGGGTGGCGCGGGGTTTTGAAACGTCCTCGACGGCAATCGTGGCGCCGCGTGGCAGACGGGTTTCCAGCGTGAGGAATTGGCCATCCTGCTCAAGTCGGAGGCCGTCTTCGATTGTGATGACTTTGGCTCGAGTGAGCCATTGCCACGATGCAGTGATGGGCCGTTCTGGTGCGGTCCATTTGTCGTCGATCGTGAACGAGCGGTCAGGGTGGAGGCGCACGGTTCGGTTCACGTTTTCGGCCTGGCCGGTGTAAAGTGAACCGAGATCAACGACGTTGCCCATCGTATCGTATTCACCCGCTAGAGCCCGGATGGTGGCCTTGCCATTGACGTTCTGATGGCCGCCGTCAAATCGCAAAATGTTATGGCCTTCCGGGCCGACGCGAAATGTCGTCCAGCGTGTGCTGGCCTGCGAATAGTCCCAGAGGTCGAGTTTGGCTTTGCGCATGTTGGCGTAACTCTCGGTGCCGAGATCGATGGCCCACCGCACCCCGTCGGATTCCAGAATGAAACTGCCGGCGTCCATGTGGCCATGGGAGTGATTGGGACTGCCGCCTTTGATCGCCAAAAATGAAGCCTTGGGATCATCCCAAGCGGAACGCATTACGGCGAGTGGCAGGACGCCATCCGCGGTCCAATGGAGCGTGCGTGCGTCTGCGGTTTCGTTGTGAGTGGGGTCCCACCAAAGGAGTTCGAGTGGCAGGTGGCGGCTGATGACGACGCGTTTGCCGGGCTCGGCGTTGGTGCCGGTTTCGAGAAATTCGAGTGCGCGTGCGATGTCGGTGAGTTCGTCCCGTGCGAGGCTGCGGTCGCGATTTTCCCGGGCGAACCAGAGCATGATTGGCTCGTTGAGATTTTCGACGTGGTAGTCGGAATAATTGTAGTCCTGACCCGTGGGGCCAACCATCTGGTTATTGTAATCGCCCGTCCGTAGGAAACCGGGAAATTTTTCCAGTCCGGCGCTGGTGCCGAGCGCGGTGCGCAGTGCCTCGATGAGAATGACGTGAAAACTCGTTCCGTAGGACCAGTAGCTCGGACCCTCGGGGTAGGCACCGTCCGGACCGTAAGTCGCGCCGACCCGGTCGAAATTTGTGATCGCGCGTTCGACAACTTGCCGGGCGAGTGCGGGTTCACGTTCTGCGATGGCGAGTGCGGCGACGGAGACACCGCCGTGGCAGACCTGGGTCCAATTGAAATCACCGTTCACCCAGCTTTTCGGACCGGTGGGCGTGGCGAGTGCGGGCTCGATCGCATTGGTGACGATGGCCCGGGTCACGCGATCGCGCTCATCAGGCGAGAGGAATTCGTACAGCCAGTCGAATCCCACGCCAGCCGCAAGCGCGGCCTCCCCGATACCGAGAAAATGCCCAATGCCCCAGTCGGTGCGGTCGGCGAGAAGAAGGAGTTCGTCGCGAGCACGGTCGCGGTAGCGGGGATCGCCGGTGAGGTGCCACGCGAGGGCAAGGGTGAGGATGCGGCCCTGGACCTGACGCATCGATCCCATCAACGAACCGGTGGTCGGATGTTTGACCGGACCGTGGGTCAGTTTTTTTTCCGCGTCGGCGATCAGGAGCGCGCGAAGCTGTCGCGAAACCGGGTCATTCTGTTCCCGCAGTGCGGCGAGCTGGGTCGCATTGGTGAACAGACGCGGATGGGGCGCAAGGCCGGTCCAATGCACGTCAGATGGCAGGTGCGTGACGTTGGGAACGGTGTGGTCGGCGGCGATCAGGGGAAAAAATCCGGTCAGCGATGTCACCGCGACGACCACACAACGTCGCTCAAAAAGATTTGGAAAAACATTCATCGCCGACTGCCGGGTTCACGGGAAGGTAACGGTCACGTTGGCACCGGTGGGAGGCAGGATGACGTCCTGCCGATTGGTGAGGCCGTCGTGGGTGACCGTGATGCGATAGCGGCCAAGATGCCCGCGCAGGGAGACCGCACCGTCGGCGGACGTCTTTTCGTCGAGGCGGGTGTGCCATTTGTCGGTGACCCACTCGCGCCAGACGGCGGCGTTGGGTTTTTCCGACCAGTCGCGGCGGAACATGGCGGCGTCCGGTTTCCAGTGCTGAGCCTCCCAAAAGCCCCACTTGATGAAGCCGGTGACCGCGGGGTGGCTGTAACAGGCGATGAGGAAATCGCGCGTGTAATCGGCCTGGAGAGCTTCGTCCGGGGTATTGACGTCGAACTCAGTGATCTGAATGGGCAGGCCCTCTTCCGCCATGAGGTCGAGGTCGGAGAGGACGGCGACCGGGTCACGCGGTTGCTGGCCGACGTGGCCTTGAATGCCAATGCCATCAATGGGTGCGCCGGCTCGGCGCAGGCGATTGGTCACATCGCGCAGACGCATGATCGTTCCCGGGCTGAGCGCGCTGTTGAGCATCGAGTAGTCGTTGATGTAGAGCTCCGCGTCGGGGTCGAGCTCGCGCGCTTGTTTAAACCAATCTGCCATGGAGAGCTCGGGGATATGCTCGAAGAAGTCGCGTGCGTGAAGCGGTTCGTTCACGACGTCCCAGCCGTAAGAACGACCTCGGGTGACTTCGACCATTTCGGCGATGCGCGCACTGATGAGTTCGGGCAGAGCGGTGGAGAGATCGTCCCTTTCCTGAAGCGAGCTGGGAGAGAATTTCCAGGCTGGCCAGACGAGGTTGTGGCCCTTGTGACGCAGTCCGTTCTGGCTGATCCAATCGAGGGCGGCTCGTGCGGAGGCCTGGCGGCCAGGCCCGGACGACCATGCGGGCCATTTCAAGCCGTTTTCAATCACGACGGTGTTAAAAAGTTCGAGGATTGCCGTGCGATACCGCTCGGAATCGGGCGTGTCACCGATGAGCCTCCGGTCGTCGATCGCGGTGCCAAAAATGAACGCGGATTCGATCATCTGGGCGTCGACGCGCGCGCCCTCCAGCGGCTCTCCGGCTGAGTTGACGACCCGGATGGTGAGCGGCGCGGTGCGGATCTTTTCGATGCGCTCGAGCGCGGCGGTCCGCCACTCCGCGTCGGCTTCACGGCCGCGGTAGGTGAACTGGAGTTTGGGCAATTGCTCGAGGCTGGCGCGCGAAGAGAAGTTCAGGACCTGGAGTCCGCTGATCTCCAGATTTTGCACCAGAGCGCCAAACGTGAAAGTCACGATGGCTTCGCCAGCGGCGTAAGTCTGCCCGACGACAAACGGAACTTCGAAGAGCGCCCATTCCGGGCCGGGTGTGGCGGTGAATCTGACGCTGCGTTCGTGTGGTTCGACCGCACGGCCGAATGAGAACCCGAACGATCCTTCGCCGGATTCCTGCCGCGCGAGCGTGGCGCGGGCCATGAATCGCCCAAGAACAACGTCGCCTTCCTGGACGGCCACGGGAACCGCGATCTTGGCTTCGACGTCGTAGAGTTTCGCGCCGCGAACGGGAACGGTGACCTGATACGCGAGGCCGGAGTCGGGCTCGTCGAGCGTTACAAACGTGGCCGGAGTCTCCGAGCCGGTGAGGTCGAAAAACTCAAAGTCGGCGTCCGACGCGGGCAAAAGGGAAACGGGTTCGAGGTCCGCAAGTTCCGGTGTCAGTGGCGGAGGGACGGGTGCAGCCGGCGCGGTGGCGACGGTGAAAGCGAACGCGAGCAGGCTCGCGGAAACGACGCGGGGAAGGATTTTCATGGTGCGGGTGTTGTTGGGGTGGGGGTGAGGGACGGGGGCGGTGTCTGGGTTCCCCATTCCGAAGGCTGGGGGCCCATTGTCAGGATGAGTTCCGCGCCATCGATGATGTCACCGTGACGGAACCACGCCTGATTCCATGGCTTTCCGTTCAGAGTTGCCGATTGAACGTAGCGATTCTCTTCGGAACGGCCCGGGGCGGAAATGACGAACGTTTTTCCGCTGTCGCCTAGCTGAACGGTGACTTCGTCGAAGATCGGACTGGCGAGCAGGTAGATGTCCTGGCCGGTCACGGGGTAAAATCCCATCGCGCCGAACACGTACCAGGCAGACATCGTGCCGGCGTCGTCATTGCCCGGCAGGCCCAATCGGGCCGCCTGATAGCTGCCGCGCAAGCCCGCGCGCACACGATCAACGTTTTTATCCGGTCGGCCGGCGTAGGTATGAAGCCACGGCGTGAGCAGGGTGGGTTGATTTTGTTGGGTGTGGAATCCGCCGTCGAAATATTCGTCGAGAAATTCGATGGTGGCCTCAGGTCCACCCAGCCGCTCCACGAGGCCCTGCACGTCGTGACGCATGGCGAAGACGTAATGCCAGGGACTGCCTTCGTAATAGGGACCGCGATATGAGCGCAGGCGCATGTCGGGCCGAAACCCCTCCGCCCATTTTCCGTCGTGGTCTTTCGCCCAGAAAAATTTTGTTTCCGGGTTCCACAGCGTCCATGCGTTGCGGCTTTGGTTTTCGAACCGCTCCGCGTCTTCGGTTTTTCCGAGCGCGCGCGCGACGGTCGCAACGCTGTAGTCGTTGACGGAATATTCGAGTGTGCGGGAGGTCGGGCAACTGATCATATTGCCGCCCACGGGATCGACGATGGGGAGATAGCCGAGGGTGAAGTATTCGGGGAATCGCCCCTGTTTGATATTGCCCCAGCTTGCGTTGCGTTCGTCGAGGGCGGGTCCGGGCTCGGTGGCATTTTTCCGGATGGCCGCGTAGGCTTTTTCACGGTCAAAGCCCGGGACGTCCTTGACGACGGCGTCGGCGATCAGGGTATCGGCGTGCGTGCCTCCCTGAATAGAACCGTAGCCACCAGCGATCCACGCGTCGGGCAGCCAGCCGTGTTTTTCGTAAACCGCAATCAGACTGCGGATCAGGTCGGCTTGTCGTTTGGGATCGATCAGCGTGTAGAGCGGGTTGACGGTGTGGTACGTGTCCCAAATGCAGTAAAAATTCCAGTAATGCGGCTCGTCCTCGGGAAATCCGGGCACCTCGCCGGTGACGTCGTTAGGCATCATGGCGGTGCGGTAGAGCGCGGTGTAAAAAATCGTCCTTTCGTCCGGGGTGCCGCCGGTGATGCGGATACGGTCGAGGTAATCGCGCCACGAAGCGACAGCATCAGCGCGGACCTCGTCGAAAGATTTAGCCTTCGTGACGGCGAGATTTTTGCGGGCATTCTCGAGACTGAGGTAAGAAACTCCGACCTGCAAACCGACCGTTTCCCCGGCGGCGAGGTCGAACTCCGCAAACAGCCCGGCCTGAAGTCCGGAGACTTCGCTGGCACCGGGAGTGAACGTTTCCTGTTCCCAACCACCGGACCGGTCGAACGGGCGGTCAAATTCCGCGGCGAAAAAGACGGTGTGAGGATTTGCTCCACCCCAGCCACCTTCAAACGACGCCTGCCCTTCGAATCCGCGATCGGAGACGATGCGGGCTTCGGCCGCGGTGCATTTGCTCGAAGGATCCTCGTCGGGCGACCGCGTATTGCGCGAAGCGGTGACATCAAAAAGTATGCGGGCCGGGCCATCGTTTGGGAACGTGTAACGATGCACGCCGCTGCGGGCGCTGGCCGTGAGCTCGGCGCGCACGCCGGAGTCGACAAACGTCGCCGCATAATAGCCGGGCGCAGCCGTTTCGGATTCGATGCGTGCGCCTTCGCTGAGGACGCCAAGCGACGGCTCGCCGGTCTGTGGCATCACGAGGAGATTGCCGTAACGTGCCGTGCCGCCAGTGCCGCTGCTGTGGTTATGGCTGAATCCGATGATCGGACGGTTCGAGCGGTAGCCCGAGGTATTTTGCGGAGCATTGGTGTCAGGGCTCAGGCTCACGAGCCCGAACGGCACGATGGCTCCGGGAAACACGGCCCCGCCACCGTCGACGCCAATTAATGGATCAACGTAATCAACGGGATCGATTGGCTCCGCGGCTACGACGGAAAGTGACGTGAAGACAGCAAGAGAGAGAATGACGCGGGGTGTAGTCATCATAAAAGCGTTGGGGGTTGGCACGTGTTATTCGGGCGGCTTGCCCGCAGGTCAAGCGCCGTGGTCGTGATGCAGTCCCGGGAGCGACGTGACGGAGGAAATTCGACCGTCCGACTTGATCGACTTTCAAGAAGTGGAACGATCGCGCCGATCGACGGGGATCAACGAAACGAATTCGAAACGCGTTTCAACCGTCGTACTGACCTGCGCGGTAAAGTTCGGCGTAAGGACCGCCCCGGCTCAGGAGTTCCGGACCCAGCCCGAACTCGACGATCCGGCCATTTTTCAAAACGGCGATGCGTCCGATGTGGTGCACCGTCGCGAGGCGGTGGGTGACGATGAGAGTTGTGCGGCCGCGCATCAGCTCCTCGATCGTTCCCATGATGGCAAACTCCGTGCCCGGATCTAGCGCCGAAGTCGGTTCGTCCAGCAGGAGAATCGGCGCATCCTTCAGGAACGCGCGGGCAATTCCGATGCGCTGGCGCTGGCCCACGCTCAAGTGTCCGCCGCGTTCACCGACCAGACTGTCAAATCCGCGCGGGAGCTGCATGATGAACTCGTATGCCTGCGCCCGGCGGGCCGCTTCGATGATGTCGTCATCGGTGGCTCCGGGCCGCCCGTAAGCAATGTTTTCGCGCACTGTGCTGGAAAAAAGCAGGGTGTCCTGGAGGACCATGCCGATCTGGGCGCGCAACGAGCGTTTGGTGACGGATCGGACATCGCAATCGTCCACCAGCACGGTGCCGCGGGTGGGTTCGTAGAAACGCAGGACGAGGCTCAGAAGCGTGCTTTTGCCCGCGCCAGTGCCGCCGACAAATGCCACGGTTTCTCCGGGCTCGATGGCGAGATCGATGCCGTCGAGGATGGCGCGATCCGCTGAGTAGGAAAATGCCACGTCGCGGAACGCCACCGCTCCCCGCACTGGCGGAATCACCCGGGCACCCGGCTCGTCCAGCGTTTCCGGCGCGCGATCCAATACCTCAAAACACCGCTGCATGCCGGCGGCCGCTCCTTCCAGTGCCCACGCCGTGTAGCTGAGTTGCTCGAGCGGTTGGTACAACATCACGAGGTAACTCGCAAAGAGCACCAGGTCGCCAAACGTAAAATCGCCACCCGCCATGACCTCGCGCGACCCGACGTAATAAAGCACCGCCGTGCCCACCGCCATCAGCGTTCCGATGACCAGGGCGCTGGTCACGGACGTCACGTTCAGCCGCAGATTGGCCGCGAGACTTTTGCTCGCGTGATCGAGAAATTGCCGGACCTCGAAATTTTCGCGGCCGAACGCGTGTACGACTCGGATTGAGCTAAGGCCCTCCTGCGCGACGGCCAGCACATCGCTTTCCCGCTCCTGAATGGCGGCGGATTCCCGGCGGACCCGCTCCGCGAAAAACCGGATCGCCAGGAAAACGAACGGCAGCACCGCGAAGGACGCGAGCGTGAGTTTCCAGCTGATGAGCACCATCACCACCGACGTGGAAACGAGAGTGACGAGAGAATTCAGCACCGTGGCGAAGCCCTTGTTGTAAATCGTCTGGATTGCCTGCGAGTCATAAGCGACGCGGAAGGACGAGTCCGAGCTGCGCTGGGCGTCGTGAAATCGCAGCGGCAGAGATTGCAGGCAGGAATAAATTTCCTCGCGAAGTTTGAGCATTGCCTGAAGCCCGGTGCGGATAAAAAGGTAGTTCGAGAAGAGATTCACCACGCCCCAGAGCAAATGAATCCCGACGAGGATCAGGCAGAGAATCATCACCGTCTCGACCGGGGTGGCATCGCCAAACCACGCCGCCAGCTCGCGGCGCGTGCGTTCGACCGACTCGCTCTGCTCGACGCTCAACACCCCGTCGATAATGAATTTGAACGGCCACGGTTTGAGGATGTTCAGCCCGATGCCGGCAAACATGGCGAGCGTGGCCCAGATCGTGGGCCAGACGTACGGACGAAAATAGCGCAGCGTGCGCGTGTAAACCGGCATGGCCCGAGGGTCTAGGCGAGAACTGATGCGATTGCAAAAACCAAGCTCACCGCGATGCGCAAAGCCTCCCGATCATGGTGAGGGGAAACGGCAGGGAATGGAGCGGGTGAAGGGATTCGAACCCTCGACATCGACCTTGGCAAGGTCGCACTCTACCACTGAGTTACACCCGCATTGCCAAAGGCGTAGATTACGAATTCCGATCCACGCGTCAACGGATTCTTTCACGCACGCAGTGCACGGCGACCCACTCGGTGTTGGGCAGAATGAATTTCCGGACGGTGATTTCGACGTGAGTGACGGCAAATTCGCGCAGAATGGCGGTGGCGAGATCGTCGGCGAGAATTTCGATGAGCTGGCGGGGCCGTGCGGCGGAAATTGCCGCGATGCGCAGCGTTACGGCGTGGTAATCGACGGTCGCGTCGAGCGTGTCGGGCATGGCGGAGAAGTCCCGAAGTGGCACCATCCATACGTCGACGCGCAATTCCTGGGGATTGGCGCGTTCCGCGTCGGGTACACCGATCTGCGCGCTCACTTCGAGGCCGCGAATTTCGATGTGATCAGGCACGGGGCGTGGGGTCCGGCGACGGGTTGATCACGCCTGTGCCCTGGAGAATCGTCACGCCACCAAGGAGCTTTTGAAGCGCGGCCAGATTTTGGACGATCACGTCGGGGCGGGCAGGAGCGAGTTTGGCCAGGTCGTCAAATCCCGTGAGCACTGCAACACTCGTCACACCGCCGTGGCGGGCGGTCTCGATGTCGTGGACCATGTCGCCGACAAAAATCGTGGCTTCGGGATCGAGGTCGTGGGTCAGTAAAATTTCACGGATTTTTTCGCGCTTATCGCTGATACCGACGTAGGCGTGCTCGAAGTCATTCTGGACGCCAAGTTGAGCGGCCTGGATCTCGAAGTGGCTGGCTTTGATCGTGCTCAGCAAAAAAGTGCGCCGCTGCGAGTGGTGGCAGAAATCGAGAAACTCGCGCGAACCGGGCAGCAGGCTCACGTCGTCGTGCAGGCCCGCAAAAAACCGTTCGTACAAACTTTCCAATCCCTCGGCCGTGGCTTCGGGAAGCAGCTCGGCGTAAAATTCCGAGAACGGCAGGCGAAAATGGCGGCGGAATTCCTCGATGGTCAACCCGGCGCGGCCGTAGTCCGTAAAAATGGCATTGGTCGCCGCGAGTACGGGGCCGAGGTCATCGGCCAGCGTGCCGGACCAATCGAGGAGGACGTTGCGAATCACACGCGTATGCGCAGATCGCGCACAGATTTTTTGCCGAATCGCTCCTGCAGTTTGCGCAGGATTTCGGGTTTCCACGTCCGTTCGAGTTCGAAACGGACAGTTGGCTGGAGCACCTGGACGTGCAGCACACCTTCCACCAGGCGGGTTGGCTGCGAATGCTCCGCCAGAAAATCGCCGACGATTTCACGCCACGTGCGCAGAATTTCGGATTCGCAGATGCGTTCGCCGAGCCCGAGACGGGCGACGAGTTTCTGGACCGAATCCCCAACGGAACTCAGGCGATCGATTTCCGGCCGCTCCGGCAGGCCACGCCAGTCCTCGAGGACGTGACGGCGGAGCGACTTCGTGATCACGGGGAAATTTTACACCGTGACGTTGCGAGCGGACAACCCTCAGGCCGCGCCGTCGTTGCCGATCGCCTCGACCGGACAGCCTTCCATGGCTTCCTTGCAGAGCGCGATCTCCTCGGGCGTCTCGGGTTGTTTGTAAACGAACGAATGGCCGGCGTCGTCGTTGCGCGTGAAGTTCGCCGGAGCGGTCTCGCGGCAAAGATCGCAATCGATGCATTGGTCGTCGCAATAGAATGCCCCCGCGACGTTGTCTGGATATTTATTTTCTACGTCAGCCATTATGGTTTCCCCTTGGGCTGGAGGCTAAAAACCCCCACCGGGATTGCAATTGTTTTTTCCCGGCGATGCCCGATTTTTGACGCCGACCATGGATTCTCCGACCGCTCCGATTTTGCCCACCGAAGGCCTGCACGTCCTCCACGTTTTTTTTCGCTTCGATTATTCGCTCTGGGACGTCCTGTCCGACCGCGAGCAGGTTGCCGCCAAAACCCAGCTCGCCGAACTGGTAAAAAACGTCCGCGCGGAGGAGCGCACGCAATTGCTCACGCTCAGCATGGTCAGTCCCAAGGCGGATCTCGGATTTCTCCTGATCTGCCCCGATCTGCACGCGCTCGACCGCATCGCGAAAGCGCTCGCCCGCTCCCTCACTCCGGGCGTGCTTACGGCGGAATACAGCTGGCTCTCGATGACCGAACGCAGTGAATACACCACCAACGAGGAGGATTATGCCCGCACGCTCGAAACCGAGGACGGGCTCGCTCCGGATACGTCCGCGTTCGCCGAAAAAATGACGGCATTTCGCGATCGCATGGCGAAATACACGAAAGACCGGCTCGAGCCCAATCTCGCCGACTGGCCGGTCGTGGGATTTTACCCGATGTCGAAACGCCGCGGGGTCGGCCAAAATTGGTACGCTCTCGAGTTCGAAGAACGTAAAAAACTCATGGCGGGCCACGCACGGGTCGGCCGTACCTACGCGGGCCGCGTGCGCCAGCTCATCACGGGCGCGACTGGTCTCGACGACGGCGAGTGGGGGGTCACGCTCTGGGCTCACACGACCAGCGACATCAAGGCGATCGTGTACGAGATGCGCTTCGACGAAGTGAGTGCGCTCTACGCTGACTTCGGCGAATTTTTCATCGGCCTCCAGCTCCCGCTCGACGTTCTTTACGAGCGTTTGGGGATTTAGCTCAGGCTTTCGCTCGTCCGAAACGGTCTTTTTTCTGTCCGGTGGCAGGGCTTCCGGTCCAGTCTTTCGCTTGCATGAACGTGCGCCTGGGTCGCTGGGGACGCCTCCTCGTGGGATCGCTTCTGGGAATCAGCGTTTCGATCGGCGTTTCCGCTCGGGCGCAAGTTGCGCAGCAGGTGGTGGATTTTCCGGTTCCGAATGGCAACGTGGAATTCCTCCGGGCGGATCCGGCGGGCAACCGGGTCTTTATTGGCGGGCGGTTTTCGCGGATCGGACCGTATTCCGGATCGTTCGCGGGCATCGACCTGAACTCGGCCGAGTGGACCACACGCAATTTTCCGATTGTCGCTGGCACGGTGTTTGTCGCGGTGCCGGACGGTGAAGGCGGCTGGTATCTTGGCGGATCATTTGATTCCGTCGGTGGCCTCGCCCGGGCCAATCTTGCTCGAGTGCGGGCCGATGGCTCGGTCGATCCGGATTGGGATCCGGGCACCCGTGGTGATGTGCTTTCCATGGCCGTCGATCCGCCGCGGCTGCTCATCGGCGGCACATTTACGGAGGTGGCTGGCCAGCCCCGCAATGGCCTGGCCGCGGTGGCTTTGGTGGGCGGTGTGCTCACGGATTGGAACCCGAACGTGACATTCGATTTTTCGGGCGAGTTCGTGGCAAAATATTTCGGCGTGCACAGCATGGCGTTGTTTGGGCAGCAGATTTTTGTGGCCGGATCGTTCAGTGCCATCGGCGGCATCGGGCGGCGTGGCCTGGCGTCCGTCGATACGATAACGGGCGCAGTCGATCCCGACTGGGCTCCGGAGCCGGTCGGCGGACCGTCCGGAAGCTCGGCCACGCAGAGCCTCGTGGTCGACGCGGCTGGTACTCGTCTGCTCGTCGGAGGTGAATTCGTCGAGATTGCCGGAGTTCCGCGCAATCGACTCGCAGCTCTCGATCTTTTTACTGGTGCCGCCCAAAGCTGGGATCCCGACGTGGGGTGCGGTTCCGTCGAGGTCATCCGGCTCGCCGGATCGTCGGTTTATATTGGCGGATCATTTTCGACCGTGGGCGGCCAACCGCGGAATCGTCTGGCTGAAGTGAACGCAACGACGGGCGCGGTCACTGGCTGGAATCCCGGCGTCGAGGCGGGCATTTTTTCCATCAATATCAACGCACTCGTGCGCGACGGCCCGACCGTCTATCTGGGCGGGCGTTTCGGAACGATCGGCGGCCAACCGCGGCCGAATCTCGTGGCCATCGACGCCACGACCGGCGTGCCCTCGGGCTGGCAGCCTCACGTGGGTGGGGAAGTGACCACTCTGACCGTGCAGGGTGGTCGGATTTTTGCGGGTGGGAGTTTTGAAACGCTGGGTGGCACTGCACGCGATGGACTCGCGGCGTTCGATGCCGCCAGCGGTGCGCTGCTGCCGTGGAGCCCGCTGGTTCCGTCCATTAACGTCGTCAATGACGCCGCCGTGGATGGCGACACGGTTTTCCTCGCGGGTTCGTTTTCGAGTATCGGCGGCGTGCCGCGGGATTCCCTGGCCGCAGTGGACGCAACCACGGGGGCCGTTCGGCCGTGGAATCCCGGATCGCAGGGATCGATCGATCATTTGATCATTTCGGGAAACGAGGTTTTCGTCGCGAAGGAACGGCCAGAGGGTTTCACCTTTGCCATTGGTGGCGCCGGCCGCATCCAGTTCGCCGCGCTCAATAAAATCACCGGCCTCGCATCGGCGTGGAATCCCTCGATCGCGTCGAACGGCGAACGGCTGTCGACGATCGTCGACGCGGGCGGGCGAATCTTTATCGGTGGCGAATTCGCCCAGGCGAGTGGTCAGACGCGAGCGAATTTTGCTGAAGTGGACCGCACGACTGGCGCGGCACTGGGATTGATCGCCGATGCCGATGGCCCTGTATTAACGCAGCTTGCCTCGGATGATCTGCTTATTATCGGCGGGGATTTTTCGATCTTCGGAGGACAGGCGCGTTCGAGCATAGCGGCCCTCGATCTCGCGACCGGCGCGGTCACAGCGTGGAATCCCACGATCGAAAATTCGACGTCCAACGGCACCGTTCGCGACATCGTATTGGACGGACCGGACCTGATTGTCGGCGGGCGATTCGCCAGCGTGGGAGGAGTGACAACGGGGCCAATCGCCCGGGTTAATCGCACGACCGGTGCCGCGTCGGGTCTCGGCATCCCGGTGTTTTCCCCGCCAAACGCACAAAATCTCGAGATCATCGGCGACCGGCTTTTTGTCGCGGGTTCCCGCGGAAATCTGACCGGGCTGGCGGACGGGCGGAGCCTGCAGGTTTACGATCTGCGACCGAAAGCGACGACGTTCGAGCGTCCGACTCTCGCCGCGAAAGGCAAAACTCGAATCACCACGTCGAAACGCAGAGTCGTCCTGCGCGGGATCGCCACTCCCGCGGACGGCATCACGCGAGTGGTATTCCGTGTCGGCAAAAGTCCGCGCTTCCGCCCCGCGAAAGGCTCCCTGACGAACTGGCGCGTGCCCGTGCCGCTGCTGCCCGGCAAAAACAAGATTGCCGTGCGCGCCACCGGCCCCGGCGGCACCTCCCGCCTCCTCAAATTCACGATCACACGTGAGTAGGAAAGCGGCGGATTTGTTCCGGAGGAATCGCAGGCCTCACGCACATCTGCTTGATTGTCCAAAGATATCCAGGTCCGCAGCGCAGAAGTAGGAAACGGTCTCCGCGCTTGCATCCATGCCACCAGAGCCAGCGGCGGCTTGTCGGGAGGCGATGCGCGGGTTATCGATGAGTCATTCCCACAATGGTTTCGGAAAATGCCAGGATCGAACACGCTTTGTGGACGGCCGAAGATTTTCTCGACTGGCTGGAACCGGGCGTGCACGCGGATCTCATCGATGGAGAAAAATTCAAGCACTCACCGGTCAGCCTGCCCCACGCGGATTTGTTGAACTTTCTGGACCGATTGCTCGCTGCCTACCTCGAGAAGAGCGGCGTGGGCGGTAAACTTTATCGCGAGGTCGTGGCGGTGCGGTTGAGTTCGCGCAACGTGTTTTTGCCGGATCTCAGCTGGTTTGCGCCGGATCAGGTGGCGTCGCTCGCGGAAACGTACGCGCCGGTGGCTCCGCGTTGGGTGTGCGAAGCACTGAGCGCCCGCACGGCCAACCGCGACGTCGGACCGAAATTTGCCGCGTATGAGGAACACGGAGTGAACGAATATTGGGTCCTTGACCCGCGAACCCTGGCGCACCG
>JBGTDR010000145.1:0-22265 GCA_041748215.1 Chthoniobacterales bacterium
GGCGAGCGCATCCTCGGCGGTAGGCAGGTCGCGCGTGCGGGCGGCGAGGTAGGCGACCAGACGGCCGTAGGAATCGCGGGCAATTCCCTCGACCGTCTGGTGCGCATCCATCGTTGCGATCAGTCGCGCGGCGGCAGGGCGGGGCGGACTTCGACGGCTCCGTCCGTGGCGGCTGGGCAGCGGGCGGCCCATTCCAGCGCGGTGTCGAGATCGGGCACGTTGACGACAAAATAGCCGCCGAGCTGTTCCTTGGTGTCCGCAAACGGCCCGTCGTGAACGAGGCGTTTGTCGTCACGCAACCGCACGGTCGTTGCGGTGGTGGCGGGTTGCAGGCCATTGCCGTCGACAAAGATTCCGCTCGCGATCAGGGCGTCGGCGTAATTGCTCCAGCTCTGCCAGTACTCCGGAGCGCGGGCCTCGTCGGTGCGGGCGGCGACGCCGTGCTCGGACTCGTAAATGAGAATGAGGTAATTCATGATGATAATCGGTTGATCGTGATTCGGGTTAGGGCATTCCGGGCACGGGATAAAATGGACGCACCTCCACTGCTCCGGTCAGGGAACTAGGAGCCTTCGCGGCCCATTGCAAGGCCTCGTCGAGTGTGGGCACTTCGATGACAAAATATCCACCGAGCTGCGTGGAGCTCTGCGCGTGAGGGCCATCGGTTGTCACCGACTCGTCGTCGCGCACGGTTACGGTTTTTGCGCCGGTGTTGGGTTGCAGCGCGGCGCCGCCGCGAATGATGCCGGCCGACTGGAGTGCCGCGCCGTAGTCGGCGAAAGCTTTCCAATACGCCGCTCCGCGCGTGTCGTCGGTGCGGGCTGCGAGTTCGTCAGGCGTTTCGTAGATCAACAAAGCGAATTGATCGCCGTTGGCGGTGGCCGTCATGACCGCAAGTGCGGCGGCGGCGAGGAGACTGAAGTGGTGTCGTTTCATTGTTTGGATGTTGTTGGTTCCTGGTTCGTTGTTGTTGGTTGTTGAAAAATCAGTCGAGCAGCTGACCGCCGCAGACGTTGAGGACCTGGCCGGTCATGCCGCTGGCGGCGTCGGACGCGAGGAAAACAACGGCGGCTGCGGCGTCGGCGACGGTGAGGGCGCGGCCAATCAGCGGACCGTCCTGGCGGCTGGAGTTTTCGGGCGGCAGCGGCACACCCATGCCTGCGAGCGTGTTGAAATATCGGGCGTTGGTTTCCTGAATGGTGCGCGTTTCCGGGAGTGCTGTCGGGCGCACGCAGTTGACCCGCACTCCGGCCGGACCGAATTCGCCGGCCAGCGACCTGCTCATCGCTTCAATCGCGCCACACGCCGCGGTGATGCCCGCCATGAACGGCACTGCGCTACCCGAGAGGCTCGCGGAGAGCGTGATGATCGCACCGCCACCGCTTGCCGCCATCACCGGGGCGGCTTCCCGGGAGGTCAGGAAGATCGAGCCGGCGATCACTCGGATGGGCAGCAGGAATTTTTCGAGCGGGAGCTGCGGGGACGGCGTGCAGTATTCGGCTTCGGCGGCGCGCAGACCGATGCCGTTGAATACCGCGTCGATGCGGCGTCGCGCGGCGAGGTCGCTGATGCAGCTGGCGATGGCGGCAGGATCGAGGGCGTCGACCACGGCGGATTCCGCGGAGCCGCCAGTGGCAAGGATTTCGTTTTCGAGTGCGGTTAGCGCGGCGGCGTCACGGCCGGTGAGGCAAACGTGGGCGCCGTGGCTGGCGGCGAGCGTGGCAACACCGCGGGAGATGGCACCTGTGGCGGCGAAGAGCAGGAAGGTTTTGTTGCTGAGTTGCATGGTGGTTCGTTTTCAATGACGACGCGCGAACCGGCGGCATTTCGACAACCGCCGAAAGTTTCTCCAAAAAAATCGTGAGCACCCGATGGGCTGCGTTCGGCTTGCTCTCACCGGAACGGCTTCACAGAGTGGATGCCCATGAAAATCCTCCCCTTCGCCACCGCGTTGATCGTTTTACCCTGGCTTGTTGTCACTGCGGCGACGGCCGAACCATCACTCACCGAAACCCGCTGGCAGCTCGTCGAATTGAACGGCAAGCCGGTCGAAGTCCCGACCGAAGAACGTCCGTATTTTGTTCTACGCGGGGAAAATCAGCGGCTCGAAGGTTTTGGTGGCTGCAACCGGATCATGGGCGGTTATGAGCTCGGTGCGGACGGGGCGCTGACGATTCCCCCGGTAGCATCGACCCGGATGGCATGCCCGAACGCGGAGGCCGAATGGGCCTTCATCAAACTGCTCGAGGTTGTGAAATCTTACGTCATCACCGACGGCACGCTCGTTTTGAGTTCAGATGATTCCCTGGCGGCGGCCAAATTTGTCGCGGTTCCCGACCATGAGTGACTCGCTCGCTGGCATCGATCTCGGCGGGACGAAGATTGAAGGTGCCTTGATGGATCGCTCGCAGCCCGCGACGAATCCGTTTCGCACCCGGCTGCCCACGGAATCAGCGGGCGGATACGATCACATTCTGAACCAGATTGCCGCGGTGGTGGATCAGCTTCGGGAGAAGGCAGGGCGGGATTTCCCATCCCGCTTTGGCATTGGCACGCCCGGCACGCTCGATCCGCGCACGGGACATTTGCGCGGATCGAATACTCAGTGTCTGAACGACCGGCCGATCAAAATCGATCTGGAACGCCTCCTCGGTCTTGGTGTGGAAATTGCCAACGACGCAAATTGTTTTGCGCTTGCGGAAGCGACGCTCGGGGCCGCGCAAGGTTACGAAACCGTGTTTGGCGTCATCATGGGCACGGGTTGCGGTGGTGCGTTTGTCGTGGATGGCCGGGTGCTCAACGGGTGCCACGGGATCGCCGGTGAATGGGGCCAGGTGATTCTCGACCCGCTAGGTCCGGTGTCCGGTTACGGCACACGCGGCACGATCGAAACCCTGCTCGCCGGTCCGGCGCTTGAAAGTTACTACGCGCAGCTCGCTGGCGAACCCCGCCCGCTTCGCGAGGTGTCGGCGCGTGCCGGGGCCGGATCCGATTCGCACGCTGTCGCCACGATCAATCACCTCACGGACACGTTTGCGCGGGCACTGGCGGTGATCGTCGACACGTTCGATCCCTTTGCCATCGTCGTCGGCGGTGGCGTCGGCAATATCGACGCGCTCTATAGCGACGAGACGCGCAAAAAAATTTCATCAGCGATATTTGCCCCCCACTTCGAAGCCGCCCTGCTCAAACCAGAACTCGGCGACAGCGCCGGCGTTTTTGGCGCGGCGACGCTCACGGCCTCGGAACGTTGAAGCCGCCACCTCGAAACTGGGCGTCGTCCGGTGATGAAAATTTTGCCGATCATTCCGCGGCGTAGATCGGGAATCGGGACGAGGCTCCGGAGCGCTTGCACCTGCGCTCCGGAGCCCGCTACCAGCCTGCCGCAGCCCGTGGGCCGGGCGGCTCGAGCCGTTGACCGGAAATCTTTTCACCGGTCCGCACCGACCGGCTAAAGGAAGAAACCCGGGCGCGGGCAAAAAGTTTCACGACAATCGCCGGCGTTTATTTTGCGGAGCTGCCGGACGCTTGATCGCCAGGCGGCCGGGGTGCAAGGTCGCGGGTCTGATGCCCCTGCTCGCCGCTTACGTCCATGACCTGAGTCCATTTCTGATCGAGTTTGGGAATGGCATGGGGGTGCGTTGGTACGGGCTGTCGTACGTGGCGGCATTTCTTGTCGGGTGGCTCGTTTATCGGCACCTGGCACGGGCGGGATATTCGGATCTCCGGCCGGATGAGGTCGGTGATTTCATCACGTGGGGAGCGATCTTTGGCGTCCTCGTTGGCGGACGGCTCGGCTACATGCTTTTCTACGATTTCGGCGGATTGCTCGCTGATCCGATCAGCATCGTGAAGGTGTGGGACGGCGGCATGTCGAGCCACGGCGGCATCCTCGGTCTCGTGCTCTACACGCTGTGGTACGCCCGCCGGCACGGCTATTCGTGGCGGAACGTCGGCGACAATCTGGTCGTCGTCGCACCGCTCGGGATTTTTTTCGGCCGCGCCGCAAACTTCATCAATGGTGAGCTCTACGGCCGGGCGACGTCGGTTCCCTGGGCCATGCAATTTCCCAAGGAGCTTTACGTGTTCCCCCCAGAAACGATGCGGGAGATCGTCGCCCGCTCGGCTGCGCTGGATCCCCGCTGGGTCACACCCGAGGCAATCGATCAGGCAGCGAGGTCGTCCGTCGAACTGCGCAACGTGCTGGCGGAATTTCTCACGCCGCGTCACCCGTCCCAGATCTACGGCGCGGCCCTCGAGGGGCTCGCGCTTTTTGCGCTGCTCTGGGTTCTGCGCACCCGCTGCCGGTTGCGGAATGGCGTGCTGACCGCCGCGTTTTTTATCGGGTATGCCGTGTTCCGAATCGCCGGAGAATTTTTTCGCGAACCGGATGCCGCCCTCACCGGACCACTCACCCGCGGGCAATTTCTTTCGCTTTTCCTCGTTTTGATCGGGATCGCGTTTCTGGTTTCGGCCCGGCTGCGTCCCTCGTGGGCTCCGAAGTGGCAGGATGCACCCGGCCGCACGGGTTGATTTTTTGGCCAACGCGCGATTTTCCGCGTGTCAAATCCTCCACACGGTTTGATGCTTAACGATATGCCGATCACGTGGCGTCCCCCCGAATCCCGAGGCAGCGATTGCCTGCCGTTTCAGGCCCTTCCGCATGACGAGGCTGAGCGACTCGACGCGCTGCGGAAACTGCAAATTCTCGATACCCCGCCGGACGCGGGTTTCGACCTGATGGTTCGACTCACGGCGCGTATTTTCGAAGTCCCGATCGCTTACATTTCGATTGTGGATGCACGGCGGCAGTGGTTCAAAGCGCGCCACGGCATAGCGCTGACGGAAACGCCGCGGGCGATTTCGTTTTGCAGTCACGCGATTCTGCAGCGCGAGCCGCTGATCGTTCCGGACCTGGCGACGGATTACCGGTTCGCCGGCAGCCCGTTGGTGACCGGCGAACCCTGGGCACGTTTTTATGCCGGCATGCCGCTGGCCGAACCGGGCGGAAAAAATGTCGGCACGCTCTGTGTGCTCGACACGAAACCGCGGGCGTTTTCGGCCCGCCAAGTGGAGATTTTTCGGGACCTCGGTGCGCTGGCCGAGCGGGAGCTGGGACGCTTTGCGTGCCCGGCTGAGGATGCCGATTAGCGGATCCGCCGTTGGCGGAGATTGCGGCTCAGGTCTGGCGGCGGAGGGGTCGATTGGGTGGGGGACTCGGACCGGGGCTGCACCTCGGATCGGGCGGCACGTTCGCGAGCCTCTTCTTTGAGGCGCGGGGTCAGGCGAAGGTTGGGTTTTTCCACGACCGGGATCGGCGCAAGCACTTCCACTCGAACCGATACAACGCCGGCTTTGGTCATCTGAATTTCTTCGGCGGCGCGGCGGCTGAGATCGATGATGCGGCCGCGGATGTACGGTCCGCGGTCGTTGATTCGGACGAGCACACTTTTGCCGTTCTTGAGGTTTACCACGCGGACCGTTGTCTGGAATGGCAGGGTTTTGTGCGCGGCGGTGAATTCATTGGGATTAAACCGCTCGCCGCTCGCGGTCGGCTGAGGATCCCAATAATACGAGGCTTTGCCTTCGAGCACCGAAACGGGCTCCGATTGAAACAACGCCGCGGGGCGGTTGGGGTCGATGATCAACTTCTGCGGTGCCGCGCAGCCCGCCAGCACGGCAAGTGCGAGGACGAGCGCAAGACGAGCCAAGGACGAGGGTGAGATGCGCGATACGACCATCAGGTCGGCGCAGGATGGCAGGCTGAACTTCGATTGCAATTTTCCAGTTCCGGTCGGAACGCGGGGAACGCGGTGGCGTCCGTTCTGGATTGTGCGGTCCGGGCGGCTACAGTGCTGCCCATGCCACCTGCCGCCGTTCCCGATGACATCACGCACCGGCTTGGTCTGGCAGTCGTGCGGGAACGCCTCCGAATCGAATCGCGAATTTTTGCCCGAAAATCGCGCCCGGGATTCGGCGGGCTGATTTCGATGAATCAACTGGTGCGGTTCGGATTGGCGGTGATGGGCCTCGCAGGACGCGCCCGGCGCGAGTTTTTCGACGTTCGGGTGGTGGAAAATCCGGTGGTCCTGCCGAATTTGCCGCCGGCCTTCGACGGCTTCCGGCTTCTGCAACTCAGCGATCTGCATTGCGATACCGACCCGGCACTCATTCCGGTCATCATCGACCGGCTCGCCGGGATTGACTGCGACCTGGTGGTACTCACCGGCGATTATCACAACGAACTCGGCACACCGTACGACTTTTCCCTGGAGCTCATGATCCGCCTGATTCCGCACCTCGGTCCGGATCCACTCGCCATCGCGGGAAATCACGATTTTTTGGGCATGATTCCTCCCCTCGAGGAGGCGGGCTTGCGCTTCCTGCTCAATGAAAATGTGCGCCTTGAGCGGGGCGACGCTGCGCTCTGGATTTGCGGCGTCGATGATCCGCATAAATTTCGGACCCATGACCTCGCGCGAGCCCGGCGCGGTGTGCCGGCGGATGATTGCGCGATCCTGCTCTCCCACAGCCCGGAGACATTTCAGGAGGCCGACGCCCACGGATATGCGCTGCACCTGAGCGGCCACACGCACGGAGGGCAACTTTGCCTGCCTGGCGGCCATGCGGTGGTGCGCAAAGCGGCGGTGCCTGAGCCATTGATCGCCGGGCGCTGGCGCGAAGGACAGATGGCTGGCTACACGTCGCGCGGAACGGGGAGCTGCAATGTCGCTGCACGTTTAAATTGCCCGCCGGAAATGACGCTTCACATTCTGTCGTCCGGATCGATCACGTGAAATCGACCGCATTGCTCCTGATTTTGCTCGTCGGATGGGTGGTGATGCCCGTCGCGGCCGCCGACCGCACCCACACCGTCCAGCCGGGTGATTCGCTTTCGCGAATGGTGTGGCTGTACGGTGTCAGTACGGATCGCATCATCGAGGTGAACCAGCTCGCATCCACTGAACTGCGCCCGGGGCAGACGTTGATCATTCCGGGTGATTCCACGACTGCGGTCCAGCCGGAGCCGGCGCAAATCCGTGCCGCGGAGCCGGTCGTGCCGCGGGCTCTTCCCGCTGTGCCGGTAATTTCGTTGAGCGAGCCGGAGAGGCCGGCCCCGTCGGTTGCGGCCGCTGAGGATCCGCCCGCTCCCCCGGGTGCGTCTGGGTTTCGCAGCGCCATCGCGATCCCGGCGGCGAAAGACATTCGTTACAATGGACGCTGGGTCCCACCCGGCGAGTCCACGGCCTGGGTGATGGATTGTTCCAATACGTCCCGCTGGCTTTATCGCTATGTGAAGGGGGTGGATTTGCCGCGCACGGCTTCCGGGCAATACGAATGGCTGCGGGAACGCAAGCGCCTCTGGCGTGCGCAGCCTGATGCGGCGAGCCTGCGCAAACGCCTCCAGCCGGGCGACCTCCTTTTTTGGGAACACACATACAAACCACCCCGCACACCACCCGTCACGCACGTCATGGTTTACCTCGGAACGGACGCGTCCGGTCGCATGCAGATGGCCGGGTCGCAGGGAGCGCGCGGATTGGATGTCTACACGTTCGAACCTTCCCTGCGAATGGGCGGCTACCGGTTTTTTTTCTTTTTCCGCCGGGACGGGAAATTTGTCGCCTACGGTCGACCGTGACGTTCAGCCGTTGCGCAATTGCGCCCGCAAATTTCCCAGCAGCAAGCGGAGCCGCGCGGGCACGTCGAGTTCCTGGAGCAGGCGCTGGCGCTGCGCCGCATCGGAAACGAGGGTTGAACAGATCACGTCGCTGAAAACCTCCGGATTATCCACCTGAGCGAGGTAGTCTTCGAAATATTTCGGGAGCTCGATTTCGCCGGTCAATAATTCCTGGCAGAGGTCGCGCACCTCACGGGCGAGTTCGGCCGCTTCGGGCTGCTCGGAATTTTCCGACAGCATCGGCAGCACCCGAGCAATTCGGTAAGGCTCGACCTGCAGCCATTCCACGAATCGCACCCGCTGAGTGCCTTGCAGAATCAAATGCGACGTTCCATCCGCGTTCACCACGCTGGCACGAATCAGTCCAGCCCCGCCGACGCCAAAAACTTCAGACCCTACGTCATCCCGCGTCATCGCGACGGCAAACATCCGGTCTCCCGCCAGCGCCCGCTCAAGCATCAGCCGGTAGCGCGGCTCGAAGATGTAAAGCGGAAGCAACGCGTTCGGAAACAGGATCGCGCCCGGAAGCGCCATCACGCCGAGTTCGCTGGGAAAGGTTTCGTTTTCGCTGCTCATGTTAACAAGTCTCCGACGTGTTACGTCTCTGGCCCCGCCTCCGGTTCGCGTTTCCTTTGCGCATTGCGGCCACGACCGCGCTCGCGTAGGACAACGGCCATGGCATCCGGAAATCCCACTCTCAATAGCGGTACATTTGAAACCATCGCCGTCCGGCAGGGTCCGGCGATGACCGTGACCGGCACGGTTTCGAAGACCGGAATCCTTCTTGCCCTCGTGATTCTGGGATCGACCTTCACGTGGAATCAACAGGGCCCGCTCGCGACGCCGCTAATGTTCGGTGGAGCGATCGGTGGTTTTATCGTTGCGATAATCACCGTGTTCAAACGCACATGGGCTCCGGTCACCGCACCGATTTACGCGCTCCTCCAGGGGCTTTTTCTCGGAGGCATTTCGGCAATCTACAACGCGCAGTTCAACGGCATCGTCATTCAGGCCGTCATGCTGACGTTCGGCGTCCTCGCTGTGATGCTCGCGCTCTACCAGACGGGCGTCATCAAAGTGACCGAGAAGCTGCGCATGGGCATTTTTGCGGCCACGGGAGCCATCGCGGTTGTTTATCTTGTCAGCATCGTCCTCGGATTTTTTGGCATCCAGATTCCGGGAATCTTCGGCAACGGCCCGGTAGGGATCATCTTCAGTCTGGTCGTGGTGGGCATCGCATCCTTCAATCTCGTGCTCGACTTTGACGTGATCGATCGCGGTGTCGCATCCGGTGCGCCGCGTTACATGGAGTGGTATTGCGGCTTTGGCCTCATGGTCACCCTGATCTGGCTCTACCTCGAAATCCTGCGCCTGCTCAGTAAACTTCAGCGTCGCTGACCTGTGGACCCCGCAGCCCCGGAACTCCCTCCGTCCCCGAAAAAAGGCCTGCCAACCCTCGCATGGGTCGGCATTGGCTGTGGAGGCGTGCTGGTTTTTGCCGCCGTTGTCCTCCTGCTGATCGGAATTCTGGTGACCAAGAAAGTCCGGGAATTTGCCGCCGAGATGGATAACGATCCCGTCCGTGCCGGAGCCGAACTCGTCGTGCGTTTTAATCCCGACCTCGAAATTGTCGGCGAAGATAAAACGAACGGCACGCTTACCCTGCGCACGAAATCGACCGGCGAGCAGGTCACGCTTTCCTACGCCGACGTCGCTGAAGGCCGGCTGAAGTTATCGACCCCCGATGGTGAGCTGAATTTCGGGGCGGCTGGAGGCGACCAACCGCAGGTGACCGTTACCGGCCCGGACGGAGAATTGTTCACCGCTGGAACGGTTGCCGTTGCCAGCCTGCCGGGATGGGTGCGGACCGCGATTGCCCCGACGGAAGCCACCGTCCTGCCGGGCTACTCCGCGGTTTCCGCAGGCGCCAGCAATGGGACGTTTACCGTTACAACCGATCTCGCCGTTCCCGAAGTCGCGGCAAATGCCCGCCGAACGCTCGTTGAAGCGGGTCTAACGATCGATGCCGGCCCGACCGCCATGGCATCCGAAGCGACCAATCAGACCGCCGCGGTCGCGGGTGAAGATGCAACCACCGGCCGCCGGATCAGCATCGTTATCATCCGCACCGGAGCGACGACCCAATCGACCGTCAGCTTTTCTGAGACGCCTCCCGCTCGCTGATCTCCGCGCCGACTTTCGCAGTGCTCGTTTGATGAATCGCCGTCCGTACGCGGGCGTCGGAACGTCAGGAGGAGCCGACAGCTTGCTTGCCGCTTCGGTGGCTTTCGCGTATTTCCGGCGCACTGTTTTTCAATTTGCCCCGCCTGACTCCTGATGAGCCGTAACGCCCCGTTCCCTGATTCCGCCGACTCCGTGAGTGTGGTGATGCCGGTTTTTAACGAAGCGGCGACGGTCGAGCGGGTGATCGGTGAGGTGCTGGCTCAGCCTTGCGTGGCTCAGTTGGTGGTTATCGATGACGCCTCGACGGACGGCACGCCGGGGATTCTCACGCGTTTGCGGGACGCTGATTCGCGGATTCTCCTGCTGACCCACCCGGTGAATTCCGGCAAGGGAGCTGCCGTGCGCACGGGGTTTCGCGAGGCCACGGGACACATCGTGCTGATTCAGGATGCGGACCTCGAATACCGGCCCGCCGAATACGAAAAACTGATCCAGCCGATTCTTAGTGACGTCGCTGATGTCGTTTTCGGTTCGCGATTTCTCGGCTCCGAAGCTCATCGCGTCCTGTATTTTTGGCATTACCTTGCCAATTCCGGTCTCACGCTGCTTTCGAACATGACGACCAACCTGAACCTCACGGACATGGAATGTTGTTTCAAAGCGTTCCGCCGCGAGGTCGTCGATCAGATCGTGATCGAGGAAAATCGTTTCGGCATCGAACCCGAGCTCACAGCCAAAGTTGCCCGTCTCCGGGTGCGCATCTACGAGGTCAGCGTCGGATATCACGGGCGCACGTATTCGGAGGGTAAAAAAATTGGTTTGAAGGACGGTTTCCGCGCTCTCTACGCGATCGCCAAATACGGTTTCACCCACCGCCCGCCCGCGAAGTAACGGATCGGCGGCCGGGTTCACGCCGCGGCCAATTCTGCGGTGTTTTCCGCGAGCTGGAGGCACGCCGCCAAGTCGAGTTTTCCGCTCGCGAGGATGGGAAGTTCCTCAACGACGATGATACGGCGAGGAATCCAGAGGTTCGGCAATCCTGCGCGCCGCAGTTCCTGCCGAAGGCGTTCGCGGTCGAGGTCGCGCGTGGTGAGAAGGACCAGCTCCTCGCCGGCGCCGTCGTCCACTCCCAGCACACAATCGGAGCGGGTGTCCGTGCTGCCAAATCGCGCCACCACGGCTTCTTCGACCACTCCGTGGGGCACCATCTCACCGCCAATCTTCGAAAATCGGCTGGTCCGTCCGGCGATTCGCACAAATCCGTCCACATCGATCGAGACGATGTCGCCGGTCAAAAACCATCCGTCGCGAAAACGCTCCGCCGGCGCCAATCCACCGAGGTAGCTCGTGATTACATTGCTGCCTCGGATGGCCAGCATGCCTTCGTTGCCTGCGACCGGTCGGGCCGATTCCGGATCCACCAATCGCCACGCCAGTCCCGGGACAAATCGACCGACCGATCCAGGTCGATGACCTGTCTGAAACTGCGACGCCGCGAGCCCGCGTTCCGGGTCGAGCTGACTGAGCGCGACACCCGGCGATGCCTCGGTCAAACCATAACCCTCCAGCACGGGTGTCCGGAATTTCTCGAACACACGCACGGCGAGGTCGGCGGGCAACTTCTCCGCGCCCGTCACGATGCAACGCAACGACGCAAACGCCTCGGCGGGAATTTTACGCACGTAACCTTCGAGAAATGCCGGAGTTGCGAGCAGCGTGGTCGCGCGTCCGCACGCGGCGGCTTTGGCGATGCGGTCATAATCAAAAGGCGAGGGGGTCGTCACGATGCGCTGGCCGTTCAGCAACGGCACAAGCAAACCGACGGTGAGGCCGAAGCTGTGAAACAACGGCAGGCTGCATAAAAATACGTCGTCGCGACGGAGAAGGTTCAGCTCGGCGACCTGGGCAGCGTTGGTCAGCAGGTTGCGGCCGCTGAATTCCACGCCCTTGGGTTCTCCACTGCTTCCGCTGGTGAAGAGGAGAAATCCCGGCGCGACCTGCTGCGCGGAACCCAACATCAGGCGCTCACACCAACCGGTCGGCAGCAGAATGGTCGCCGCGATCCAGGCACCAATCTGTTGCCGCGACAATTGGTCGATCTCCGCGGCCGCATCGATGACGTCATCAGGCCACGCCAGATCCGAAAATCGTTTCTGCACGGCCGGAGCTGTAATAATCGTGAGAATCCCGGCGCGGCGCACGCAATTCGCAAACGCCGCGGAGCCGCCCGTCGGATTCAGATTCACCGGCGTTTTTCCGGCAAAAATCAGCGCCAGATTGACGATCGCACCCGCGATTCCCGGGGGCAGCACGACACCGACCCGGTTTCCGGCCAGTGTCTGCCGCCAGTTTGATCCAAGGGTGACGGCCGTCGCCAGCAACTCGACCCGGCGCAACTGCCGACCACCCATGCCGTAATCGACAATCTGCACCCGCCACGGATCGCGCCGCAACGCACGCACCAACGCAACGGGCAGCGGCAGGGCCAGCTCCGGCCTCGCGGCGAATGCCACCGCGCCGAGCTCCGACATTACCTGCCGCAGCGCGAGCGAATCGACCATCTCCGGTTCCAGGCATTCGCCAAACGCGACCCGTACTTCGCGGCGTGCTCCCAGCGATCGTTTCGGCCATTTGTAAAAATACCGGCCGCCGGCGAACGAAAAAATCGATCCCCACAGCCCATCCATCACGACGGGCAGCACCGGGCAACCCGCCTGACGAACGATGAGTTCCCAACCGCGTTTGAGCTCCAGCAGACTTCCGGTGCGCGTGAGCTGGCCTTCGGGAAAAATGCCGACGACTTCACCGGCCCGCAGATGCGCCACCGCGGCGCGGATCGCATCTTTTGAGCGCCGGTCGGAGACCGGGATGCATCCCACCGCTTTTAGTAAAAATCCCAGTACGGGGCGCTGAAAAAATCCCTCGTGGGCCAGGAACCGCACGGGTCGCGGACTGGCGAGGGACAGGATGATCGCGTCCACGTAACTGACGTGGTTCGCCACAAGCAGGACACCACCGCGCGCGGGCATGCGGTCTGCACCGAGTGGTCTCACACGATAAATCAAGCGACCGAGAGCGAGGCCTGCCGTGCGGACTGCCCAACCGCGAAGCCGCCAGATGAGCACGAGTCCGATCACCGCGGCCGCCAGCCCGGGCAGGAAATCGACGAAGTCCGGACGGTGAACCGGTGGCACGAAAGCGGCGTGAGCGTAGTTGATGGAGATCGACGTGTCGTTCATGTGGGCAAGAATGCGCCCACTTCCGAAATCTCCGCATCGATAGTTTGTTGGCCAACATCGATAAGATCGATATATCTTATTGCGCCCTTTCGGCCCTATGAACGTTCACCACCTCGAACTTTTTTATTACGTGGCGCGCCATCGCGGCATCGTTGCTGGCTGCCGCCACATTCCGTACGGCATCCAGCAACCGGCGGTGAGTTCCCAGATCGCTTCGCTCGAGGATGATCTTGGCGTGAGGCTTTTTCACCGGAGGCCCTTTCAACTCACTCCGCCGGGCGAACGCCTCTACGCCTACGTCGCGCCGTTTTTCGCCCGGCTTGGCGACATCGAACTCGAAGTCAAAGGAACGATGGCGCAGGAACTCCGTTTGATCGGGCCGACCCAGGTGATGCGTGATCATTTACCTGAGGTCATCGCCGAAATGCGCACGATGTATCCGCGACTCCGCCTGAATCTTCAGGAGGCGGATCAGCAGCGGTCCGAGGAACGGATTGCCCTCGGCGAGGCGGACATCGCGATCACCGTGCTCGAAGAACGCGCCAATCCCGGGTTCCGCACTGAGACGCTGGCCCGGCTCCCACTCGTCCTGCTCGTGCCGGCGGACAGTCCATTCAAAACCGCGCAGGCCGCCATTCGCGCCGGATGTACCGGCGATCTGCCGCTCATCGCGTTGCCGGCCCACGAACGCATCTGCCGCATTTTTAAGGACGGTCTCCGCAAACGTTCTTTGCACTGGTCCGTGGCGATGGAGGTCAGCTCCAACGACCTCATCACGCTCTACGTTCTCCACGGACTCGGCGCGGGCCTCACGGTTCATTTGCCGTCAGCCGCGCTGCCCGCGGGTCTTCGAGAATTGCCGATCAAGGACATGCCGGCTTTGCCCATCGGCGTTTTCTGGCGAGGCAAACTCGCGCCCATCGGCGAAACCCTCATGCAGGCCCTGCGCCAGCGGGCCGGGCGCCTCGCATGAGCGTTCGTGCGGGCATCGGCGCGACGTTTTCGCGCCGGGATCGAGGTTTGCTGAGAGGCTTCGGGTCTAGCGCGACAAGCGGTTTTGACCGCACGGGTGGCGGCTCGTTTTGACAGTGCCCCCGGTCGGCACGTAGTCTCCGCCCTCCTATGCAAATCCCAAAAGTCCTGGTCGCCGATTCCATTTCCCAGCGTGGTGTGGAGGAACTCGCCGCGGGCGGCCTGCTCGAAGTGGTCGTTCAGACCGGCCTTCCCCAGGCTGACCTCATCTCGTTGATCCCGGACTTTGCCGGTCTCGTGGTTCGCAGTCAGACCAAGGTTACTGCGGCCGTTCTCGAGGCAGCCAAATCGCTCAAGGTTGTTGGTCGCGCTGGCGTTGGCGTGGACAACGTCGACATCGATGCCGCCACCCGTCACGGCGTGATCGTCATGAACACCCCCGGCGGCAATACGATCTCGACCGCGGAACACGCGTTTTCCCTGCTCATGAGCATCGCGCGCAGTATCCCGCAGGCGGACGCCAGCGTCAAAGCCGGCCGGTGGGACCGCAAAAAATTTGAAGGTGTTGAGCTTTACAGCAAAACGCTCGGCGTGCTCGGCATGGGTCGGATCGGCAGTGAGATCGCGCGTCGCGCCATGGCATTTGGCATGCGCGTGGCCGCTTACGATCCTTACCTGTCGGCCAGCCGTGCCCGCACGCTGCAGGTCGAGCTCTTTGACAGCATCGATGAGCTGCTTCCGCACTGCGATTTCCTCACCATGCACATGCCACTCACCGAGGAAACCCACCACATGCTCGATGCCCGTCGGCTCGGTCTGGCTCGAAAAGGGGTTCGCATCGTGAATTGTGCCCGCGGCGGTCTGATCGACGAGACCGCTCTCGGTGAAGCGCTGGCATCCGGCCAGGTCGCCGCCGCCGCGCTCGACGTTTTCGAAATCGAACCGCCGCCCGCCGATTTCCCGTTGCGTGCCCAGCCGAACATTGTTTTCACCCCGCACCTCGGAGCGTCGACCGCCGAAGCCCAGGAAAACGTCGGCATCGAGATTGCCCAGGCGATCCGCGCCGCCCTGCTCGACGGCGAAATCCGCAACGCCGTCAACGTGCCGAGCATCGACGCACGCACGCTCGCCATCCTCGGGCCATGGATCGACCTCTGCGACCGCCTCGGGAGATTCCTTTCGCAGATTGCTCCCAAACGCGTCGAAACGCTGCGCGTGCGATTCAGTGGCAAAATCAGCGAGCAGGAACTCACGCCCATGACGCGCTCCGTGCTCACCGGCTACCTCAAACAGGTCGCCGGCACCGAGGTGAATCAGGTGAATGCTCCCGCGCTCGCCGAAAATCTTGGTCTCAAAACGATCGAGAGCCGCCACAGCGAAGCCGGCGATTTCACGGATCTCATCGAAGTTTTCGCCGAATGTGACGGCGAGACCGCCTCCGTGGGCGGCACTTTTTACGGCACCAAACCGCGTTTCGTCACTGTCAACGGCCACTTCGTCGAAATCCTGCCCACCGGCACGATTCTCCAGCTCGAAAACCGCGATCGCCCCGGCATTGTCGGACACATCGGCACGTTGCTCGGCGCCCAAAACGTCAATATCGCCAGCATGTCGCTCAGCCGGGACACCGTTGGGGGCACCGCCCTCACGCTCCTGAACCTCGACAGCGCTCCGGGCGAAGGCGTCATGTCCAACATCCTGAGCGACGCGGACATCGTCTCAGGCGTTGTGATTCGTCTGTAGGATCAGTTCGGGCCGCGGACACGGTGCAGAAACGACAACACGTCAATTTTTGTCGCTCTCGATAAACTGAATACGAACTTTGCGTTCAAATCCGGCGCGTTTGTCGTTTTTCGGCCTTGCGACCACGTTGACCTCAAGTCGACCGTCCTTTCCGGGCCCGATAGTGCCGGAGATGGTTGCCGGAGACTTTTTGAGTTTTCCCGGAATGGCAAAACTGGTGGCGCCCGATGAGTCGGCAATCCGTCCGCCAGTTGCGTTGATGATAACCCTTTTGCGCAGTCGCTTTGGTCGTTTGTCTGCCGTCTCGATCGCGCGGCCGGAGGTGGAGCCGCGGTCGACTTCCAACGCAACGGATTGGATGTCGAGCTCGCGGGTCGGTTTCCCCGTCTTTTTGACGACCAATTTGGCAATGGTTCGATAGTCGATTTCCACCGTCGCGGTATCCGGATTCACGGTGAAGCGCAAACTTCCCGTCGCCGACGTTTTCGGCATCACTTCGAGATAAAAGAAATTGGTGATCGCGTTGAAGAACGCGAATCCCGTGCTTGGAATCACGGATTTAAAGTCAGGGTCTTCAACCGGCGGCGAAGCGACGCCGCTGCCACTCTTTCGCGATTCGTATTTTGCGCCATCCTCCTTGAAACTAACGATGATTTTCCCTTCGTATGTCCCGTCGAATGTCGGGAGGGCTCGAACAGATTCGGTCGTGGCATATAACACAAAAACCACGAGCAGTTTCTTGAGAGCGGACGGTGCGGCTTTCGTGATGGCGGCAGTCATACGGCACCGTACTTCATGGATGTTGCCAAATAGTCAACGTCAAAAGTTTACGGTGCGACTTGGGTTTCCGTCTGTGGAAGGCGGGTCGGAGGGTGACACGACTGATTTTCTAGGGATCTCGTGAGTTGTTTCGAAAGCCTACGAGCTGATGGGGAACGCCAACGCCGCAATCTGCGTTGCCAGGAGGGCGAAGCCGGCTCCGGCGACGACAAAACCGGCGGGACGCAGGGCGGGGGTGTCTCCTGTGGTGTGACGGCGAACGGACTTCGCGATGGCGTAAGCGACCGCGGCCACGGTGAGTTGCACCACCGTGAATCCCGCGAGGTAGGCGACGAGGGACGCGGGCTCGGCACCGAAAATCGCTTCGGCGTAGGCGTAACCGTGAAGCAGTCCGCCGACGGCGCAGATGGCGAGAACGAGGGCGCGGTTCGGCGTTTTGCGGAGGGCAAGAAGAACGCCCACGGCGAGCACCGAGAGGGAGACAAACGCTTCGGAACCGGGCAGGTACATGCCCAGCAGGTGCAGACTGGTGCCGCCCATGGCTGCCAGGACAAACACGGCGAAGAGCAGAAATCCGGGACGCATGGCGGCAGCGAGTACACCAATGGCCACGATCATGACGAGGTGATCGATGCCAATCACGGGATGGGCAACCCCGGAGAGGAACCCGTCCACCGGGGACGTGACCGGATTGCCTCCCGTCGGATGATGAGCGTGGGCGGATGCGGCCGCGAACACGGTCAACAACGCGGAGAGGATCGGAGTGAAGAGACCAGCGAACGGGCGGGTGATGCTTTTCATGGGAACGGGTGTTGGTTGGACGGGCGGGTTTTCGAGAGGGAAATCCTGGGGAGCAGTTCGTCAGGCCCCCTCGAGGCGTGATCGAATTTTGCTCATGCGATTGGCGAGTTCGTGTTCGGAAACCAGTCCGCGGTCCAGCATGGTGTGAGCCAGCGCGAGGAGCTGGCGTTCCGGTGCGGGGACATCGCGATAAATCGTGTCCGCCAGCTCATCTTCCGCCTCCCGGATGTCGAGAGCGGGCAGGGCGTCGCTGGTGCCGAGACAGCCGCAAACCGCCACGAGGCTCGTTTTCCACGGCGGGTTTTCATTCGTGACGCCGTAGCTCGGAGCGAGCACGTCCCAGGTTTTTCCCTGGTTTCGAATTCCTTCAAGAATGGGAATGCGGTTCGCGGCGGTTTCCGGGGTCATTTGGCTGCCTCCTCCTTCACGGATGCGATCTTCACGGGTCGGCGGGCTTTTCGGATCGGATGGGTGTCGACCTTGCGGTCGGGTTTCGGCAGGGCGACACCGATCATGCAATCGCGCGTGACGATTTCGGCGAGTTGTTCCTCCGACCATCCCTCGGTGCCTTCCGGACGAACGGGCAGGACCATGAAGCGGCATTTTTGGTTGGAGTCCTCCACGCGAATTTCGACTTCTTCGGGCAGGATCAATCCGAACTCGGCGAGCACTTGACGGGGCCAACGAACGATCCGGCGGCGGTAATTGGTCGTGCGATACCACTCGGGCGACATGCCCAGCAGCGGCCGCGGATAACACGAGCAAAGCGTGCAGACGATCACGTGGTGCAGCGTCGGCGTGTCTTCGAGCACGTAGAGGTGGGTGTAGTCGCTTGGTGTGCCGAATCCCGTGGGTTCCGACCAGTCGACACCGATTTCTTTGCAGGCCTCGGTGGCATTTTCCAAAACGCGCTTTTTGAATTCGGGATCGACCCAGGCTTTGGCCACGAGGCGGGATCCTCCGGCTGGCCCGATCGACTCGGCCCACTCTGTGAACCGGCGGTGCTCCTCGGCAGTGAACAGTCCGTGCTCGATCGAGAGCTCACGTACGGCAATTTCGAGAACTTCGAAATCGGTGATTTCGTCAACGGTCGGCGCTGCCTTGTGGGGATGATCGTGGTGGTGGTCGCCTTGGCTGTGGGATGAGCTCATTTTGCTTTGTCGTGGGTGCTGGTTGATTCGTCGGCTGGCTCGAGCCAGCGCTCCGGCGACTCGGTTTGCAGGGTGTCGTTCGGAAAAGGATATTCGGGCCACAGATCCTGCTGCCGGAAACGAACGATGTAATATTGCTCGACCTTGCCGTCCAAATTGAACGCCTCGTCCTCGGGAATGAGGTCTTCGTACGTGTAAGCCGCGATGGTCCCGACAACTCCACGCACGTACATCTGGGTGCGGCTGTAAAACAGATACGGCATGTTCAGCACGCGAACGCGGTCGCCGATTCTGAACCGCGCTTTCGACTTCGCGCCTGCCTTGGTGTGTTCGGTCGATGTCATGACATTAATCGGCTTTGGAACGCGCTTTCACCTCGGCGATCTTGGCTTGGAGCTCGGCCAGCGAAATGTGTTTTTTGTCCACGAGCATCCGGGCCGCAGACCAGATCCACCGCCCGTAGTAGGGCAGTCCGAGATACATCGTGTAGCCGAGGTCGTTATCCGCCCGACGGCGGCGCTCTTCGGAATTCCAAATTCCCTTCCAGCCCAGGACTTCACACGTGACGTAGGTATCGAGCTCCCACTGCTCTTCCTCCTTTTCCTCGTAATAGACCGGAACGTCGGGCTGCCCACCCACGTCGTGGATCGGGTGCATGTAAGCATCGTAGAGTTCCTCGGGAATCTCGTAGTTCCAGTTTTGCGGCGATGAGATCGCCGGCTGCAAGGACCCGATGATGTTTTGCTGCTGAGTGAGCGAGCTGCGTGGTGGCATTGGCGTGACCCTCGGTTGAAGCTGCTGTTTGCTGACGTGAGAACGGTCCGATACTTACAATTTTTCCCGTGATCGGCCATCCGCCATTCGGCGGAGATTTGGGCGATTCGCGGAAAATTTCTCATTGACCGGGTGGTCGATCACGGGACTGAAATGCCCTGCCGTGAAAGCTCGCCGCACCGATGGTTTCCCCAGTCTCGCGGAGTTCGATGCCGCGCTGCATCGTATTTACGCAGCGACGGATCCGGAGACCTTCGTCGAAAACGCGGTTCCGGTGCTTTTGGAGATCACGCGGAGCCAGTGTCTCGGATTGTGCGCCAACGCTTTGCTGCCCGGTGATCCGATAATTGCGGTTGCGTTTGCCGGTCAGCCGGAAGCAGCGAAGTGGAAACAGGTTCCGCGAACCAGCTATCACGATCACCCAAGTTCCCGTTACGCAGCGACTCCGGCACCGTCTCATGCCCTCCGACTGACGGACCATTTTGCGACGAGGGCCGATCTCGAAGCCACCCGGTATTATCAGGAATTGTTGCGACCGCTCGGCTTGAAATACGAGGTCACCCTGCTGTTGGATACTCCGCCCGGCCGGAGGCTCGGCTTTTCCGTGGCGCGCTCGCGCGGTGATTACAGCGACGACGAAACGGAGCTGTTGTCACGACTCGGTCCGCACTTGAAGCGCTCATTCCATCACGCCCAGACGCTGGCCCAGTTTCAGGGTTCCGAGCGTCGCGCGGAAGCCTGGAAAGAAGTCGACCTCACTCCGCGCGAAACCGAAATTCTGCGCTGGGCGGCGACCGGTCGCACCAATTCCGGCATTGCGCAACTTCTCGGCGTGAGTTCCGCCACCGTCAAAACTCACCTCGAACACATTTTCGTGAAGCTGGGCGTGAAAAATCGCGCCGCCGCCGTCGCCGCGCTCCGCCATCTCCCGGCTCCCGATAAAAACTGAACGACACCGATAATTATCTGGGTGTCCGGCGGGAACTCCCCCCTCGGCGATGCGTCCGAAGCAGTCACCGATGTCCCGTTGCGCCCACTTGTTTGCCCGTTGTGATCCTTCCGAAAATGAACCTTGTGTCCCGACCATCGTCCGCCGCACTTCGCCGGTGTGTTGCGGTTGAGGGATTCGGATTATCGCCGGTTGCTCTCCTCGTGCATCAGTTGCACCGGCCCGGCGACGTTGGCCAGCATGGTCGCCAGCCCACCCAGCCAGCCCGCGACCAGCAAGACGGTCCGGTTGCCTTCGACCCAAGCCGACATCCCTGGCCGGGCCCGTTGCACGAGCATCCCGGAGATGTCCACGAGCAGCCACGCGCGTGCTGACTGTCAAGGTGACCCGACGCTAGCCCGGGCGCGCTTTTCCAAGAATCATCCTTGTCCGCCGCGAATCAGATTGACGTCGGCCGACGATTTTGTGTCCGGTGACTTTCGCCATGAAATGCCTTCGCCTTCCGAGCCTTCTTCCCGTGGCCGTGGCCTTTCTCGGCGGCTTATTCCTGCCATTTACCCCGATCCACGCCCAGACGGCCACGTTCCAGAGCACGTTTGGCGGCTCTGGAACCGGCGACGGCCAGTTTGACCAGCCCGCCGACGTCGCCGTTCACACCGCCAGCGGCCGGATTTACGTGACGGACAACGACAACAATCGAATCCAGGTCTTCGATTCCACCGGATTATTTGTCCTGGAGTGGGGCACAACCGGCTCGGGCGATGGCCAATTTTTTGGGCCCACCGGCATTGCGATCAATCAATCAACAGGTGACGTCTACGTCGTCGATGCGGGCAACCGTCGCGTTCAGCGATTCAGTGCCTCGGGCGATTTCGAGCTGACCTGGGGCGAAGAAGGCGAGGACGATGACCAATTCTTCACCCCGGCCTACCTGGACATCAACCAATCCACGGGCGATGTCTACGTGGCCGACTCCAGCTTCTATCGGGTACAGCAGTTTACCGCCGAGGGCACCTATGTGCGCAAGTGGGGATTCGTTGGCACGGGCGACGGGCAGTTCCTTTTCCCGACCGGAATCGGGGTGAACTCCGCCACCGGGCAGGTTTATGTGGCAGATCTGGGCAACAACCGCATTCAACGCTTCAGCGCGACGGGGGCCTTCGAAACCAAATGGGGCAGTGCGGGGAGCGGTAACGGGCTGTTCAGCACCCCGATTGGCGTGACCCTGGACTCGGCGGGACGGGTGTATGTGACCGACAATGGGAACTCCCGCGTGCAGGTTTTCGATGGCAATGGCACCTTCCTCCTTAACTTCGGGAGCGGAAGTATCGACATCCAGCTCAGCGGCCCCATCGATCTCGCCGTGGCCAACGGCAGGGCCTTCGTCGCCGACGCCACTAATAATCGCATTTCCATCTGGTCTCTCACCTTCCCCACCTCGAGCACCCCAAGCGCCCCGACCCTCTCGCTGATCGGCTCCGCCCGACGGACCACCTCCCTCTCGAAATTGGTGATCCGGGGAACCGCCCGCGACTCCGACGGCACGGTGACACGCGTCCGCGGCCAAGTCGGCAGCAAAGGTTCCACCAACGCCAGAGGCACCTCGAGCTGGCGCTACTCCGCCAGGCTCAAACGCGGCGTCAACCGCGTCCAAATCCAGGCCGTCGACGACTCCGGCCTGTCCTCGCGCGTGTTGACGGTGAAGGTGACCCGCCAATAAGGCCTGCGGAGCGCTCGATTCCGGGAAGCGGCCCGGCACGCCGGGAACGGGAACGCTGGCGAGCAATCCTGACTGCGGTATCCTCCGAGTCAACGCCCCTGTCGGTGACGCGGCTTTGAAGACGGACACCATCCCCCGGTGTCAACCGGCGGCACCCACCTCCCTCGGGACGGACTGTGCCAGCTCCCAGTCGGGTTCGATCCCAAGCGCATCGTTGACGGTCGAGAACGCGAGCCGAAAGGCGATCAACACTGTGGCTTCATAGATTTCG
>JBGTDR010000146.1:0-8718 GCA_041748215.1 Chthoniobacterales bacterium
TTCCGCAACGGAGCCCAGTAAGACAAATAGAGTAAATAATAGCGAACAAGACGCTGCAGCTAACCCCTAGCCGCAACGTGGCGTTTTTGTTCCGACTTCCGCACTCCACAGGACCACTTTCTCAAGAGTTCGGACGCCTGATCGGGGTTAGCTGAGCTTGGCGTTCGGCACATTCATGAAAATCGCATTCACGACGGACCTCATGCGCGGGATCTTATTAGCCTTCGCCTCGTATAACACATATCTCTACGCAATGTCGGTTCCAATTGGCTTGAATCCTGTCCAACCAATCCAGCTTCTGGGTGCATCATTTTTCACCATTTTCTTCGCTGCAATTTGCTTTGTGCTCCTTTTCGAGCCAAGAAGGCATGCCAAGGGAGTATTTATATTCTTCTGCATTCCCGTTTTAATTAGTCTCATAGGATTCATTTATAGATTCACATCTCTCCCTCAGCAGGGCATATCTCTTGATCAAGTTACGACTCTACTTTTGGTAGGATTAATTGCTTATCTTGCTTTTGTTCACTTCCAAGCGCAGAAGAATGCCGAACCAGGCGCTGCAGCGAACCCCTAGCCGCTGCACGCCAGCTTTTCTCGACCGTCTATCTTTACATCCACAGCACAGCCGAAGTTCGGACGCCTGATCGGCGTCACTGAACCTGGCGTTCGGCGGGAGCGGAAGGTTGCCGGTTCCCTCGTGAACGACCTGCTGGGTGGAGCGCTGAAGTCGAGGCGGATTTGCACCTCGGGCCCCGCCAGGTGATGGAGGAGGCGCTGGTGGGAGAGATTGCGCCGCTTGTGCCGGTGAATGCCAGGACGAGTCGATGATAGAGTGCAAGGGAGGGTCCTCCGACCGACATTGATTTCACCACATTGCGATCGAGATCCGTCGGGGGTAGAGCGACCTCCAGAACGGCAAAATGCCTGCCCGGCCTTTCTTCTTTTCCGATGGGCAATTTCCGCTATGAGGAAGAAACCTTATTGGAGAGCCGTTGCGGAGAATCGACGGCCTTGGGGATTCAGGCTTATGAAACTAACTTTGCCGCTGAGGCGCGGAAAATTCGGGATCCTTTTCGTTGGGGCGTTGATGGCGGTTTTTGGGATCCTTTCGACGGCCACCGGGGCGGACTACTCGTGGTTTTCTGGGACGACCGGACTGGCTTCCGGCACGTGGAGCGGAGGCGCGAACTGGTTACCGAGGGCTCCCGCGGGTGGGCCGACTGCAGCGGACAATGTCGTCCCGCCGACTTCTTTTGGGTCGATCAACGTGGATATCGCCAATGCGGAGGTGACGAACTGGACATATTTTTCAAACGCCGCCACCCAGCTGGTATTTGCGAATGCGGGTGTCGACGCCTCGCTAACGATCAGTGGAAATCTGAGCAAGTCGGGGGCGGGATCACTTGCCTTCCTGGATGCGACAAATCAGCTCGCGGTGTCGGTTGGCGATATTTTTGTATCCGGCGGCTTCTTGAGGATGGGGGTGCTCCCTGGCCCTGGATCGGTGCTTAGTGCCTTTTCCGCCCGCTCGGCGGATGTTTCCGGCGGCTCGCTGCTCTTGAACGTCGCGGGTTCCGCCTCGATTACCGGCCTCGTGAGCCTGAGCGGAAGCGGGGCGGTGTATCTCGCCGAGGTGTCGAATGCCACCCGCTCGGTCTCGATCGGAGCGCTGTCCTCTGCCTCGGCCACGGCGGTCGTGGCGGCCAATGATTCTTCTTCCGGCGCCCAATCGACAAGCACCCTCCATCTCACCGGGACGAGTGGCCCGGCGACTTACGCGGGCATCATTCGAACTGGCGTCGGGTCTTCCAGTCTCGCGGTGGTAAAGGATGGGGAAAGCACGCAGATATTCTCCGGCAACAGCAACACGTATAACGGTGGGACGAGGATCAATGCCGGGGCGCTGTTGGCCAACAACACGAGCGGATCGGGAACCGGCACGGGAATCGTGACGGTCAGCGGCGGCGTGCTCGGCGGCACGGGCTTCGTGGCACCGACCGGGGCAAACGGGATCGGCGTGGCGGCGGGTGGATTTATTGCGCCCGGGGACGGCATTGGCACGCTCACCTTGAATCTTGGCGGAACCACCGGCATCCTGGATCTCCGGTCGGGCGGCGACTTCCGTTTCGAACTCGGCGCGGCCAATGACCTCATCGGCAGCATCACGGCGGGCAGCAGCGATCTATTGGTGATTTCCGGGGCAGCCGCGGGAGACGTGGTCTTTGCCGCGGATACAACCGTCGATCTTCTCGGCACGGCCAGTGGGCAGGGTTATTACAAACTCTTCGCCACCAGTGCCGACGCGACCACCTGGACGGGCCTCTCGCTTGGTGCTTCTACCACCGGAGGTAGTTTTATTACGGGAGGCCTCACGGCCACCAATTTTGGCGGCAGCTTTTTCGGTTCCCTCATTCTGGCCGACGGAAGCGCCGGCACCAGCGCAGGCGACATTTATTTGGTGGTTGTTCCTGAACCATCTCTCTTTGGATCCTTGGTAGGAATTAGCCTTTTCATTCTCATTTTAGGCCGAACAAGGCGCCGCAGCTAACCCCTAGCCGCGGCACGGCCACTTTTCTCGACCATCGTCTCACCCGCGAGGCCACTGATTTTAGAGCTTGTGAGCCTGATCGGGGTAGCTGAGCTTGGCGTTCTGCTATAATTTTCGATCCCGCACTGCCTAAACCACTTAACTATGTTTACTGATCACGACGCTTATATCGCCGAAACTCGTGCCGAGCTCCGCCCTCTCCTTGTTCGATTGCGTGCTCAACTTGCGCACGCGCTACCTGACGCCGAAGAAGTCATCGCCTACAAGATGCCAGGATTCAAGGTCGGATCATCCATCATCGCGGGTTATGCTGCGTTCAGTAAACAATGCGGCCTCTATGTAGCTCCTACTGCCATCATGTCGCATGCCGACGACATTACCGCGGCCGGACTCAAGTTTACCAAGACTGGCGTGACCTTCTCCCCGAGCAAGCCAATCCCTGACGAACTCGTTAAGAAACTCGCCCAAGCCTCCAGGAGAGATCAAAATCGCTGAGCGACCGTTTGAAGGAGGTTGCGATAATTGCGGACAGGATCGGAACGGCATCACCACCGACTCACGAGCTTAAACCACACAATAGGATCAAGAATGAAGTGCATCATAGCCTCTGCGGTGTAGACCTCCTCTCTGGGCGTCAGGAATTCGGGGATTGGCCCGGACGACCGTTGAGTTCTTTCCGCGATCTGGGTGCAGTGCACGGAGTGAGCATGGCTCACTTCGGAAGCGCGCCTTGCTGTTGGAACTCCAACGGGCGATATGAATCGCACAATCCCTGAATCGCTGGCGGCCTTGCTGCTTCTCGCCAGCACCGTAATCTGGGCTGCATCCTGTTCCATTTTGATCATCGCCCCACTGAAGGGCAATCTCTTGCTTTCGGATCAACCGCTATTCGCTCTTTATTCTCTGTCCCTGCTCCTGCCATTCTTAAACCTGGTTTTCGTTACGATCACCTTCCTGTTTTACCTGCGAGATAAATACCTCCCAAGTCGATTTTTCTTTATTGCGAGTGTGATCAGTCTTCTACCTCTTTGTGTCTTCGCAACTCGACTCCTTTGAGCCCGGTTTTGACACGAACCAAGACCTCGAGAAACTCAAGTCGCGAAGAGTCAATTCTGTCCAAACGATCGAACTTCGAAGAAAGACTTCGCATCTTGCGCTCCCGCCTCGCTGCGTTGGAAATTCAGCTATGAGATTTAACCATGCATGGACACGGCGCAAGTTATTGATGTTCGGTATTGTGATGTTGATTGGCGTAGGCTTGCATTTTCAATGGAGAAATGGCTCGGTGATCGCATCCACTTCAAAAGGCCTAGTTACATTTAAGATTCGAGATATACCTCTCGGCTGGTTCACCGGAACTCATCTCTATCGATTCGAAGTGTGGTGGCAGGGCAATCTGATCAAGTGCAATGTTTACGGCGACACAAGTTTTGTTGCTGACTCAGCACATGTCGAAGTGGATGACGCTTCGAACGTTTTCTATTATCTCGACGATAGGATCCTCGAGTTTTCCTTTCATGACGTTTGGGGAGGCACGCAATGGAATGAGCTTGGCGAATAAGACCGAACAGGCTCAAACTGGGGGCGACCCGCACACGAGCACTTTAGAAATTTATTAGAATTCAATTTAAAATTCCAAATCCGCGGCTCGCTCTACCGATTTATGAAAATAAGGAATCTTATAGATATTGAGGAGAACGAGTGGGAATCTCCGAAGGGCAAGTTCGGGTGTTTCGAAAAGGAAATCTCGATCTCGCTTGGGTTGGATTTGGATACTCATGATTCGCGACGCCATCATCCCTTTGATGTGACGGTCTGCCGGATCCCGCCAGGCAAATCGAACTGGCCGTATCATTCGCACAGCGCGCAATGGGAATTTTATCACGTTCTGAGCGGATCAGGCATTGTCCGCCATGCCGATGGATTGACAGAAGTGGTCGCAGGCGATGCATTTTTGTTCGCACCAGATGAACCCCATCAGATCACGAACAATAACGACAGCGATCTCGTAATCTACGTAGTCGCCAACAACCCGGTCGGCGAATCATGCTATTATCCTGACAGCAAAAAATGGCACGTCCGGGACGCTCAGGACCAAATTGTTCGATCAGAACCGCTTGACTACCTCGACGGCGAAGAGTGATTGATCACGCGCACGCACTTTAGAGATCTCCGACCTAAGTAACGATCAATTGAGGTTCGTCCGCAAACTTCACCTGGGACAATTTGTGCCGGCCAAATTCCAAGCTCATCATGCCCCGTATCGCGAACCAGATCGAACACTTAGTTTGGAGTTCCTTTCTGAAGCAGGGGCGGATTACCGTCGCGTTCCGCGTTTCTCCTGGAGCCAGTGTCGCACCCGTCATTTTCACCTCCAAAAAATCACCGAATCTTTGATAAATCAGATGAGCTTCGCCCCGACCCCGTTATGCCAGACCTTCTTTCACGGCACCAAAGCAGACCTAGCCCTTGGGGATTTTATAAACGTGGGATTTAACTCGAATTTCGGCCAAAGGAGAAACGCGAAATTCATCTACGTCACATCCACCCTGGACGCAGCCATTTGGGGGGCTGAGCTCGCACTTGGCGAATGGCCCGGTAGGATCTATCTCGTCGAGCCGACCGGCCCAGTCGAGGATGATCCCAATTTGACGGACCAAAAGTTTCCAGGGAATCCTTCCATGTCTTATCGGTCAAAAGCACCGTTACGGATTGTTGGCGAAGTCACCAATTGGCAGGGGCACAGCCCGGAACAGATTGGAGCGATGAAAGAGGGAATCAGGAAGCTTGCGGAGCAGGGTATCGAGGCAATCGAAGATTGATCGAATTGGGAAAAACCTGAAGAAGCAACGATCTGCGGAACGATGATTTTCCATCCGGGCCGAACCACCCAAGAACAAAGCGCTCATGTGCGCGGCACCTATCGTTGAATGATCGTGGACCATCTCCAGGGATTTGCGCGAACCGTTCGCCGGATTGACGTTGGAGGTTTCTCGACACAGGAGCTGATCGCAGAATTGAACAGTCAGTCGGTGCTGTTAAACGGTTATGCGGAACGTCTCCTTGCTAGTGAAAATTTCACGACTTTCGCAGAGCGTTACGGAATTTCCACGGTTCACGTCAGGGTCCGGGAACTTGGATTCGATGCGGGTGCCAGAATTCCGACATCTTTGCGAGTGCGGAGGCACAAGGTCTTGCGCTTTGCCCGCTCGAGCTCGCTCCCCACCTCAGGCTCCAATATCTCGACCAACCCGAATCGGAGGACGAAAATCTCTCCTCGCTTGGAGTTGCACCGATCGCATCACTCACGGTTGCCTCATCACGGATTGCAGGGGCCGACGACGTTCCGCAAGGATTTTACCTTAGAAGGGTCCAGGGTCGAAATTGGCTGAGAGGCTATTGCGCGTCACTGGATTTCGAATGGAGCCCTGATGACCAGTTTGTCTTCGTGATCCCGGAGATTCCAGACGCTGATGCCAATGCCACTCATAATTTAGACTGAGGCTCGTCTGCGGATTGCGCGGATTTCCGCAGATTTTTTGGTAACTGGGTCGCTCTATAGGCTGCGCCGATCACTCTGGTCGTGAAACGGTTTGGGGGTTGGTGATGGGCGCCGAGCAGGTGAAGTTTTCGCAGAGATAGAGGGCGGCGCGGCCGTTGACGGGCGTCATGGAGGCAACGGCATCGGAGTGGCGTGAAAGCAGGGATTGACCGGGACCGGAATCCGCGAGCAACAAGACCTGGTGGGGTTGGTATTCACGGCGGGCATGGGCGGCGAGGTCGCGCGTGTCCGTGGTTCCGCGTGCCCCGGCGATCACGGCCTGTCGGGGCGGGGTGAGCGCGAGATCGAGCGCGGCAAGCATCTGCGGTACAGCACCGGGCACGCGCCGCAAAATTGAATCAAAGCCGACGAGGATGCCGCGAGCACGGTCGGCGAAGGTCTCGTCGTGCATCATTGCTGCGAGGCGCAGGAGATTGCGCACGCTGATGGAGCTGGCGGACGGCTCGGCACCATCGTGATCATCTTTGGTTCGCACGGGGACAAGCGGATCGTCGGCAGCGCTGCCGAAATAGCCGCCTCCATCGGGATCGGCGAAGAGTGCGTCCTGCCGGGTTTGGAGTTCGAGAGCCCAGGTGAGGTTTTTTGAATCGAAATCGGCTTCGTAGAGGTCGAGCAGGCCCTGGATGAGAAAGGCATAATCTTCCGCAAAGCCGGCAATCGGAGCACGGGTGCCGCGCCACGAGCGGTAAAGGGTGGTGCCGTCCCACAGCTCGGCGTGAAGAAATTCCGCCGCGGAGCGGGCACGATCAATGAGCGTATCGTCGCCGAGGACGGCTCCGGCGCGGGCAAAAGCGGAAATCATGAGACCGTTCCAGGCGGTGAGAACTTTATCGTCGAGGTGCGGACGCGGGCGCTGTTCGCGGACGGCAAAAAGGACGCGACGGCAATGGGCAAGCCGCTCGGAATCTTCGGGCCGGATCGGGAGCCGCTGGGTGAGGATGTTTTTTCCGGGGAATTCACCGTGCGGGTCAGCGGTGGGGTCGACGTTACCGCCGGGCTCGGCTCCGTAATGTTGCGCGAAGAGGGCGGTATCATCGCCGAGCAGCGCGGAAAGTTCCTCGAACGACCAGACGTAAAAAACGCCTTCGCCGTGTTCCGGGCGTCCGGCTGCGACGAGACTGTCGGCATCCTCGGCGGAATAAAATCCACCCGCAGGATGCGAGAGGTCGCTCGTTACGTAAGCGAGTGTTTCGCGAGCGACGGTGGCGAAAAATTCGTCACCGGTGATCTGCCAGGCATCGACGTAGGAATTTACGAGCTGGGCCTGATCGTAGAGCATTTTTTCGAAATGGGGGACGTGCCACTCGCCATCGACCGAATACCGATGAAATCCACCACCGAGGTGATCGTAGAGCCCGCCGGACGCCATGTGACGGAGGGTTTGAAACGTCATTTCCCGGGCTTTGTCCGCGGCGTCGGCCGGGGCGCGAAGTGACCATGCGAGCAGAAAATTGAAGATCGATGGGCGGGGAAATTTCGGGCCGCCGCCGAATCCGCCAAACATCGGATCGTAGCTGGCGGCGAACGCGTCGAATCCGGCCCGGAGCACCGCGTCGTCGGCCGTGAGCGTTCCGCCGACGGATGGTTGAATGGTTTCGCGGAGGGAGGCGATGACGCCGGCGGCCTGATGAAGAATGCCGGGGCGTTCCGTGGCCCAGAGTTCCGCAATGCGCTCGAGAACGGTCACAAATCCCGGGCGGCCGTAGCGGTCGGTGGGCGGGAAATAAGTGCCGCCGAAAAACGGGGCACCATCAGGAGTGAGCCAGACGCTCATTGGCCAGCCACCGCTGCCGGTGGTCGCCTGGACAAACGCCATGTAAAGTCGGTCCACGTCGGGACGCTCTTCGCGATCGACCTTGATGCTGACGAAATATTCGTTGAGCACCGCGGCGACGTCCGGATTTTCGAACGATTCGTGGGCCATGACGTGGCACCAGTGGCAGGTCGAATAACCGATCGAGAGGAAGACCGGTTTGCCCTCGGATTTGGCGCGGGCGAAGGCGTCTGTGTCCCACGGATGCCAGGCCACGGGATTATCCGCGTGCTGGAGGAGGTAAGGCGACGTGGTGCTGGCGAGCAGGTTGGGCATGGGGGAGGATTCCTCCGTTCGCGCAGGGCGGCAACCCTGGATGCCGGCCCAGCGTATTCGGCGGTCGGCGGCGCTACGATTTTCCGTCATCCGGAGCGGGACGGAAAGCGCGGGTGAGGTCGGGGCGTTGCTGGTTGAAAACGTTGTAAGTGTGCCGGGCAAATCCGTCGCCGGCTTCGGAATAGAGGTTGAAAGCCGAGTCGACGCCGTGGGTGCGGAGTTCGCTGATTTCGTCGGGGAACTGGCCGGTGGCGGTGACCACGCCTTCGTAACCGAGACGCTGGAGGGTCTCGGCGGCGTGGAGGTTGGCGCTGTGGACCGGCATGGCAAGGACGACAAGATCGATGTCGTCGCGCGGACGGACGTGTTGCCAGAAGTCGGTGTCGGTGGCGTCGGCGAGGACAACGTTGCGGCCCGCGGCGCGGTGGCGCTCGACCTCCGCCGGGTCGCGATCGAACGCGATCACTTTTCCGGGAAATCGCCGGGTGAGCGCGGAATAGGCCGCCTGGCCGACGCGGC
>JBGTDR010000147.1:0-6679 GCA_041748215.1 Chthoniobacterales bacterium
CTCGACGAACTGGATCGCCGCACACCCGTCCTCGTTCTGCCCGCCCTCATCGCCCTCTCGGACGCCGAGGTCGAGTGGCTCGCCGCCTACGTTGCGGAGGGCGGCTGCCTTGTCGCTGACGCCCGCCTCAACGCGCTCGACGACATGGATCAGGCCCGGGTGGAAGGTTCTCCCGGCCGCGTGCTGGCTGAAGTGTTCGGGCTGATCGAAGCCGACGTCGGCCCCGCCTCGACCTACACGTGGGAGGGCGTCGCTTGCACGGCACCCTACGTCACCCAGCACCTCACCGTCCATGCAGGCGCCGACGTGCTCGCCAGCGATCCCTCCGGACACCCGATGGTCGTTGCCCACCGCCACGGCCGCGGTCGCACACTCTACTTCGCCTCGGTGCAGGGCCTTTCGCTCTGGCACGAAGAAAATTCCGCGCTCCGCCCCGTCCTGCGCGCGCAATTTCCCGAACTCTCCGCCCACTTCGTCGAAAAACCCGAACACACCGTCGTCCGCTGGCACGAGGGCGACGACGCCGTCATCGCCTACGTCCTCAATTTTGCGCGGGTTCCCGCGACCGTGCGTTTCGCCGAACCACCCGCCACCACGGCCACGGAACTGCTTGCTGGCGCAACGCTCACTGGCGGCGAGGTGGAGATCCCCGCCGAAAGCGTGCGTCTGTTCCGGTGGTCTCGCAAAATTTCGTGAACCGACAATCGACAAGGATTTTCCAATTTCCTCCGTGCCCTCCGCGCCGGCCGTGGTAAGAAATCCGGCCATGAAAATCGTCGTCGCTTACTCCGGCGGACTCGACACGTCCGTCCTGCTCAATTGGTTGAAGGAGACTTATTCCGCCGAAATCATCGCGTTTTGCGCCGACATCGGACAGGAGGAGGAACTCGATGGGCTCGAAGCCAAGGCGCTCAAAACCGGAGCGTCGAAATGTTACATCGACAACCTGCAGGAGGAATTTGCCCGTGATTTCATCTACCCGATGTTGCGGGCCGGAGCGATTTACGAGGGTCGGTATTTTCTCGGCACGAGCATTGCCCGGCCGCTCATCGCCAAACGGATGGTCGAGATTGCGCAGGCTGAGGGAGCGCACGCCATCGCGCACGGCGCGACCGGCAAAGGCAACGATCAGGTTCGGTTCGAACTGACCGCCGCCGCACTCGCCCCCGATCTCGAGGTGATCGCTCCGTGGCGCCAGGAAAAATTCCGGGAGGAATTCCCCGGCCGCAGCGAAATGATCGCATACTGCGCCGCCCACGGAATCAACGTCGAAGCCAGCGCCAGCAAACCGTATTCGATGGACCGCAATCTCCTGCACATCTCGTACGAAAGCGGCATCCTCGAAGATCCGTGGTTCGACGCCAGCGCGCCCGAAAACAAAGGCATGTTCAAACTCAGCGCCGCTCCCGAGGACGCGCCCGACGAAGCGGAAATCGTCGAGCTCGAATTCGCGCAGGGCGATTGCGTCGCGGTGAACGGCGAAAATTCCAGCCCGCTCGCCGTGATGAAGATTCTCAATGCGCTCGGCGGAAAACACGGCGTCGGCCGCGTCGACATGGTCGAGAATCGGTTCGTCGGCATGAAAAGCCGCGGCGTTTACGAAACCCCGGGCGGGGCGATCCTCCATTTCGCCCACCGCATCATGGAATCACTCACCATGGATCGAGAAGTGATGCACCTGCGCGACTGCCTCATCCCGCAATACGCGACGCTGGTTTACAACGGCTTTTGGTTCGCTCCGGAGCGCGAAGCAATCCAGGCGCTCGTCGAGGAATCGCAGAAAAACGTGACCGGCACCGTGCGTGTGAAACTTTACAAGGGCAACCTGATCCCAGCCGGCGTGAAGAGCCCGGTCTCGCTCTACAATCCGCACATCGCCACCATGGAAGCCGATCCGACGAAGGCCTACGACCAGGGCGACGCCACCGGCTTCATCCGCCTCAACGCCCTCCGCCTCAAGGTCGGCGCAAAAGTCGGCGCGGCGGTCTGATAGTAATCTCACGAAATCACGGCACTGAGTTCGTTCGCAGATTGCGCAGATTTGCGCAGATTTTTTGTGAGTCGTTCCTGAGTTCCAGGCTTCCACCAACTCCGGGCGCCAAACCGGAAAAGACAAAAAAACGCCCTCCGGGGATGGGACCCGGAGGGCGTGAAGAGCGAACGCTCCCGCGGCGTTATTTGCGGCGGATCGTACGTTTGAGCACGGTCACCTGGCCGTCAGCGGCGAAGGCACGGATCGTCAGACGGACGGTCTTTTTCCGGCCGGGCAGATCGACGTCGGCCTTCCAACTGCGCGTTCCCCGGGCGCGTTTACCATTGACGGTGACGCGCACAACGTTGCCGTCCGTGCGGCCTTTGATTTGCACGGAGTCATCCGACAGGCTGGCCTTGAGCGTCGATTTGGTTGCGACGATCACGGGCGCGGGCAGCGGAGCCGGGACGGGCGCGGGCGTCGGTGTTGGCGTGGGTTCCACGACCGGAGCCGCGACAACCTCGATGCGGCCTTGGGGGCCATTGTAACCGAGGGCGGTCGTCACCACTCCGAGCGGCAGGTTCTGGATGTAATTGGCCACAACCTGCTGGTCGGTGAGACCGAGCGTGGTGAATGGCAGGCCGCCAAACGGGTAACCGTCGCCGCCGCCGGCGAGGAAGTTGACCGTGGCAATATCGATCGTCGCGGGGGCACCCGGGACAAGTGCGCCGTTTTTGTAGAGCTCAACACCACTGTCGAGCACCACGTCGAGGACGCGGCTGCCGTCGGTGGCGACACTGCCGTTGGGATTCAACTGCGAAGCCGGAGCCTCGACGTCGTAGAGCACCGAAAAGCCCGCGATCTGCGCGAAGCGGCCGGTATTGGAAGCGCCTTCAACAACGTTACCCTCCGCATTGCGCACCGTCTGCGAAACCGCATTTTCGAGCAACGACTTGAAAACGGGAACCGGCACGTCCTCGACGATCGAGACGAAGTTGCCGAACGGCGAAATGTCGAACGTTGTTTTCACCGAGAGGCTGCCAACCGGAATGATCGCGTTGTTGCGAATGCCACCGCCATTGACGAGGGCCACGGCGGGAGCGTCGACTCCGAAGGAAGCGGCGCGAGCCTTGCCAGCGGAAAGAAATGCGTCGGCGATCAGATTGCCGAGATTTGTCTCAACGGAACGCACCGCCGCGCGGCGGCCATCCAACGGCACCTGCGTCGTGCCGATGATCGCGCTTTCCAGTCCGTTCACGAATGCCTGCACGGGCGCAACGACAGTGCTCTGGATCACCGGGTCGGGCGCAACCGCGTCAGCGGCAGGAGTTGCGGCGTCATCGCGAGCCACGCGCACGGGGCCACCCGTTGCGCTCACGAAATTGCCCGCCACGTCGAAGCTGACGTCCAGACGGCCAAGGTAACGGTATTCACCGGTGGTCGTAACCACGGGGATGTTGTTGCCATCAGCGTCCGGCGCGAGGATCGGATACGGCCGCTCGACGTTCAACGTGTCACCCGGCAGCAGCAGATCCGTCGGATTCGCGAGGAGTTCATCTCCACCGCCGGCAATGATCACGTCCACGCCGCGAAGCTGGGCGGCCAGCGCCTGCTCGGATGCGATGCCCTGAAGGTGGCTCGAAAGGATGATGGCATCCACGCCGAGCGTTTCGAGGGCGTCGATCTCCGCCTGCACGATCGCAACGAGTTCGCTGCTCACCACGACATTGCCGGGGCTCGAAATGGTCGTGATCGTCGGCGTCGTCAGACCGATGATGCCCACCTCGATGGGCGTGGCACCGGCGGTTTTATTCACCACAATCGTCGAGGCGATGCGACCCGCCGTTTCCTGAGCGGCCAGGTCGGGCTCGAGACTGAAATCGAGGTTGGCCGAGAGGAACGTGATCGAGGTATCCGTCGCGGCGATGAAGTTCGCCAACGTGGTCGGACCAAAATCGAAATCGTGGTTGCCGATCGTGACGGCGTCATACCCGATTCGATTCAGGACGAGGGCATCGTAGAAAACCCCGTCGCTCTCGCTCGCGGCGAACGCGGTGCCCGGGAGCACGTTGTCGCCCGACGAGATTGTCACAACGGCGTTGCCGGCAGCCGTCGCGGCCGCACGCTGCGCTTCAACTACCGAAACAAAATGCGCCGGTCCGGCAAATCCGACCGGGGAATTCCCGAGCAATTTCGATTCGCCGTCGTTGTTGTGCAGAATGGTGAGGGTGAATTGTGCGTGCGCGGTGACAGCAAGGAATCCGGCCGCCAGGGTGGCGAGACCAAGGGTCCAGGTGCGGGCACGGGCTGGGAGCAGCCGCGGCGTTGATCGAGTGGTATTCATTTGAGTTGGTAGGTTGGTGTCCATTTCCCGACAGCGCGGGAAGCTGGGGAATACGGGGGGCCAACCTCGCGGTAAAGCGGGCCTGCGTTACGATCTTCTCACCTGCATGGCGAAGACGTAACTTGCGCCCAATCCGGCGCGGACCCGCTTTTTGCGTTACCGCTCGCCGAGTGCGACGGAGGCCGTCAACCCAATGCGCAACGGCACGGGCGACGGCCCGGTGATCCGAACGCGCACCGGAAACCGCTGCGGCAAACGCACCCAGTCGATCGTCTGGCTCACCTGCGGCAGCAGATCCTCCGTCGTCGAGCCATCGGGCAAAAACACACCCCAGCCGACGCTCTCGAGCTCGCCGTCGATGGATTCGGACGGATGGCTCATGAGTGTGATCCGCACTGGCTGATCCGGGACGACGTGTCGAAGCTGCGTTTCTTTAAAATACGCCGCGACCCAGAACGAATCGGAATCAACCAGCGCGAGCAGCTTTTCACCCGCTTCGACGTAAGTTCCCGGGCTTGTCTGGACGTTGGTGAGGTAGCCGTTCACGGGTGCCAGGACTTTTGTGTAGCTGAGATCGAGGCGCGCAGTTTCGAGGTTGGCCTGGGCGGCGATCACCTCCGCGCGGGCGGAAGCCTCGAGATCCTGCGCGTTTTGCAGGTCACGCACGTCGTTGACCCGCTGCTCGTAAAGCTGCGTCTGGCGCTGCAGCTCCTGACTCGCTTGCGTCAAATTCGCTTCGGCTTCGGCCACCCGGGCATTAGCGTTATCGAGCGCGGCTTGGTACGTCGCCGGGTCGATTTCAAAAAGCAGGTCCCCCTTTTTGACGGACTGGTTGTCTTTGATCGGAATGTTGATCACCGGGCCGGCCACCCGCGGGGCGATGCCCACCAGGTTGGCGCGCACCTGCGCGTCTCGCGTCCACGGTTTCGTCGCGGACCGATGGGCCATCGCCAGTGCCAGAATCACGGCCAGCACGACGGCTCCTCCGGTGATGAGTGAGGCGCGGCCCGGCATCTTCATGGCGCCAGCAAAAGCCCAATCACGCAGCCGCAAATCACCGCGAGGGCGACAAAAAAGATCGGGAGCTGCGCGATGTGGCGCGTCCAACCAGCGTGCTCGAGCACGACCACGATGATCCACGCGCTGAGAAATCCGAGCACGCTAATCACCATGCCCCACGGCAGCATGAAATCGCCGAAGCGGAATTCCGGAGTCGGGAATTGGGCGAGGAGGTGCATCGGCAAAACTTCTCCGGGATTGTTTTCATGATCTCCCAACCGAAGCAAGTTTCCCAATGAGACACGCGCATTCGTTTCGCGACTGGTCATCAAGGCGGCGCGGCGTCATCTTCAACAAATGCCGGACTCACCCGTTCTGGGAATCCGCAGCGCTGTGGTGGGCATGATCCATCTCCCCGCGCTGCCGGGCACGCCACATCATCATCTGACAACGCGGGAGATCGTTCTCCACGCGTGCCGGGAGGCGGAGGTTTACCTCGAATGCGGCATCGATGCCCTGCTCATCGAAAACATGCACGACCGCCCGTATTTACGCGGCTCGGTCGGCCCGGAAATTGTGGCGTCGATGACCGCCGCCGCAACCGCCGTGCGAGCGTTGGCATCAATTCCCTGCGGCGTGCAGGTGCTGGCAGGGGCCAATGAAGCCGCGCTCGCCGTGGCGCTCGCCGCAGGGTTGGATTTCATCCGCGTAGAAGGGTTTGTTTTCGCCCACGTCGCGGACGAAGGCATTCTCGAAGGCTGCGCCGGACCGCTCCTGCGGGCGCGCAAAGCGTGGGCGGCCGATCACGTCCGGATTTTTGCCGACATCAAAAAGAAACACAGCTCCCACGCGATCACCGCGGACGTCAGCCTGGCCGAAACCGCACGAGCCGCGGAGTTTTTCTGCGCCGATGCCGTGATCGTGAGCGGCGCCGCCACGGGGCAGGCAGTTGCTCCGGCGGATTTGGAAGAAGCCGCCGGCGCTTCGCGACTCCCGGTGCTGGCGGGTTCAGGAACCACCATCGGCAATGTCGCGGAAGTATTCCGCCACGCGGACGCCGTGATCGTGGGGTCGCATTTTAAACAAGGCGGCGCCTGGCAGGCACCGCTCGACCGTTGGCGCGTTCGGGAATTTACGTCGCACGTCCGCTCGATCCGCGAACGAACGGATTTTTAATTCCGACCCATCAATCGGATTGCCGGTCGGTCGAGTCGCCCGGTCTCGCGGAATCCCCACCGGAGTAACGTGCTTTCGACAAACGGCAGGTGCAGCGCACCCCACGGAATGATGACCGTGTCGTGCGTTTCGAGGGCATTCTCGAGCTCCCCGACGAGGTGAATGTTTCGTTTGTCCACGATATCAGC
>JBGTDR010000148.1:0-5178 GCA_041748215.1 Chthoniobacterales bacterium
ATCGGCCGAGCCAGCCCGGAGTGGCCGCGCGCAGTTGAAAGTCCCCGAAAAGCCACAACGCGCGGCACCCGGGCAGCAGCCGCTTCGCCTCGCGAATCGTGGCGAGGTCGAACGCGATGAGAACGACACGTTCCGGATCCACTGCGGACTCAGCGATCGTTTCGCGTGTGCGTTCGGCAAGGCCGTCGTTCTCCTTCAGCTCAAGCACCAACGAACGGCCGGGCGGTAACGTTTTGAGCAAGTCGGTTAGAGTCGGCACGGGCTCCCCCGTCCATTCCGGTCCTTTCCACCGCCCGACATCCCATTGCGCGAGCTGTGTGAGCGTTAGATCCCGAACCCGCCGGGAGTCGCCGGCGGTGCGGTTGCCGGTTTCGTCGTGCATGACGACCACGTGGTGGTCACGCGTCAGCCGGAGATCGCCCTCGACGGCATCCGCGCCGTGCTTCCAAGCGAGGCGGGCCGCGGCGAGCGTATTTTCCGGCGCGTGCGCGGAGGCTCCGCGGTGGGCGATGACGAGCATCGTAAAAATATCAATCCCCGTGTCCGAACAGGCCGCGTTGCCGGATGATTTCGGCGACTTCGGGTGAGACGAATTTTTCCCAGCCCGGATCTTTTTCGCGGATCTGCGCGAGCACGCTGGCGGAGCGGATGTCGAGGTAGTCGGGGTTGAAGTTTTTTATCGGCTTGATGAAGTCGTTCTCGAGCAAGTGGCGGTAAAGGTATCGCAGGTTCGGCGGGACCTTGAATTCGTCCGCCGTCACGATCGCGCCGTCGCGGCGAATCGGATACACGTAAAGCCGCACGCCGGTTTTGAAGAGCCGACCGAGGCCCTCGAGGATGCCCCCGTCGAGGTGGGTGTAATATTTTTCGTCGAAAATTTCTTCGAGCGCGGGCAGTCCCATCGGCAGTCCGATCAGATGGTCCGTGTAGCGGGTCAGGTAATTGATGAGGCGGTAATATTCGCCGTAATTCGAGATCATCACGGTGCGGCCGAGCGCGGCCAGCATGTCGACACGATCAAGGAAATCGTGGGGGTCCAGCTCGCCGCCGCTGAGTAAATTTTGCATGGTGATTTCCATGAGGACCTCGGGTTCGTCACCGTGGAGGTCCCCTTCCTCGAGAAACATGGCGCGCGCGCAGTCGAGCATGTCGTTGGTGACGTGGGTGACCGGCCGGAAGCTGCCCCGCTCGATCAGGAGAGGCTTTTTGTAAAAGGCATCGGCTGCATTGATGACCTCGCCGTTCGCGCGGAAAAGCGCCGCCTTCGTCAGGCCCTGAGACACGAGTTGCAGTGCCATCACACGGTTGTCGACCTTTGCAAAATCCGGCCCGGAGAACCGGATCATGTCCACTTCGATCCGGCCGTCCGGCAGGTCGTCGAGCAGGGATCCGATCAGCGCGTCCGGTCGCTGATTCAGGTAAAATGCCCCGTAAAGCAAATTCACGCCGATGATGCCCAGGGCCTCCTGTTGCTCGAGATTTTCCGCGTCGAGCATGCGGACGTGCAGGATGATCTCGCTGACCGCCGATCGCGGCGCGGACTGAAATCTCACGCCGAGCCAGCCGTGCGATTCATCATGTTTGCGAAAACTTCGCGCCGCGACGGTGTCGGCAAAGACAAAAAATGTGCGTTCGCTGCCGACTTTGGGATCAAGCCGCTCAACGAGCAGATCGAACTCGTGCGTGAGCATCGTGTCCAGTCGCCGCCGACTCACGTAACGGCCCGCTGCTCCGTAGATCGAATCGCTGAACGTCATGTCGTAGGCCGAAATTGTTTTCGCGACCGTACCTGCCGCCGCGCCGACGTGAAAAAAGCGGCGCGCCACTTCCTGACCGGCCCCGATCTCCGCAAACGTTCCGTAGATGCGTTTGTCCATGTTGATCTGGAACGCCTTCTTGTTGACCTGAAGATCGAATTTCCCGTCCATGGTGTCGGATTCTATCAGGCAGTCACCAGGGCCACCAAACCCGAGTTGAAATTCGTCCCCGGTTGCGGTGAAATCATTCTGGAAAGATTCCGAGCGACCCATCGGTGGGTTGGAGAAATTTTTTTGGAGAAACGAGACCGTGAAACCGAGAAAGACCGAACCAAAATCCAAATCCTCCGGCAAACGTAACCAGAACGACGGACAACCCGTTCTCCTGTCCGGTGGAAATCCGCAAATTCCCAAAGGCGACGGCGACGGTCCGGTGCAGGCGTACATCGCCGCGATGCCAGGCTGGAAAAGCGACCTCGGCCGGCGTCTTGATGTCCTGATCGAACAAAATCTTCCCAACGTAATGAAGGCCGTGCGGTGGAATTCCCCATTCTACGGGATCGACGGCCAGGGTTGGCTGGTTTCGTTCCACGTCCTGACGCGCTGCGTCAAAGTGAACTTTTTCTCTGGCGCTTCATTGCAGCCGGTCCCGCCCGGTGCCGGAAAAGATCCCAACGCCCGGTGGATCGATATCCACGAGAACGATGATTTGGACGAGGCACAGATGACGGACTGGCTCAGGCAGGCCGCGAAACTGAACGGTTGGGCGTCATTCTCCGCGTGACCGTGATCATCTGGCGTCGCTCTCAAGCGCTGGTTTCCCGGTGATCTGAACAACCAGACGTTCGAGGACGACGTCTTCCGCGAGCTGGCTCGTGATGAGCTGGCGGTTGGCGTCGGCGCAGGCGCGGAAGGCGGCGCTGAGTTCGTCGAGGGAAAATCGGCGGGCGTTCACGGCGGCGATGCCGAGCGGGTAAGCGCTGAGTGTTCCGTCTTTTTTGCGCGGCAGGTGGGCGGTGGCTTCGTCGGAAAGTTTTTTCAGCGAACCGGCGAAAAATTGCGGCTGAGCGGGCGGCGTAATGCGGTGGCGTTCCATCAGGTCTTTCACGAGAAGGAGATTGCGCACGGTCGGAACGATGGCTGCCAATAGCAAACCGACGGCTCGTTCTCCCTGGCGGAAAAGCTGGTCGAGTGTGTCCAGGCAAAGCGCGAGGTCGCGTTTCGCCAAGGCATTACTGAGATCGAAAATCCCGCCAGCGCGCGTTGCCGGAACGAGCGCTCGCACGTCGTCTTCGGTCACCTCGTGATCCGGGCCAAACGCCGTCTGCAGCTTGAGAATCTCCGTGTCGAGCTGACGTGACTCGGCACCGACGCGCGCGGCGAGGACTTCGAGTGCGTCAGACGATATGGTCAACTTCGCGGCAGCGGCCTGGCGGGCAACCCAATCAATCACGTCAGCCTCGGTCGCGCCCCAGCCGAAATCCGGTTTGTCCTCGACGTGCGACTCGGCAATTTTCTTTAGCGTCTTGAATGCGCTGCGCCGTTTGTCGGCATCGGGTGCGCTGAGCAAAAACACCACGCCCTCAGCCAGGCCCGCTTCGAGAATCTTGAGAAGCCGCTCCACGGCGTCGGTCACCGATTCGGAGCGGCCAGTTACCGAGTCGGCAAGGAACGACGCGTTTTTCAGCCAGACAAGTTTCCCGCCGCCAAAAAATGGAATCGTAAGCAGCGCTTCGATCGTCGCTCCGATCCGCTGACAAGCCTCGTCCACCGTGGCGGCGGCCCCGTCAATCGTTTCGACGGCAAACGGATCGTCGGAAGGCGCCAGCCGGGTCGCAAGTCCCACCGCAGTCTTCTTGACGCCAGCCTCGTCAGACCCGGTGACAAAATGAATCGCAGTGGCGGCAGTTGCTTTGGCGGCGGGCATGTTTTTCAGCGTTTGGAACGGGAGCGCGGACGTCCTTTTGCTCCGCCGTATTTAACGGGCTGGCGGGGGCTGATTTTGTCGAGGCCGGTGCCGGCTTTGAGTTCGGTAATCTGGTCGCGGAGGAGAGCGGCGCGTTCGTAGTCGAGGTTGGCGGCGGCGGTGGCCATGTCGCGTTCGAGTTCCTGCATGAGCTCGTGGAGATCGAGGTCCGGGGAGGTTTCGGCGACGAGGGACGATTCGAGGTCGCGGCTGCTTTTGAGGATGACGTGGAGGCTTTCCTGCACGGCGCGGACGACGCTCTTCGGCTCGATGCCATGCTCCTTGTTGTAAGCGATCTGGCGGGCGCGGCGGTATTCGCAGATTTCGATGAGGGCGCGGATGCTGCCGGTGATGACGTCGGCAAAAAGTACCACCTCGCCGTTGACGTGCCGGGCGGCGCGGCCGGCGGTTTGGATGAGCGAGGTCTGGCTGCGGAGGTAACCTTCCTTGTCCGCGTCGAGAATGCAGACAAGCGAAACTTCGGGCAGGTCGAGACCTTCGCGGAGAAGATTGATGCCGATGAGGATGTCGAATTCTGCGGCGCGGAGGGAGCGGAGAATTTCGACGCGCTCGATGGTGTCGATATCGCTGTGGAGGTAACGCACGCGCAGCCCGATGTCGCGGAGGTAATCCGAGAGATCTTCGGCCGTGCGTTTCGTGAGAGTGGTCACGAGAACACGCTCGTTTTTCTCGATGCGGCCGCGGCACAGCTCGATGGTGGCGTCGATCTGACCGGCCAGTGGACGGACCGTGACTTTCGGGTCGAGCAGGCCGGTGGGACGAATGATTTGTTCGACGACGAGGGGCGCTCCGGGAGTGTGACAATCGAAGGGATCCGTGATCCGGGAGGTCGGCGGCGACAGCGGAGATCCGGCGACACGGGCGGGATCAGCCTGTTCCTTAAATCCCCCCTTCGCAGCGATGTAACCGGTGTTGCCAGCGACGCTGTTCTGCATCTCGAAGTTTCCCGGGGTCGCGCTGACGTAAATCATCTGCTTCGTCATCGCCATGAATTCGTCGAAATTCAGCGGGCGATTGTCGAGGGCGCTCGGAAGGCGGAATCCGTAATCGACGAGCACCTGTTTGCGCGACCGGTCACCGGCGTACATTCCGCCGACCTGCGGAATGGTCGCGTGGGATTCATCGATCACGAGCAGGTAATCGTCGGGCAAAAAGTCCATCAACGTGTATGGCTTTGAGCCGGGCGGACGACCCGTGAGGTGGCGCGAATAATTTTCGATGCCGTTGCAGAACCCCATCTCCTGCATCATTTCGAGGTCGTATTCGGTGCGCATCTTGATGCGCTGGGCCTCAATGAGCTGGCCGTGTTTTTCGAAATACATCACACGTTCGTCGAGCTCGTTGCGGATGGCGGTCATCGCGCGGTTGAGCTTGTCGTACGGCGTGACGAATTGTTTCGCGGGATAGAGCGTAAGATTTGTCAGGCGCGCGGTG
>JBGTDR010000149.1:0-16346 GCA_041748215.1 Chthoniobacterales bacterium
CTGGTCGATCGCCGCCAGCAAGGCGGTGTGAAGATCCGGATGGCTTCGCTCAACGAGAAGGGCGACCGCGCGCAGGTCCGGCTTACGACGTTGATGCCGCCACCGGATCACCCCCCACACGACGGCCAGGATCAAAACGAGCCCGCCGAGTGCCGGAAAAATTGGAAAGCCCGGGCGCAGCCATGCCACGATGATCAGAACGAGGAGCGCCAGCGCTCCGGCACCCCAGAAGGCGGCGAGTCGGGCGTGCAACGCACATCGGTGGAGGCGGTCCGCGACGTTTTCGAGCTCGATCCGGAGGGGTGGGATGATCATGCGGCTTCCGGCGTGGCGTTTCGCCGAGCCTCCAGGCGGGCGGCAGCGAGGGTTTCCAGAAGAAATACGGCCATTCCCGCGAGAATCAACCACCACCACACCTTCTGGCGGCGTTCGGCTTCTTCGGTTGCGAGGGTGAGCTGACGCTGAGCGGCGGCGGCCGCATCCTCGACCGGCTCCAGCGGCAGCCCGAGGGCGCGGAGTTCAGGCTCGCCGAGAGGAGACAGTTCGGATTCAGCGGCCGGGACGTTCACGGCAAACGCAAAATCTCCGGCCGTGTAAATTCCCGGAAGGTCGATCGCGGAAAAGGTGCCGCCCGGTGCTTCCGCCGTGGACCCGTCGGGGCGGGTGACCGTTTCCGGCACGCCGGCGGGCAACGTCACGGCATCTCCAATGGTGTAATTCGCCTTCCGCGGTGCGAGTTGTGGAGATTGCTCGAGGATCGAGTGGAGCAGGGGAGCAAATTTTGACGACAGCGCGAGCTGGCTGTCGGCGGGCGCCCAACTTGTCGTGAGCACGTAAAGGTGGCCGCTTCCGACTGGCACCCGCAACAACGCGGCCTCCCCGCTGTCGAAGCGTGCCATCACGGTTGCCGCGGGCAGCGCCGTCGTGTCGATCGTCCGAAATTTCCAGACGGGAATCCGGCTGAAATCGCCGAATCGTGGATCCGCAAAAGGCGCAAAAACGGGGTCGTCGAAAGCGATTTCGCCGAAGCGTGCATTGTTCGCGAGCGTGGCTTCGGTCACCGGCACCACCGCGCCAGCCAGCGTGCCCGGCAAGGTCGAGTCCCCATTTTCCCGCATCACCATGAGAGCGGTGCCGCCCGATTCGAGAAATTTTCGCATCGTGTCCGTGCCCGCCGGAGACAGCGATCCGTCGATCACCGCAAGAGCCGCCATGGGCTCGGCGTCCGGCGGTGATGCGGTGGCATCGGCACCGCGCGGGCGAATCTGCATCGTGTAATTTGCGGCGGGCTGCATCGCGCGCTGGAGAAAAAACAGGACGTCCTCCGGGTCGTTGGCGTCGGCGTCGCCCCAATAATCGAGGTAGGCCACGCGTGGCGGATCGACGGCAAACCACGCCGAATTGTCGAAAGGAAAATCGTCGCCGGTCAGCGTCACGCTGCCGCGCGTGGCGGTGGCGTCGGGCGGAGCCGCGAAGAGGGCGTTTTCGCCGGGTTCGACGCGGATCGGGGAGGGTGTCGCGCCTGGTTCACTCCATTGGAGAACAAAATCCGAGCGGACCGAATCCGCCGCGTTGGTCACACGAACGCGTTGCGGTTCATTCGAACCAGCGCCGGGCTGGCGGTTCGAACGACTCAGCAAATTCACACCGCCGTTCGTCCACGGCGGTGCACCGACCGCGATCGGCACGATCTGCAGACGCGGCGGCCACGCGTAACCCTCCAGCGCGTCCGTCGCCGCTCCGCGCTGAAAATCACTGATCACGGACAGCTCGGCGGGCGTGCCGGTGCGTCCGGTTTCGGCGGCGAGCAGTTCAGCCGCGCCCGTGAGAGCATCGCCGAGATTTGTGCCAGCCCAGCCGGGTTCCAGCGTGCGGACTGCCTGGGTCGCCTGCGAGATTCGCTCAGCTGGCGCGAGTCGTTCCCAGGCTTCGAATGAAATCACCGGCTGCAGCGCCCGGTCGAACGTCGCGATGGCAAGCGTGTCGGCGGGTTCGGTCTCCCGGATCACCCGCTCGGCCGCATCGCGCACGGCGGCAAATCGGTCGTCGCGCAAACTCGCGCTCGTATCGATCAGGATCAATCGTGTTGTGCCCGAATCGGTGAGCAGCCCGGCGATTTCGTTGCTCGCAAAAAAGGGCCGGGCAAAGGCGAGGATGAGAAGCGCCAGGCCGAGGCAGCGCAGAAGCAGGAGCAACAAATTATCGAGTTTGCGTCGCCGGGTCGTGTGCGGCACGACCGGGTCGAGAAACATGACCGCACTGAATGCCACGCGGTCCTTTGGGCGTTCGCGGCGTAAATGGAGCCACACCGGAACAGCCAGCGCAGCGATTGCGGCGAGGAAGAGCGGTGCGAGAAACTGCATGGTGGAATCAGTTCAGTTGCCGCGCACGGCGGGTGCGTCGCCCCCGGCGGGTGCGGTCGGCAAGGTGCTCGAAGAGAATTTTTTCGAGGTAGTGGTCGGTCTGGAAAAGGTGGTGCAGAATTCCGTTGCGCGAACAAATGCCGCGGACGGCTGCGAGGTGTGCATCGAGGCGTTCGACGTAACGTTTGCGCGCGGCGTCAGGCTGGGTGAGCACGGTGCGGCCGGTCTCAAGATCTTCGAAAACCGCCGTGTCGGGAAAATTCAGCGTGAGCTCCGCCGGGTCGAGCAGCTGGAGCAGCGAGACGTCGTGGCCGCAGGCCGAGAGCGCGGCGAGTCGGACTTCGAGATCATCGATGGGCGCGAGCAGATCGGAAATGAGAATGATCAATCCCCGTCGGCGCACGCTGCGCAGGATTTGTTCGAGCGGAGCGGAGAGTGACGTTTCCACGCCCGCGGCCGGGCGCTCGAGTGCCGCGAGGATTTCGTGGACGTGGCTGCGTTTGCCCCGCGCGGGCACGTAGTCCTGCACCTGTCCGGCAAACGTCACCAACCCGATCGCGTCGCCCTGCTGCTGAAGGAAGACCGCCAGCGTCGCGGCCAGCGTGCGGGCATACTCGAGTTTGGACCAGCCCGTCGTGCCGAACTCCATCGATTTGCTTCGATCCACAAGCAAGTGGCAGCTGAGATTGGTCTCTTCCTCGAATTTTCGAATGTAATACCGGTCGCTGCGGGCCAGCAGTTTCCAATCGAGGTAGCGGGTATCGTCACCGGGCACATACTGGCGGTATTCGGTGAACTCCGTGGAAAATCCGTGGTGCGGGCTGCGGTGCAATCCGCGCCAAAATCCATCGACAACCGCCCGCGCCCGCAGCTCGAGGTTGCGAATCCGCATCAAGGCCGCCGGGTCGGCGAACGTCGCCGAACGACCGCGCGTGGTGGATTCGGAGCTGGCAGTGGCGGCTGGCATGTCGTGCTTTCGGAGCGGCGCTTTCGATCAGATTCCCGGCACGGTCTCGATAAGGCGGGCGATGATTTGTTCGACCGAAACGCCTTCGGCTTCGGCGCGATAGTTCGGCAAAATGCGATGCCGCAGCGTCGCGGGAGCGAGCGCGCGAATGTCTTCGATGGTCACGTGGGTCCGGCTATCCAGGAGGGCGCGGGCCTTGCCGCCGAGCACTAGATACTGCGCTGCTCGCAGGCCGGCTCCCCAATTGACCCATTCGTTCACGAACGTCGGGGTGCCCGGGCGGTTTGGACGCGAAGCCGCAGCGAGCCGCACCGCGTAACGCGCGACTTCCGTGGCAATCGGTGTGCGGCGCACGATGCTCTGAAACCCAAGCAGATCCTCGCCGGTGAAGAGCGGCCGGATCGGCTCGGGCGCACCGGCAGTCGTCTGCGTCACCACGGAGACCTCATCGTCCTCGGAAAGGTAATCGATAAAAATGTCGAACATGAATCGGTCGAGTTGCGCTTCGGGGAGGGGATACGTGCCTTCCATTTCGACCGGGTTTTTTGTCGCCAGCACAAAAAACGGCTCCTCCAGCGCAAACCGCTGACCCGCCGCGGTCACCTGGTGTTCCTGCATCGCTTCGAGCAGCGCGGCCTGGGTTTTTGGGGGGGTGCGGTTGATTTCGTCCGCGAGGATGAGATTCGCGAAAATCGGCCCCTTCACAAAAAGCATCGCGCGCCCGTCCGGCGTGTCGCTCAAAATTTCCGTGCCGGTGATGTCCGCCGGCATCAGGTCGGGTGTGAACTGGATGCGCTGAAACGACAGGTGAAACAATTGCGCGACTGATTTGATCAGCAGGGTTTTCGCCAGACCAGGCGCTCCGGTGATCAGGCAGTTGCCGCCGGCCAGCAAGGCGATCAGGAGCTGCTCGACGACGTCAAACTGGCCGACGATCACTTTCGACAGTTCCGATTCGATGCGCTTTCGCCCGTCGGCGATCTGCGCGGTGAGGGACTGTTCGCGGGACGGGGCGGCGGGCGGCGGCGGTGTGATGTGTGCCATGGGAAAGGTGGGGTGGTGGAACTCAGTGCGTGAGAGCGTAAACGACGATGTTGATGCCCATCGGGTAGGCTTTTTTTTCCGAGAATTCGTGGAAGTACCATTTGTTGTCGCCTTCGCGTTCCCATCCGTCACCGAGATCGGTGTCGCGGCAAATCACCACCATCATGCGCCCGGCGTCGTCGAAGATCCCGTAGTACGTCGCGAATGGATTGGCCCCCCGCTCCCACGTGATGCCCTTGGCCCGCCCGTTGAGCGCATCCTCCGGAGTTGGCACCTGGGGTTTTTCCTTGATCTCGAAAACCGTGCGGAAAATCGGATGATCCAGCTCCAATTCGACCGGCTCGCGGTCAGGAAAAATCATCTTCATTTGCTGGTAAACGTTCATCCATTCGTTCTCCCGCCAGAAGTCGTCGAGCATCAGAAATCCACCGTTCAGCAGGTAGTTGCGCAGGATCGCGGCTTCCTCCTCGAGCAGATTCATGTGCCCGGGCTCGACGAGGTAGGTGAATGGAAAATCGTAGAGCTCCGGACTGGTGATATCGATGATGCGCGGGTGCGGGTTGACCGTGAGCGACGTCATTTCGTTCAGTCGGTAGGAAAAAAAGAGATCGCTCTCGGGCCAGTCCACGCGCCAGCGGGAATGAAATTGCGGCCGCAGTCGGGCAAAGGTGAAGACGTCTCCTTCAAAACCCGCCGGGATTTCCCATTCCGGCGCACCTCGCCGATCCATGATGTCGCGCTGAGAAGTCAGATCTGCGTTCGGAAAAAGCCGTGTCTGCGCCGGCGCCGCGCCGGCGGTGAAAATCAATACCGCGGCGACGATGGTTCTCATGGATTCGTGCCGGGTGGGCGGCGCTGCATTTCGAGCAACAGCGCGAGCGCCTCGCGGTGGCGGGGATTGGCTTCGAGCACCGTGAGAACTTCGCGTTTCGCGCCCGAGTCGCCCGCTCGATGCAGCACCCGGGCGCGGTCGAATCGCGCTTTGCCCGCGTCTGCGGGTTCGGTAGCCAGGAGAGATGCGTAGGCCGTTGCTGCCGCCTGGTAGTCCCCTTGTTGTTCCCCGCGGAGGGCGACCGCTCGGAGAGCGGAGGCGTCAAACGGATCGACCGCAAGCATGCGCCGGGCATTGATGGCAAACTGCGCATCGTCGCCGGAGTTCCGGGTGAGCTCGATCAACCGGGCAAATGCCGGTTCCGCACCGGCGTCGAGTGTCGCGAGTTTTTCCAACGCGGCCCTCTCTGCCGCGGGATCACCGATTTCCCGGCAGCTCTGTGCGAGAAGCAAATAAGGATTTTCCGGTTCACGATTATCCGGCTCCAGTGCGATCAGCGGCTCCAACAAACCACGGACGACCCGCCACTCGTCCTTGCCGGACGATGCCTCCGCCAGCTTTCTGGCGTGAATCATGACGGCCTGGTAACGCGCCGGATTTTGCGCCACCCAGATGCCCGGGTCCGCACTGAACGCGTCGAATTCCGCATCGGTGAGCGGTTTCCAATCCATACCGGACCCATATCCGGCCGCCTCGGCCCGGGCCTGCTCCATAAACTCAGTGTCCAGCTGGTCGAGCGGTGCCGTGTGCGCTACGAGCGCTTCATTGATCGGCCGGTCCCGAGCCAGGTCAGCAAGAATCTTCTTCAACGCCTCATTGCCAAATCGCTCGACGAGATATTCCACGACCAGCGATGACTGGAAATAAGCAAGGTCGATGTCCTTCCGGAACAGCGAATCCAGATCCGCGATCGGCATAAACTTGCCCTGTTCAATCGCTGCGCGACGCGACGACGTCATCCATTGCCCCCAGCCGGGATTTGCCAGCCGCTCTTCGTAAACGCTGATGCCCTCCGTGAGCCAGCGCGGGATGCGGTGGCGGGTCGCAGCCAGCGTGATCGTGTGCACCATCTCGTGCCAGAGCACCGATTCCCAATTGGCCCGGCCGAGCTGGCCGCGCGGGCTGCACGCCGTGATCAGTGGCCCAAAACAAACACCCAGAAATCCCTCGCCACCCGGCATCTCAAACGTCCGGACCGCAAAATCCTGCTGCTCGGGAAAAATCTCCACCGTCACCGGAAACGTGATCGGTGTCTGGTATTTCTCCGCCATCATCGTTTTGGCCTCCGCACTGATCTCCAGGGCCCGTTCACCAAAAACCTGCATATCGAGCGGAGCCATGCGCACGCGAACGCCGTCACGTTCCGCCGTCTCGAACGTTTTCATCTGATCGCGCAGCGTCACCAGATTGAACGCCGCGACGTGATAGGGATCCCGCTCCCGGACTGTCTCGATGTGTTTCCAGCCATCGTCCTCCGCACCGAAGCGCAGCAGGTTCGAACCCAGATCAAAGTGGGCGTCGAGATCGTCCGGATCGGCTTCCAGCGCCTGCCGGAGAAAGTCGATGCCTTCCGCAAATCGATACTGTTTCGCGAGGTTCGACCCGATCAGGTAATCGACCCGCGGATTCTGCGACCAGACATCGAGCGCCTTATCCCGCAACACGGCGGCCTCCTCGGGTTTGCCGGTCAGGTGCGCGATCACCGCCTTCCACGCAAACGCCTCGGGATGCGCCGGGTTCACCGTCAGCAGCGCGTCGAGCGGTTCACCAGCCGCGGCAAATTCCCGCTGACCGCACAGAATCTCCGCCTTGAGCAGCAAAGCTCCCTCGTGGCGCGGATTTGTCGCGAGCGCGACTTCGGCAAATTTCATCGCCTGTTCGGGATTGGAAGTCGTGTAAGCGTGGGCGAGCCCGGTGTTGAGATCCGGGTCGTCGGGATATTTTTTCAGTCCGTTTTGAAATGCCTCCGCCGCGAGTTGGTAATCGTGTTTTGCGAGACCAAGTTCCCCGGTGGCCTGGGCAGGTTCACGGTCGTCCGGGAATGCCTTTGCGGCTGGATCCAGAAGTTTTGTGAGAATGTCCTTGGGATCGTACTGCAGCAGGCCGAGCGCCTCCGCCCGGGCGACCGTTGCGGCCGGGGTGTCGGTTGGGTCGAATCCACCAGGCCTCCCGTGTGCGGCAGCCGCCAGCGAATTCATCGCGTTCAGGCGATCGCCAATCGCGTAAAGAGCCCGATACACCGCGAGCTGAACGTCCGGACTCAAGCCGTAGCGAGCCTGCACAGAGCGGGCGATCGTCGCGGCTTCGGAATATTTTCCGAGCGCCATCAAGGAATCTATCGCCAGCACGACCCACTCCGGATCGCCCCGTCCGCCCGCCCGAACGAGCGCCAGGGCCTCCTCGTATTTCCCGGCGCGATAGGCCGTCGCTCCCGTTTCAAAATCCGCCGCGGCCCCTCGGGAAACCATTCCCACCAAAAGCACCGTTCCCAGGACACATCGCAAAAGCTGGGAGGAGCCGACCGCAAACACCCGTCCAATAAAGCAGACTTCCCAGCAAACAAAAGCGACCTCTGCTCGGGTCGCTTTTCGAGCCGGTCACTCGCAAAAAAAAGCCCCTCCGGCTTGGAGGGGCGAAAGTGGTGAAAACTGCCTGGTCCTACGCAACTCTGCGTCGACGAAAGACCCGTCTCACGATGGGAACAGCGGCAATTCCAATCACGATCAACGCGGTTGCCGAAGGCTCAGGAACGGCAATGACACCACCGGGTGGCTGCGCTGAATATTGCTGGGGGGTCGTTGTGCCACCCAAGGCTGCCGTCGTGTTCACGATCGAACTGGTTGAACCGGCGCTAGGAGTGACGAACGAGATCGTTCCATTTGCGACGCTGTCCGACCGGAAAAACCCAAAACTGTCACCGGCATTGCTACTGCCGCTCTGGAACCAAAACACTCCGAGCTGATTGCCCGCCGCCCAGTTGGCGGATGTGAACAGATTCGTGTCGAAATTCGTCGCGCCCAATTCGAAATAATTGTTCCCACCGGAGCTGAGCAGCGAGAGGTTCGAAAAGACGATGAGGTCGTTGCTCCCGAGGAGGCTGTTGGGAGAAAGCGTCGTGGCACCTTGCAACAACTGTGAACTGGTCAGGGCCTGGAACCCATCACCCCCGGTGTCTGCAACAAGAATTCCGTAAGAACCTGTCGGGAAGACCGTGCTATCCCCTCCCATCGTCATGTTCAGCGTAAACGTGATGCCGCTCGCGATTTGAGCGGTGGCGAAGCAGGCGGCGAAAAGAGGAACGAGGGGAAAACGACGCATGGGAAGGAAGATTAAAATTTACGACTCGCTTCGGTCAGTAGGTCGCCTGATTTCCCCACAGTGCCGTGGAGCCGTCGCCGCGATATTTTCGAACGACCAATCCGCTGCCGGGTTCGAATGCCGTGACCGCGTTTGCCACGGGATTGGAAGCGATCAAACCTGCATCACGATACCAGGTGCCGCCGACATTGTAATAGATCGCGCTTGCCGGTTTGTTAAGTCCAGCAACCGAATTATCGAATGCGAAAAGTTCATCCCGCCGCTGGAAGGTTGAGTGGCCAAGACTCGGTGTAAAGACTGCTCCTCCAAGACCCGCGTCTTCAAGTTTGACCGGAACAGGCCGTTGAATCGCAACGGCATTGTCCTGGCGCGTTGTCGTTGAAGTTGCCAGAGGAATCACGTCCCTTGCTTTGAGAACAACACCCACGGGGGTGAATGACGTGGTGGGGCTGGCATTGTGGCGAACCGTAAATGTCGAGCCGGGAGGCAGGATGGTGGTGTTGGCTGCGGGAAACCCAATGACGTCTTTGCGCCAGCCGGCTGCAGTCAGGAAGTAGCGACCTTCCGGAGGAAGATTGACGCCGAAATCTGTAAGGTTCGGCAATAAAATCTCGGTTTTCCGGTCACCAGCCTGGTTGCTGGCCGAAACGTTGATGGTCGTCTGGGTGGCGGAGGGGAAGAGGTTGTCGAGGGTCCAATGTTCGACCAGCACATACTTGTCGCCGGCGGCCAGACCCTGAGCGCCGAGCAGCGTATCTCCATTGGTATCGAGGAGCAGACCGGTGCTGCTGTTGGAAACAACGTCGTACCAATATCCGGCTTTATTGCCGGTGGTGAAACGAACGTAATAGGCGTTGGCAAATTGGTCGTTGGTCCAGGTTCCCGGGAACGTTGGGTTGACGCGAACGCGGTTGGCGGCAACATCTTCCGTTGTGCCGACAGCCCCTTGGTGCGCAAGGGGTTGTTTCATGAACGGAACTGAAAGAACGGTGTCGGAATTGGCCAGGCAGGTGACTTGATTAAACCCGACGATGTCGGTGGTCACTTGAGCGTTGAGAGGAGAGGGAGCCACAGCTGCGAAGGAGGCAGCCAGGAGGATCGCGAAAGGAGGCAATTTCATTTTTTTCACGGAACCGGGGTGTTCGAGGGTTACCTTCACCAGTTAGACGGAGCGGGGGTGATTGCAAGGTGAAAAATTTTGGCTCCTCACTTCCTGTGATCATGCTGATGCGCACATTGAGGGTGGTACTAGGTCATCGGAGCATCGTCCAATCGTCGGTCGCGTAGCGCGATTTTGCGAGGTCGCGGGCGGTGCCGATCATTCGGGCGGACGGTTCCCAAAGTTCGCACGCGGATGCGAGGCTGCTGGCAAAATCCGGGACGAACCCGGTTGGAAATTCCGGTAATTGAAGGCTGCCCTGGTAAAGAATTCCCCACTTGGTGCGTCGCTGCGCTCCGCCGAGGATTTTGCGCTCACCAGCGAGCAAATCACCCGCGGCGGGGTGGGTGAAGCAGGCGGTTCCCGAGGAGAGGTCGTGCGGTGCCGCCGCTCGCACGTCGGGCAGGATGGGTCGCAGCGCGGCGGCGGCAGCTTCGTGCAGTTTTTCGTAAACTTCTCCTGCGCCCCACTGGGCTGGCGAGTACGCGACGGGAATCACGAGGGAGATCGTGAGGTCATGGCCATGCTCGACCAGGCCGCCGCCGGTCCAGCGCCGAACGGCGGGCCGCCCGGCAAGGTGGGGCTCCACGTCGCGCCAACGCTGCGGGTAACCGAAGCTGACTGCCGGCCCGGGCCAGCGATAAACGCGCAGGACCGGGCGGGTTGAGGTGTGCATCAACGTTTCGTCGAAGGCCATATTGAGCGGGCCATCGACGGGATTTACGCTGATCCACAGGTCCAACTCGTCGAACAGAAATGGCGGCGGCAACACGATGCAGGTTTCTTTTCCCTCGTTGCGACGTTCAAGTTTGATTTGTCGAATCAAGCCTTCTAGCCTCGGCAGCTCATGGCAAAGCAGGCGCTCGGAAAAGGACTCGGTGCGCTCATCAACACGCGGGTCGCCGACCCATCCCCCTCGGCGGACGACGGTGAACGCGTGCAAATGATCGAGCTCGAGAAGATCATTCCCAGCCCGTTACAACCGCGGCAGGAATTTCGCTCGGATCATCTCCACGAGCTGGTCGAATCGATTCGCGAGCGGGGCATCATCCAACCGCTGATCGTCCGGAAGTCGGGTTCTCAATACGAATTGATCGCCGGGGAGCGCCGGTGGCGCGCGGCCCAGGAAGTCGGGTTGCTGGAGGCTCCCGCGATCATTCGTCGGGCGAGTGACCAGGAGGTGCTCGAGCTGGCCCTCATCGAGAATCTTCAGCGCGAAGATCTCAACCCGATCGAAGAAGCGGCGGCGTATTCCCGGTTGTCGCGCGAATTTGGCCTCACGCAGGAGGAGATTTCGCGCCGCGTCGGCAAAAGCCGGGCGTCCATTGCCAATGCCATGCGCCTCCTCGACTTGGAAGGTAATGTGCAATCGATGGTCCGCCAGGGCCGCATCTCGGTTGGCCACGCGAAGGTCCTGCTCTCGCTCAAATCCCACGAAGAACAGGCGCTGCTGGCCGACGTGATCATTCGTCAGTCGGCCTCGGTTCGCAGTGCGGAAAAATTGGTCGCGGCGCACCTCGCGAAAGCGGCGGGCGGGACCGGGGTGGCCCGGCGACGGGGAGCGGACGCCGAGGTGCTCGCTCCCGCGATTCAGCGCGTCCAGAACTTATTGCAGCACCGTTTCGCGACCCGCGTCGTAGTTCACCATGGTGAGAAACACGGAAACATCACCATCGAGTATTATGGAAACGACGACCTGCAACGAATCCTCAACGAAATCGGCATCGATTCCGATTAGCCCGGCGGCCCCCGAGCCGCTGGCCGGAAGGATTTGGCGCACGATCCGCCAATCCATCGATTCCGATTATTTTCCGGAAGGCCCGGAGAAAACGATGAATGGCCCCGAAAAGATGGAATGGGGCCGGGCGATTCCGTTCATCGTGCTCCACGTCGGATGTCTGGCAGTCATCTGGACCGGGTGGAGCTGGACGGCCGTCGCCGTGGCGGTGGTGTTGTATCTTGTGCGCATGTTTGCGGTCACCGCGTTTTATCACCGTTATTTTTGCCACCGGGCTTATCGCACGTCGCGGGTGAACCAATTTGTCTTCGCGTTGATCGGGCTGACCGCGATCCAGCGCGGCCCGCTCTGGTGGGCGTCGGTGCACCGGCATCACCACAAACATTCCGAAGAGGAAAATGACGCCCATTCGCCGGTTCGGAAGGGTTTTCTCTGGTCACACATCGGCTGGCTCACGAGCAGCCGGAATTTTCCGACCAACTACAAGATCGTGCGCGACCTGGCGAAATATCCGGAACTCGTTTTTCTCAACCGATTCGACCTGATCGGACCGCTCCTGCTTTTTGGCGGGCTGTTCGGCCTCGGGCAAGGGTTGGCGGCGTACGCACCGGGTCTCGGAACCAATGGCTGGCAGCTCGTAGTCTGGGGCTTTTTCATCAGCACCGTTTTCCTGTTCCACGCGACCTGTGCGGTGAATTCGTTTGCCCACACGCTTGGTTCGAAGCGCTACGAAACCGAGGACGAGAGCCGCAACAGCTTCGTGCTCGCGATCCTCACGCTGGGGGAGGGCTGGCACAACAATCACCATTTTTTTCAGGCTTCCGCGCGGCAGGGGTTTTATTGGTGGGAGATCGACATTTCTTATTACGTGCTCAGGGCGCTGGCCGCAGTCGGGTTGGTGTGGGATTTGCGCGGTGTGCCGGTTTCCGCCTACCGGATCGCGGATAAACGCCGCCGCTCGTAGTCGTGGAGCGGATTGCCATCGTGGGGACCGGGATCGCCGGTCTGGGTTGCGCGTGGAATCTTCGCGACGTAGCGCAGCTCACGCTGTTTGAGCAGGATGCGCGACCCGGCGGCCACACGAATACCGTCGTCGTCGACGAGAACGGAACCGAGGTGCCGATCGACACGGGATTTATCGTATTCAACAAGGTCACCTACCCGAATCTCTGCGCGCTTTTCGACGAACTCGGCGTCGCCATCCAGCCGGGCGAAATGTCGTTCAGCGTGCGCCACGACCCGGACGGGCTGGAATTCAACGGAATGAGCGTGGCGAAAATTTTTGCGCAGAAGCGTAATTTTTTCCGGCCGCGGTTTCATAAATTTCTCGGCGAGATTCAGCGGTTTTTCCGGGTGGCCAATGAGGCTTTGAAGCAAACGGATGCACCGGAAATGTCCGTGCGTGAATTTGCCTCGCAGCACGGGTTCGGGTCCGACCTGCTGGATTATTACCTCGTGCCGATGAGTTCGGCGGTGTGGTCCACTCACCCTGACGAAGTGCTCGATTTCCCGGCGCGTATGTTGATCCGGTTTTTTCACAATCACGGATTTCTCGGCGTCGATACGCACCATCAGTGGTTCACGGTGAGTCAGGGCTCGCGAAATTACCTGCGCCGCATCCTGGCCGGGACCGCGGAACCCCGGTTGGGAACCCGGGTGGTGGGTGTCGGTGAATCGCCGGGCGGCGGGACGGTGCGGACCGCGGATGGCGCGGTCGAAACGTTTGATCGCGTGATCATCGCGGCGCACGCTGACCAGGCGCTCGCGATTCTGGAGCGGCCCGATCCCCACCAGGCCGAGTTGCTCGGCGCATTTGGGTATCAACACAACCATGCCACGCTGCACACGGATTCCAGCGTGATGCCGCGCCGCCGCCTCGCGTGGGCGTCGTGGAATTACCGCGTCGAGCGCGACAATGCCGGGCGCACACGGGCGACGACTCACTATTGGATGAACGCCCTCCAGAATGTTTCTCCGAATCGGAACTACTTCGTGTCGATCAACGCCCAGGGAATCGTTGCGCCCGAATCGATCCTCTACCAAACCGATTACGATCATCCGACCTTTACCGTCGAAGCGCTCCGCGCTCAGGCCGAGCTACCCACGCTCAACCGCCGCTCACCGGATCAGCGTCTTTTTTTCTGCGGAAGTTATTTTCGGCACGGATTCCACGAAGACGCGTACTGGTCTGCCCTCGAGGCCGTCAGCGTGGTGAAGGAGCATTTGCATGCCCGCGTCTGACCGCGTGCCGGGCCTGCGTTCGTGTCTTTACGAATGCACCGTGGCGCACCGGCGGCTGGCGCCGAAACGCCACGAATTCGTTTACCGGATTTTCCTTTTCTGGCTCGACCTCGACGAACTTGCCGCCGTCGCCGACCGCGTTCCGATCTTTTCAACCAACGACGCGAACCTCTACAGTTTCCGCGACGACGATTATTTTTCGCTCGGCCAGCCGACCCTGCGGGATAATGCCGTCGCGTTCGCCCGTGCCAACGGGGTGAGCCAGGCTCCGGCCCGCGTCTGTGCGCTCACGCTGCCGCGTTTCCTCGGCTACACGTTCAATCCGGTTTCCGTGCTCTATTTTTACGACGCAGACGACGTTCCTTACGCATCGGTCGTGCAGGTCGGGAATACGTTCCGCGAACTCAAACCGTACGTCGTTCCGCGCGCCGCGGAGGCGGGACGATTTCACGCGCGCGTCACCAAACATTTTTACGTTTCGCCATTTTCCGACCTCGATCTTGCGTTCGATTTCCGATTCGAGGCGCCCGGAGAACGGCTCGGCATCTGGATCGACGATTATCGCGGTGCCGAAAAAATGCTCGTCAGCTCGCTCACCGGCACGCGCACGGAATTGACCACCGGCAACCTGCTCGCCCTCACCGCGAAATACCCATTCATCACGCTCAAAGTGATCGGGCTCATCCACTGGCAGGCGCTTCGCCTTTGGTTCAAGCGCCTGCCGTTCCACCGCAAGGAAGCGAATCCCGACTTGCAGCGCGGAGTCTTCAATCCACACGAATCTCTCAAATGAAATCCCACCGCCGCGAACTCTGGTTCGACGTCACTGCCCGGCGTGCCTTCCTCAACATCACTCCCGACGTCGAGATTTGCCTGCGCGAATCCGGCATCCGCGAAGGTCTTTGCCTCGTCAATGCCATGCACATTTCCGCCAGCGTGTTTATCAACGACGACGAGAGCGGGCTGCACGCAGACTTCGAACGCTGGCTCGAGCAGCTCGCGCCGGAAAAACCGCACGCGCAATACCGCCACAACCGTACCGGAGAGGACAACGCCGATGCCCACCTCAAACGTACGATCATGGGCCGCGAGGTGGTGGTTGCCGTGACGGCGGGCAAACTCGATTTCGGCCCGTGGGAGCAGATCTTCTACGCCGAGTTCGACGGCCGGCGGCGCAAGCGCGTGCTGGTGAAGATCATTGGGGAGTGAATGTTGCCGAGTCGTTTGCAAGGACCGCAGCGGGCTGCCCACACTCCGGGCACCGCTCCGGCGACGAACGGAGATCATAGCCACATTGGCGACAGAGGCCCATTTGGGTCCGGCGTGCACGCCGCCTGGATTTCGCCGAAGCCGCCGCAGCCCGCGCGGGCAGGACCAGCGTCAGCCCCACGATCACCCAATACGGGGTCGTCACCGCGAATCCCGATATGTTTTCGGTTCGCCATATAATCAGATGCGGCCCGATTCGCTCCCACGGCGTTGGGTCGCCGAGACCAAAGGCCGCTTCGAGTAGGCGGTGCCAGCGTCCGTTGGACACCTCGCGGCGCAATCGCCGGTCCGTTTCGTCGCTTACGTTGGAATAGCCGGTAAACCACAGGCCAAGGCGGCCGGCGTGAGACTGGACCATGTCCGAGCGGTACCGCCGTTGCTCGGGGTAATAGGGGGAACGAGTGAAGGAAAACCCTCGTCGGTAGCTTCCGACCCACAACGCCGCCGCCGTCACGCACAGCAGTAATGACAGGCATGTCAGGAGGTTTAGCAGGCGGCGATTCAACCAAGCCAGTATACCTTTGCACCATGGAGCGATTCATGAATACACGCGCACCGCTGCATACCCTCACGACCCTATTCCTCTTGCTTGCCGCGGCGCGAACGACCGCCGCGGACGATCGGACGTACGACATCAAGTTCGCCCGGTCGATCAAGGTGGGGATGAAGTACGAAATCACCGCCGACGGCGCCCTGACGCGCGAGGTGACCGTCAAGCGCGGCGCAGTCAGCCAGAAACAGCCCGAAGACGGGTTCGGCGTACGGCTCGAAGGGGTCGTTGAAGTCCTGGCGCTGGACAACATCGGCGAAGAGGCGAAGGTGTCGATCGTGGTCGAAAAATGCACGCGGATCACCTCCGAGGGAGAGACCGAGCTGGTCGCTAAGGGCAAGGTGCTCGTGGCGGAGGGGAAGGGGAAGGACACGAAATTTTCGCTCCCCGACGGCGGCGAGCTTTCGAAGGAGGCCGCCGACGCGCTGGAGCTGGTCGTCTCCCTCGACACCAACGACACCCTTACCGACGACGACCTGCTGGGCACGAAGGAGAAGCAAAAGGTCGGCGACGCCTGGCCCGTCACGCCCGAGAATGTAGCCAAAGACTCGGAGCGGGTGGGGGTGGTCGTGAAGCCGGGGGACGTGGAAGGGTCGTTCCGGATCGATGGCGTGGAGAAACAGGGCGAGATCGAGTGCCTGAAACTGTCCGGTAATCTCAGGGTGAAGAACCTTGTGACGAAGGCCGATGACAACGAGGACGACGGCCTGCCAGAAGGGTTCGTCGTCGAAAGCGGGTCGATGGACGCGAAATACGCGGGGCTGTTCCCCGTGGATACGGCCATTGGCTCGCTGGCCGAGTCGGCGAGCATGACGTTCGTCACCCACATCAAGGGAAAGAGTGGGGACGACGGCGTCGTGACGAT
>JBGTDR010000150.1:0-4794 GCA_041748215.1 Chthoniobacterales bacterium
GGTTTTGAGGCCGACGAGGGAGTTTGCGTCGGCGGGCCAGCGGATCGAGCCGCCGGTGTCGCCGCCGAGCGAGAAAGCGGCGAAGTTTGCGGCGACCGAGACGGCGGAGCCGCTGCTCGAACCACCGGGGCTGAAGGCTGCGTTGTAGGGGTTGATGACGGGGCCGAACGCTTCGCTGAGACCGGACGCGTCGGATGCGACCGTGTCGAGGTTGGCCTTGCCGAGGATGACGGCCCCGGCCTCCTTGAGGCGCGCGACGACAAAGGCGTCCGCCGGAGCGACAAGATTGCGAAAGGCGCGCACGCTCAGGCTGGTGGGCAGGCCGGCGACATTAAACGAATCCTTCACCACGCTGGGCACCCCGTGGAGGGGAGAAAGCGGCCCGGCGGTCGCGCGTTGGGCATCGGCGGCGGCGGCGGCGGTAAAAACCTGCGGATTGGTAACCGGGATGGAGTTTAATTTTACGCCGTTCTGGTCGTAAATCGCGATGCGGTTCAAATACATGGACGTGAGTTCCACGCTGGTGAGCGCGCCGTCGGCCATCGCCTTCTGAATTTGGTCGATGGTGGCTTCCTGGAGGGTGAAGGTTTCCGCTTGGCTGGCAGGCAGGATGGTCACCAGCAAGAGGATGGCCGCGCCGAGGCCGCAAACCGGGCGGGAGGAGTTACGTTTTTTTGGCATGGGGATTTTGGATCTGGATGTATCCCGCGGAGTGGTTCGCGCGAGTGGGATGACCAGACAGCGGCATCAATGCCGGAGGGATCGAAAACGGACCTGTCCCAAAGAACAGGTCGGCAATCGGCGATGACCGCCGGGCTACAGCAGCAGCCCGTTTCGCCGAGCCACGAACACGGCCTCGGTGCGAGTGCTCACCTGCAGCTTGCGGAAGAGATTCGCGAGGTGGAACTTGACCGTCCGCTCGGTGATGCCGTTAAGGCTGGCGATCTCCTTGCTCGTCCGGCCCTGGGCGACCAGCCGCAATACGTGGGATTCCGTCTCCGTGAGAACCGGCTGGTCGAGACGAATGCCGATGTGCTCGACGACGCCTTCGCCGAAGAATGTGCGTCCGGCCCGCAACCGCCGGATCGCCGCCAGGAAATCTTTCTCCAACCGAGCCCGCAAGATGCCACCCTGGATCCCCAGCGCCGTAAGCTGCGCGACGCCCGCGCTGGTGGCTTGATCGAGGAGCACGAGCAACGGGACAGCGGAAAGAGCGTCCCGCAACCGGGTCAAAGTCGACAGGGAGTCGGCCGTCCACGGAGCATCGACCAGAATCATCGCCGGCGAAGACGTGCGGGAGAGCGAGAGCGCTTGCGGGAAGTTTTCCGCGATGCCGACGATCTCGACGAGAAGCGAAGGATCACCGGCCTCGCGAAAAAACGAGGCGACGCCACGAGGCAGGAGCGGATCGCGGCTGACGACGACGATGCGCACCAGCTCGCCGACCGTTTCGGCGCGACCCCAAAACGGGCGTAAGAGGGCATGCCGCCGTCGATCCCGGGCTCCGAGCCCGGCGGCAAACATCGCGTCCGCCCGGAGGAAGGAATGGCGGGCCAGCCGGAGAGACTCGACGGCTCGCTCGGGCGCTTCGCCGCGATCCACCCCGTCGGTAAACGTGCGAAGGTCACGGAGAAAATGGCGGTAGAGCCAGAGCGGCGTCAGTTTTCGCCACAGCGGAGCGATTCTCGCCGCCTCCTCGCGGGTATCCGTGAATTTACGGTCAGGAAAAACCATCAGCTTGCCGAAGACGAGGCCGTCGTGAGCAAAGGGAAGGTTGAGCATGGATCGAAAGGAAAACCGGGACGCCCATTCGCAACCTCCGCGATCCGGAAGCTCCAACCGCTCCAGGAACTCACGCGTACTTCGAGTCGGCATCAACGGCGTGCAGTGATTGTAGAGCTGGCGGGAAGGATCCCAAAACCCGGGCCAGATCTGGTCCCGGAACACTGGACACTCGGAGAATCCGGTTCCGGCGATCCAATAATTGAAGCCATACCCCTGGGCTCGAACCGCGTCGCCCCGGAGGCTGATGGCGAAGTTTGACTTCGTTCCGCGGCAGATGCGCGCAACTAGGCCGTCAATCCGCCGGTCGAGATCCGAGGTATCGGCCAGTTCTTCAACTAGCCGGATCATCGCTTTCCCTGCGTTTCCGGATGGTTCCAGCGGTCGATGAGCGGCCTGTTCATGACGAACCTAAATGGCGACCGCGCACACAAGCCCGCAGACCACGCCAATAACTCCCAGCCAACTCATGTCCCGGCAAGGCAGCAGTTTTCAGGCCGACGGACGTTCGGCCGCAAACCGACCGCCCTCGTCGGATTTCGGGTCAAACGAAAACGGGGCGCTCCGTCGTGGAGCGCCCCGTTGCTGATATGGTTGGCTTTCTGCCTTACGCGCCCTTCGGCAGCTTCACGTTTTTGGTGGTGACCGAGGTGTTGCCGTAAATGTCCTTGGCCACGACCTGCACGCTCACCGTTTTCGCGTCGCCGCGCACAAATTTGCGCAACGCGCTCAGCTTCACGCTGGCCTTCCATTTCGCGGCGCGTTTCGCGGCGATTTTTTTGCCGTTCACGTAGACCTTGAGCGAGCTCAACCCGCTGGCGTCCCGTGCTCTGCCCGTGACGACGAGCGCGGTTTTTTTGCCTTTGCCCGTGACCTTCGCGCCTCCCGCCACCCGCAGCGCAGGCGCGTTCAGTTCCGGCCGGCTCGGCGGCGGCAGTGCGGTGCTGTATTCAATTGTCTCGCCGGGCAGAGCTGGCGTGAGCGCGGGGCTGGTGCGGGCCTTGGCCGCTTGTTCGAAGGCGTGGGCGTAACCGAGGATTTCGGCCTCGGAGAAGTAAGTTTTCCCGACGAACTGGATGCCGGCGTGCGAGCCGTCCGCCATGGTGCCCATGGTGACACTGACGCCGGGCAGGCCGAATTCACACGTTTCATACCAGCCGAGAATGCCCCATCCTGCGGGATAGGCGTCACCGTAAAATTGGCCGGCTTCATGCGGCCCGGACACGGTCGGCCCGATGAGGGCGTCGAGACCCTGGTCGGTCATCCACTGGGTGTGATATTTCGCCACCAGGTTACGGAGCAGGTTCGCGCGAGCCTGGAACCCCGTTGCCAACGGCAAGCTGATGGCCGTGCCGGATTCGATGCTTTCGACGTAGAACTCACGATCCTCGTCGAAGAGGTAACCATTGTTCGGAATGAGATCGGCCACCTCCGGGAAGGTCGTGCCGAACCCGCGGAGGAAGTCGTTGTAATAAAATGCCGTGACCTCGCCGAATTGATCGTCGGCTGGATAAATGGGGTCGTATTCCGTTTCCCAAATCGTCGCCCCAGCGGACGAGCCGCTCCAGGCCGAGACGGCCGGGGTGGTGTCCACTTCGACCACGATGCCGCCTTGGGCCTCGATGATCTGCCGGGCGCGCGCAAAGAGCGCAGACACCTCGGGATCGACCGGGTATTCCAGGCCGGAATCAGGCAGGGCCGTGCCGACGTAATGTTTCGGAATGCCGAAACGTTTTCCTTGCAGGGCGTTGGTCCGCAGCGTCGTGGCGTAGGTGGCAGGACGCCGGTCCGCGAGGGCGGGCGTGAGCGCTGCCCAGGGATCCGTCGGATCTTCGGCGACGATGGCGTCCATCACGCTGGCGGTGTCGGCGACAAATTTCGTGAGCGGGCCGACGACGTCGCGGGCGGGGATCAGCGGAAACGTGCCGCCGGCGGGCGCGTTGCCAATGGTGGGTTTGAGACCAACGACGCCGTTGAAGCTGGCCGGGATGCGGATCGAACCGCCGGTATCACCGCCCATGCTGAACGCGGTGAAGTTTGCGGCGACGCCGGCCCCGCTGCCGGAGCTGGAACCGCCGACGCCCGCGGCGACGTTGTAGGGATTGAGCGTCTGGCCGTAGGAATCACTGATGCCGCGAATGTCGGCGGCAAACAGCTCCATGTTCGCCTTGCCGAAAATGACCGCGCCCTTCGCCTTGAGCAGCGACACGGGTTTGGCGTCCGACGAGGCGATGAGCAGCGTCTTGAAGGCCTCGACGCCGTCGGTGGTCGGCAGGCCGTTGACGTTGTAGCTGTCCTTCACGGTGCCGGGGATGCCATGGAGCGGTCCGAGGATCGTGTTGCTGGCGCGAAGCTCGTCGGCGGCTTGCGCCTGGGCGAAGGCCGTGGGGTCGATGACCGGCGTGGAATTGATTCGCACGCCGTTCTGATCGTAAACGGCGAGGCGGTTCAGGTAGAGCGACAGGAGCTCCACGCTGGAAATCGCCCCGGCGGCCATGGCGGCCTGCATTTCGGCAATGCTAGCCTCCTCGAGGGTGAAGGTCTCGGCGCGGCCCGGCAGGGTGGTGAGCGAGCCGAGCAGCGTGGCGGCCAGGCAGGTGCGGTGAAGCGTTCGTTTCATCAAGGGTTCGGTTCTTCTGGTGATTGTGAGGACGGCCCGCCGGGCGGAATTGCCCGTCGGGTGGTGCGGGAAAGAAAAGCCGCTCCAGTGCCACGGACTCGGGCAGCCACCCTCCCAAATCATGTAGGGGGGAAGGGGGTAAAGCGCCCCCCCGGCACAACGAGAGAGCAAGTAACCCCTGGCCCGAAAAATTCTGAAGTGACTGGACGCGAAGTGAGATGGCGCTCGCTGGGCGCGTCGAATCGACTCAGACCAACCCGGCGCGGATGGCCGCACTCACGGCCTCGGCGCGGGTGTGGACGCCGAGTTTGGCGTAGGCATTGCGCAGGTGAAACGTCGCGGTGTGGATCGAGAACCCACCTTCGCTGGCAATCTGCTTGGCCGACCGGCCC
>JBGTDR010000151.1:0-88313 GCA_041748215.1 Chthoniobacterales bacterium
CGGAAGCCGGTCGAACGATCACCCTGCGCACGGATGACCTTTTCATCACGAACTTCAGCCCGCTTCAGCTAATCGGGCCGGGAACAATTCGCATTCTCGGAGAGGATGACGGCAACCTCCTGGCCGACTTTCGGACCAATCGCTCGACGCTGCGGATCGCCGGAGGACACACGTTCCGCCGAGTGAATGCTGCCGGAGTTTTCGATCCCGAAAATGCTTTTCGCAACGACAGTTCGTCGTCATCGAACGGATTTGTCTCAGTGATTGCGGATCGATTTGGTGAAACCACGCGCTTCGAAGCGGGCTACGTCGACCAGCTCGGCCGCATCGAAATCGACGGCACGGGCGGCCTCGGTGCCACGGCGACGCTCCAATTCATTGATCCCAATTTCACAACCGCCGCGGCAGACATCACGTTGCGCGGTGAGGGCGCGTTTGTAGTCGATCAGAATGGGGCCAATGCCCTCGCCAGCCTCGAGGGGATCAATCCCCGTGTCGTCCTCTCCATCGAAAACGACCAAAATCTCACGGTCTCCGGCCCGTTCACCAACAACGGCACGATTCGCATCGTCGAGCTGACCGAGGGTGAAACGTCACTGACAATCGATGGCCCGCTCGCGGGCATTTCGGCGGAAGGAACGCTCGCCGACCGCGGCGCTGCAACCGGTGGTTCCGTTTACGAGATTCGCACGGGTGTGTCCCAGACAAGCGCCGTGCCGACGGCGACCCTGCGCGCGACCGGAGCAAATGTCCTCAGCATTGGCGGCGTGGGAGAAGTCCGGCTCACCCTGGCTGGGCCCGGAGCCCGCTTCGTCGATGAAACGGGCCAGAGCGCGCTGCGCAATCTGCGCCGGATCGGATCACGTGCGGTCTTCGAAATCGCGGACGGACTTGATTACACTACGCTGAGCTCGGAACCGTTCGAAAACGGCGGCACGATGCGCGTGATTTCGCAGGGAGTTACCTTCGGAAACAACGTCCTCACCTACAACACGCGTCTGACGATTGGCAGCAGCCTCGCCAATCTCTTGGACGGTAGCACCCGGCTCGTCACCGGCACGTTCGCCGTCGTTGCCACCGCCGGAAGCACCGCCACTTTGCGAATCCCGGGGGCCGATATCACCACGAATAACGCCCGGATCATCCTGGACGGTCCCGACACTCGCATTGAAGACGCGACCGGCCAGGACGCGCTTCGCAATTTCGCAAGCCAGGAGGATCCCACCAACGTCTTCGGCCGCGGAGAAATCGAAATCCTCGGCGGCCGTGTCTTCACCACGAGCGGCAATTTTTCCAATGGCTCGCGCAACAGCAGTATCGAAGTGACATCCACTGCGGACGGCGTGGGTTCGGCCTTTGTCATCAATGGCACTCTCGCCCAGCAAGTAGGCGGCAGGCTGATCGGTGACGGATCCCGTCCGAAACCGACCTACGGCGGCAGCTATACGCTCACCAGCCGCTTCGGCGGCACGGCGACGCTGCAATACCGTGGAGCCGATGTCGTGACGAACGAAACCTTCCTGATGCTCATTGGTCCGGGCAGTTTCCTCCGCGACGAAAACGGGCTGGACGGCATGCGTAATCTCGCGGGGAACCGCGGCAGCCTACTGATCCGCGAAGGCCGCAACTTCACGACAACGGGGAATTTCGACAACAACGGCAGAATTGGAATTCGCAACCGCGACCTCCTTTCCGGAGACGAAAATCTGGCAACCCCTTACCAGGACACAACCTTCACCGTCACCGGCGATTTGACCAACGCGGGCTACGAGGGGGAAGTTCCGGAGTTCTCACAAGTCGACGACCGCGGCTTTATATCCGTTATTGCCGATGGCGATAAACTTTCGCGATTTGTCGTCCGCGGCACGGCAGACAACCAGGGCGGAATCTATGTTAGGGCCAACGATTCCGGGACGGCAGAATTTGTCGTGGAGGGATCGCTCGCAAATTTTAATGCTGCCACCCGAACGCTTTCCGGCGGTCTCTTTAGCGTCAGCCCAGGAGTCGTCAATGCATCTGCCCGGGCCTCCATCGCATTCACCGGAGCCGACATCGTCACAAATGAGGCGGATATCGAACTCACGAAACTCGCCACGCCCACCAGAGATGCTACGCTGTTCCTCGTGGACCTCATCGGTCAGAGCGCGCTGCGTAATTTTGCCTTCAATGGTCCGGCGGGTCGATTTTACCTGCAATACACGTCGTTCACAACCAGTGGTTCTCTCGCAAATGTCGGCATCATTGAACTCGGAAATAGCGCGACGCTGACCCTTCCAAACGGAGGCACCGGGCCGGAAAATACGCTAACCAACTCTGGCAGACTACGCCTCAACTTTGAGAGCGGCATAAACGGCGACATTCCCCGGCTCACGACCGACGTCTTCCAACAGACGGGGGGCCTTGCCAATCTCAATGGCCGCTTTGCGGCGCGCGATCGCTTCGAATTTTCCGGGGGTGAAATCAATTTGCTGCCCCGAGGCCAGCTCATCGCTCCGGAGGTCCGGGCCCTCGGCGGATTCTTGCGTGGCAGCGGTAACCTTACCGGCAATCTGTTCAACGACACGGTTCTGGCCCCTTCCAGCCTGGCTGCGTCGCCCTCTGGTGGCGACGTTGTTTCCGTCACAAATACCCAGGGTACGCTTGCTGTTTCCGGCAACCTCACGCTCGGAGCGAACTCGTTGCTGGAATTCACCATCGGCGGACCGAGCAACACGGATCGCGTGAATGCCACCGGAGCCGTCGTGCTCGGAGGCAACCTGCGAGTCACCCTCACCGGCAGTTACGTCCCAGCAGCCGGCGACACCATCACCGTGGTCACAGGGGGAAGTCCCCTTACCGGTGCATTCGCCAATGTTCCCAGTGGCTCCCGCCTGGCCACCACCGATGGCCGCGGGGATTTTGTCGTCACCTACGCTGGCCGAAACAGCGTCACGCTCGGCAGTTTCGTGCCCGATCCGACGTTCACTCCGACACCGACGCCCACTCCAACGCCGACCTCGACGCCCGGTCCGACACCGGGGCCAAGTCCGGGCGGATCCCCCACCCCAGCCCCGACTCCAGGCCCCGGAGTCAGCCCGACTCCCAGCGCCTCGCCGTCGCCGGACGATCCCAATTCAGCCGTCACGATTTCCCTGCGCGGCAAAAAGAAAATCAAAACGTTCCGCGTGAAGGGTCGCGTCCGGGGCACAGCGTTCAGCGAAGTAGGCATTCAGCGCGTGGTCTATCGCATTGGCAAAGCCAAACGTTTCCGACCAGCCCGGGGCACGACAACCTGGAAGGTTAAACCGCGCCTCAAGGTCGGCGTGAACAAAATTCTCGTCTTTGCACAGGACGCCAGTGGCACGGCATCCCCAATTCTCCGCGTCCGCATTCGACGGGAGGAACGGGATTCCAACTGACCCGGGGAACGCGCAAAAACAGAGCTCTGGCTGGCCGAATCCCGGGTCTTCGGTTATCCCTCTTCCGCCCCTGGAATTTTTCTCGTGATCCGAATCTACGCCACCCCCTCCAGTCTTGTCCTCGAACGGGCCAGCTCCTTTCGAACCGCCGATTCAAAGCTCACGCTCGACCAGATTTTCGCCGCTGAGTCACCTGGCGATCTTGTGGCCGCCGCGTTTGCAGACGGAATGGAGGCGGCCGCGCCCGCCGCGTTGCGCACGCCAATTCAATCCCAAGAGGTCTGGGCCGCCGGCGTCACCTATTTCCGCAGCCGCACTGCGCGCATCGCCGAATCGAAGGACAGCGGTGGCGCGCACTTTTACGACCTCGTTTACGATGCCGACCGGCCCGAACTTTTTTTCAAATCCACCGCCCGTCGCGTGGTGGGTCCCGGGGATGCCGTGCGCATTCGCGCGGACTCGAAATGGAACGTGCCGGAGCCCGAGCTCACGCTCGCCATCAACGCGGCGGGCCGCATCTTCGGATACACCATGGGGAACGACATGAGTTCCCGCGACATCGAAGGCGAGAATCCGCTCTACTTGCCCCAGGCCAAAATCTACGATGGCTCCACGGCTCTCGGTCCAGCCCTTGTCGTTGCCGACGAACTTCCCGGACCGAATACCACGATCACCATCGAAATTTTTCGTGAGAAATCGTGCATTTTTGCGGGCGCAACAACCATCGGGCAGATCAAACGTCCCCTAACCTCGCTCGCCGACTGGCTTTACCGCGAACTGACTTTTCCGGTGGGGTGTTACCTGATGACGGGCACCGGGATCATTCCGCCCGACGACTTCACGCTCGCTCGTGGCGATGAAATCCACATCACGCTGGAGGCCGTCGGGACGCTCCGCAACACGGTAATCTGATCATGAAACTTCACGGCCAAAGCCTCATCGCCGGCACCCTCGGTTCGCCGGGTGACGCAACGATCCACGCCACAAATCCCGCCACCGGCGAAATCCTTGAACCTGCTTTTCACGAAGCTTCGCTCGAAGACGTGGACCACGCATTCGACGCCGCCGTTACCGCCGGCGCGATTTTCCGGACCGTTACGCCCGCTGATCGCGCCGACCTGCTCGAACGCATTGCCGTCGAGATCGAGTCACTCGGGGACGTTTTGCTCGAACGTGCCAGCGCCGAGACCGGTTTGCCGCTCGCCCGCCTCACCGGGGAACGGGCTCGCACCTGTGGTCAGCTCCGGCTTTTTGCCCAGGTCGTTCGTGAAGGTTCGTGGGTCGATGCCCGCATCGATCCAGCGCTGCCCGACCGCCAGCCGCTTCCGCGTCCGGATTTGCGCCGCATGCTCCTCCCGCTGGGTCCCGTCGTTGTTTTCGGATCCAGCAACTTCCCGCTGGCGTTTTCGGTCGCAGGCGGGGACACCGCTTCCGCCCTGGCAGCCGGCTGTCCCGTTGTCGTCAAAGCCCACGAAGCCCATCCCGGCACCTCGGAGCTCGTCGGCGGCGCAATCGTCCGCGCGCTTCAAGCATGCGGCCTGCCAGCCGGCTTATTCTCACTTCTTCACGGTGGCGGCCCAACGGTCGGGAATGCATTGGTGTGTCATCCTGACTGCACCGCCGTTGGATTCACCGGATCCCACAACGCTGGTCGCGCGCTCTTCGATGCCGCAGCCACCCGGCCACAGCCGATTCCGGTTTTTGCGGAGATGGGCAGCCTCAATCCCGTCATCCTGCTTCCGGAAGCACTCCGCACGCAGGGTGCGGCCCTTGCCACCCAATTACTCGGTTCGTTCACACTGGGAGTCGGCCAATTCTGCACGAAACCCGGACTGATTTTCACCGAGCAAGGTCCTGCGGCCGAAGCGTTCCTGGAATCGTTGCGCGAGGCCACCAGCCAGGCTCCAGCCGGCACCATGCTCACGTTCGGCATTCGCGAACGGTTCCTCGACGCGTGTGAGCGCATCACCACCACGCCGGGGGTGAAGCTGCTCGCGAGCGGCGACTTACCCGATGGCAGCACGTCGGCCGCGGTTGCCCCCCGCGTTGCCGTGACGAATGCGGTGGAATTTCTCGCGCACCCCGAGCTCGCAACCGAGGCATTTGGTCCCCTCACCCTCGTTGTTCTCACGGAGTCCGCCGCCGAACTTTCCACCTGCATTGACGCGCTCGAGGGTCAGCTCACCGCCACACTTCATGGCACCCCGGCGGATCTGAGCGCGGCCCGCCCGATAATCGACACGCTCACGCAGAAAGCCGGGCGTGTGTTGGTCAATGGATTCCCGACCGGCGTGGAAGTGTCTCCCGCGATGAACCACGGTGGCCCCTACCCGGCCTCGAGCGATTCGCGATTCACGTCGGTCGGCACCGCGGCATTGCTTCGATTTGCCCGGCCCGTTTGTTTCCAAAATCTCCCCGACGATCTGCTGCCACCCGCGTTGCAGGACGCCAATCCCCTCGACTTGCTCCGCCTCGTAAATGGCCTGGCGACCCGGGATCCCATCGCCCACTCACCTGGCTGATTGTTTGCCCCAAATTCGCGAACTAGGGGCGGGAAAAAATTTGACGGTTGTTTCCTCAAATGCAACATGGCGCCGATGGATCCCGCGCCAAGCGGGGCCGCGGGAAGCAATCAAAGGGAGCAGCAATGGACCAAAACAGGGAAGACATTCGGCGGAAACTCACGGAAGACGGCATCACGTTTGTGCTGGCCCAATTTGTCGACATCCACGGTGCGGCGAAGGTCAAGATGTGCCCGGTTGGGGCGTTGGATACTCTGATCGACGAGGGAGCGGGATTTGCTGGTGCCGCAGTTTGGGGCATGGGCCAGGGGCCACATTCCCACGACATGCTGGCCAGGATCGACCTCGCATCCTACACGCCGCTCGCGTGGCAGCCTAATACCGCTCGTTTCGCAGCCGACCTTTTTGTGGACGGGAAATCCTACCCGTACTGCCCCCGCACAAATCTCAAACGCATCCTGAAGTTGACTGAGGAGAAATTTGGCCTCGTTGCCAACCTCGGGATCGAACCCGAATTTTTTCTGGTCACGAAACACGCCGACGGCTCGATCGCGCCGTGGAATCCCGCCGGCGTCGACCACCTCGCCAAGCCGTGTTACGACTTCAAGGGCATCTCCCCGGCCATCGCCCTGCTTCAGGAAATTACGACGGCCTGCAACGACCTCGGCTGGGGTGTTTATCAGGCCGATCACGAAGACGGCAACGGGCAGTTCGAAATCAATTTCCAATACGCTGACGCGCTCACCACGGCAGATCGTTTCACGTTTTTCAAAATGATGACGAGCCAGCTCGCGCCGAAGTACGGAGCCATCGCGACGCACATGGCCAAACCCTTTGCGGATCGCACCGGCAGCGGCGCGCACATTCATTACCACCTCGCGGATGCAAAGACTGGGGCCAACGTGTTCGAAGACGAAGAGGATCCTCGCGGCTTTGGTCTGTCGAAACTCGCCTACCATTTCCTCGCGGGCGTGCTCAAACACGCCCCGGCCCTCACCGCAATCACCTCACCAACGTGCAATTGCTACAAGCGCCTTCAGGTTGGTCCCGGTTTGATGAGTTCACGTTCGGGCTTCACCTGGACGCCCGCATTCATCAGCTACGGCGACAATAATCGGACGCAAATGTTGCGCATCTGCGGTCCCGGCCACGTCGAGGACCGCTCGTCCTCTGCCGCCGCCAATCCTTACCTCGCCTTTGCTGCCTATCTCGCGGCAGGTCTCGATGGCATCACCCACGAACTCGGCGCTGGAGAACCCAACCTCGGCAATCTCTACACCATGGCCCGCGAGGACATTTACAAACGAGGCCTCACCACGCTTCCGCAATCGCTGCGCGAAGCCCTCATCGAGCTCGAGCAGGATCCCGTCATCATGGACGGCCTCGGTCCGATCTGCGGCGAATTTCTCAAAACCAAATGGCGCGAGTGGAACGAATACCACCGCCAGATTTCGCGATGGGAAACCGACCAGTATCTGACGTTTTTCTGATCGCCAGGCACTCGGAATGACCTACGACGTTGCCATTCTCGGCGTGGGCGGCATGGGCAGCGCCGCCTGCTGGCACCTTGCTTCTGCAGGACAACGCGTTCTCGGAATCGATCGGTTCTCGATCCCCAACGTTCGCGGCAGCTCGCACGGCGCGACCCGCATTTTGCGCCTCGGCCTGCACGAGAGCAAAAAATACGTGCCCCTCGTGCTGCGAGCCGCCGAGTTGTGGGACGAACTTGGCGCACGAGTCGGCCAGACGTTGTTTCACCGCGTAGGCAGCCTCGACGTGGCCGCGCCGAACCGCCCGGTTTTCACCGGTTCGCTGGCGTCGTGCCTGGCCTGCGATATTGCGCACGAAATTTTCGACGCGGCCGCGATTCGGCGACGTTTTCCCGCCATCAACCCGGAGCCGGACATGCAGGCCGTGTTTCAGCCGGGCTCAGGGTTTGTGCTTCCGGAAGCCGCCATTACCGCCCACGTGAATCTTGCCATCGCTGCCGGTGCGGAAATCCACGGACACGAACGGGTGCTGGGTTGGGAACGGCGCGGCCAGATCTTTGTGATCCGCACGGACCACGGAACCTACGAAGCCGAGAAAATCGTCATCACCACCGGCGCGTGGATCGGAAAATTGCTGCCGCTCCCCGTGGTCGCTGAGCGTTGCGTGCTCGGGTGGTTTGCTCCGCGCGTCGACGCCGGAATATTTTCTCCTGATCGGCTCCCCGTTTGGATCGTGGACTCCGCAGTCGCTGGGCATTTTTACGGATTCCCCATTCACGGCATCCCTGGATTTAAGCTCGGCCGCCTGCGTGAAATGCCCTCATCCGCGATCGATCCTGACGTGCCCCGCGCCGAACCTGACGCGAACGACGAGGCCGACATGCGCGGCTTTCTTGATCACATCTTCCCCGACGCGAGCGGACCCGTACTTTCCATGGAAACGTGTTTTTTTGAAAATACGCCCGATCGCTCGCCGATCATCGACCGCATCCCGGGCGAAGACGGTGCCTGGATCGTCGGAGGATTCAGCGGCCATGGATTTAAGTACGCGAGCGCGGTCGGCGAGATTACGCGCGACCTCGTACTTACCGGTGAGTCGCGCTTCGACCTCACGCCGTTCCGCGCGACACGTTTCGCGGCATGATCACCGCCGCCGAACAGGCCGCGTTTTTCGAATACCTGCGATATCCGTCGATCAGCGCGTCGCCCGCCCACGCCACCGAGTGTCGCGCGTGCGTCGGCTGGCTGGCTGATTTTCTCAACTCACTCGGGCTCGATGCGTCGGTCCGGGAAACGGGCGGTGCACCCGCCGTCGTCGCCCGCTCCCCCCGGACACCCGACCGACCCACACTGCTTCTTTACGGTCACGCCGACGTGCAGCCCGTCGAACCTCTCGGATTGTGGACAACTCCGCCGTTCGAACCAACCGTTCGCGACGGTCTTGTGTTTGCGAGAGGCGCGACGGACAACAAAGGTCAGACGTTTTCCCACCTGATCGGTTTAAAACGTGCGCTCACGGCCGGGGATCTTCCGGTCAATCTCGTGGTCCTGATTGAGGGCGAAGAGGAAATTGGCAGCCCGCACCTTGGCGCATTCCTCCATGCGCATCGCGACGAACTCGCCTGCGACGTCGCACTCATTTCAGACACCAGCATGATCGAACCCGGCTGGCCCGCGCTCACCCTCGGACTGCGCGGCGTCGCGTGTTTCGAGATCGTCGCGACAGGACCGAAAGCCGACTTGCACTCCGGCATGTTTGGGGGCGTCACCCCAAATCCGGCCCTCGCCCTCAGCCGTGCGCTCGCGCGGCTCCACGACGATCGGGGTCTCATCACGATTCCTGGTTTTTACGAAAACGTTCAGCCCATCCCCGAAATTGAAAGCGAAGCGTGGAAGCGGCTGCCGTGGAACGCCGCGTGGTTCGAACACACGACCGGAATTGCGCCGTTGTTCGGCGATCACACCCGCTCCGTCCTCGAACGCGTCTGGGCATTTCCGACTGCCGAAATCAACGGCCTCACCAGCGGTCATCAAGGCAGCGGCTCGAAGACGATTGTGCCCGCCCGCGCTTCGGCCAAGCTCAGCTTCCGATTGGTGCCGGATCAGGATCCCGATCAACTCGCGCCGGTCGTCACGGAATGGTTCGAACACGAACTCGCGCGGGAAGGCGTAACCGGAACGGCTCTCTACGACCACGGCGGTCTGCCGTTCCACACGCCTCCCGACAATCCCTATCTCGCCGCCACGCGCACCGTGCTGACCCGAATCTTTGGCCGCGAGCCCGCGCTCACTCGCGAGGGCCTCAGCATTCCCGTTGCCACGCTAATCCAACGCGAGCTCGGCGTTCCGGTTATCCTGGCCGGCCTCGGCCTGCCGGACTGCGCCGCCCATTCACCCGACGAATCCTACCCGCTCGCCCACCTCGACCTCGGCGCACGCACATTCATCGAGCTTATGACGGCATTTGCGGACGCGTCGCGCTGATCGCGCTCAGCGCCGAAGGGCGCGGATCTTCACGTGCAAATCGACGTGATCATTCACCACGTGTTTCCCGAGGAAACTGAAAAATCTCGACGATCCGTAGAGACAGCCCCACTCGGTTCGGTCGATGGATATCTGCGCCTGCGCGACAATATGATCCGCGGTTTCCGCGGCAACGACCGCAAAAAATCCCAACGCTTTCGTGACGCCGCGCAACGTCAGTTCCCCACGGATCTCCACGTTCGGCCGCCCCGGCCCACTGCCCGGCACCGGCACAGCATCTTGCGAACGAAATTCCGCAGTCGGAAATCGTCCCACGTCGAAAAAGTCCGCGTCGTTGAGGTGCCTGATGAGGGCATCATTCATCGGCCCCGCCGAAAGGTCCGTGCACGCAATCGTCCGCAGGTCGATCGTAAAACGTGCAGTGACAAGCTCGTTCGCACGCGCGCAAATCTCGCCATCGCCAAGTCGCACGGTGCCTTCATGATGATTGAAGAGATTTCGCCCGGTCCAGCGGACCACGCTCGCGGCCGTGTCGATAAAGTAGGTCCCTTCGACAAGCGGATCAGCCGAAGGCTCCGCCGGACCTTGATCAAGTGGCCAGCCCGCCTCCTCCCACGCCGCGATTCCACCTTCGAAATTATGGACGTTGGTGAATCCTGCCGCGCTGAGCTTTTCCGCCGCCACCGCCGACTCGCGCGTTCCGGCACCTGATCCATACACGACAATCAACGATTCCGGCGTCTTTGCCTGCTGAACCACCCGTTCGAGGAAGACCGTTTCGTAAACGCACGCGTTGCGCGATCCCGGCAGTCTCACGACCTGATAATGCTCCTCCGGCAGTACGTCGATAAGGTGCAGATCGGGTTTCGATGCGATCCATTCGTGGAGTTCCTCCGCGCTCAGAGTGGTCATTCTTGAACATTAACTCAGTAGGACATCGAGCGCGAGGCCACCGTCCCTTGACCCCTACAGCGGCTGCCGTTACCCCTTGGGACCGCTTTTCCCGGCCACATGACCCCTCACTCCCTCCGAAATCCACTGTTGTATCTCGTCATTTTCTTTTTCGGGATTCTGAGCATGGGATATCAACAAGTCGCATCGCGCGTACTGGCTCCGTTTTTCGGTGGCGATTACATTGTCTGGTCGGTGCTGATCAGCACCTTCCTCGCGGCATTCACGGCTGGCTCGTTCCTGGGCGGCACCGTGAGCGCTCTCGCGCCAAAGCCCCGCCGCACGGCTGTCATTGTCATCGGGATTGTCGCAACGCTGTCGCTTCTGCTCAACGAAATCGCGCGCAAACTCTTGCTCGCGGCGCTTGAGCAATCGTTCGACTCCGTCATCACCGCACTCATCATTGGCTGCGTCACGCTCTTCGCTCCGCCTGTGATCACACTTTCGTGCATCACGCCCATCGCCATCGAGTTGCTCGCGCAAACCGGGGTCCCGTCTGGCTGGGCCGCTGGCAGGCTTTATGGTATCAGCACCGTGGGCAACATCCTTGGCGTCTTCGCGACCGCACTCCTCCTGATTCCCCACTTTCCCATTCCGGTCATTCTTTACGGATGGTCTTTCACTGCCGTGCTGTGTTTCACCGCGTTCACCTTGCTCATGTCCCGCTTATGGCCCGCCGAATCTCATTCCTCCTGACGCTCCTGCTCAGCCTGCTCCCCTTTCGCCCGGCTGCGACTCAGGATTTCGTCAAGGAATACGACTCCGTCTATGGTCACATCATCATCCAGCGCCGGGGTGCGATCGTGGAAATGTTTGCGACGTACAAAGGCTGGATGGCGCGAGAATCCGGCATCAATCTCGAAGACCCGCTGCAAATCATCGTCCCGTACGTGAAATACCTGTTTGCTGGTTCGGTCGTGCGACCGGACCCAACCAAGGTGCTCCTCATCGGACTCGGAGGTGGCGGATTTAATCGTCTCTTCGGAGCGGTTTATCCGGAAGCCACCCTGGATTCCGTCGAGATCGATCAAAAGGTCCTCGACCTCGCCAAGGAACACATGGGCTTTCAGGCGACGGAGCGCAACCGTGTCCACGTCCGTGATGGGCGGTCGTTTTTGCGTCGCAGTCAGGACACCTACGACTGGATCATTCTCGACGCATTTCACGGTAGTGTGGTCCCGCCCCACCTCAAGACACTCGACTTCTACCGGGAAATCGCCGCGAAACTCACCCCCGGCGGCGTGCTGATTGCCAACATTCATCAAGGCTCCGAGCTGTTTTATTTCGACATCGCGACCTTCCGTGCCGCCTTCACCGATGTCGTCATGCTGCAGGTTCCCGGCACGGGGAACGTGATCACTCTCGCCGCCAACGAACCGCCCGGCACGCTCGAAAACCGGCTCAAGTCGTTCGATCCCGCATCGATCTCGAGCCCCGCCTGGCACCGCGAAATCAACGCTGCAGAATTCCCGGGCGCGGTCCTGCAATTCAATGACGCCGCACTAAACCGTGGGCGCGTGATGACCGATGACTTCGCACCGGCCGAATATTACAAAATCCTGCCCGCCCCCACCCTGCCGCCGCCCTCTCTGCAGCGCTGATATTTCCGCGCGTTGCGGTCTGGATTTCCCGCTGCCCGCCCGGCATCCTGCTGCCCATGTCTGCCGCCGCCTGCCGTGAAAAAATGATCGCCGCCGGTGTTCACGACACCGCCATTCGCTGCTTCGAGCGCAGCTACGCCCTGCTCGCAGAAAGCGACTCGGGACTGATCCCCGAAATATCGATTCAGCCCGTCACGACGCTGCCGACACTCACAGATCTTCCCGCCGCGCCCGTCAGCTCTGCTCTCACGGAGTTACTTGGTCGGTGCGCCATTCTCAAACTCAACGGCGGCCTCGGCACCGGCATGGGCCTCGCAAAAGCCAAATCACTCCTCGAGGTCCGTCCGGGCGTCACGTTCCTCGACCTCATCGTCCGTCAGATCGAACACTTCCGCCGCGCTACGGGAGCTGACGTGCGGTTTCTGCTGATGAACAGCTTTAGCACCAGCGCCGACACCCGGGAATTTCTCGCGCGCCATCCCGACATCGGAGATCCCGACTCCATCGAGCTGCTGCAGAATAAAATCCCAAAAATTGACGCCCGGACGCTGGCGCCGGTTGATTGGCCATCCGAACCCGACCACGAATGGTGTCCTCCAGGCCATGGCGATCTGTATCCCGTGCTCTCCAGCACCGGTGCTCTCGACCGGCTGCTGGCCGACGGCGTGGAAATCCTATTTGTTTCCAACTCCGACAATCTTGGTGCTTCCCTCGACGCCCGTCTGCTTGCGTGGTTCGCAGCGTCGGGCATGCCGTTCGCCATGGAGGTCACCGCCCGCACCGAGTCCGATCGCAAGGGTGGCCACCTCGCCCGGACCTCGGACGGGAGCCACTTGATACTGCGAGAATCCGCCCAGTGTCCGGAAGCTGACCTCGACGTTTTTCAAGACATCACGCGACACCGATTTTTTAACACGAACAACCTTTGGATTCGCCTGGATCGCCTGCGCGACGCACTCGCCGAATCCGGAGGATTTCTTCCGTTGCCGGTAATCCAAAACAAAAAAACGGTCGACCCGCGCGATAAAAATTCGCCAGGCGTATTTCAACTCGAATCAGCCATGGGAGCCGCGATCGAATGTTTCTCTGACGCCGGAGCCATCGAAGTGCCTCGCACACGCTTTGCCCCCGTCAAAACGACGGCAGATTTGCTCACCTTGCGTTCTGACGCTTACGAAATCCTGGCTGATGGCACCGTGCAGCTCGTTCCAGAATGCAAAGGCATCCCACCGCACGTCGATCTCGACGGAAGTTACAAATTGGTCGACCAACTCGAAGCCGCCCTCGCCGGAGGTGCTCCCTCGCTGAAACATTGCCGCTCGCTCCGCGTCACCGGGCCCGTTCGTTTTTCTTCCGACGTCGAGTTGCTCGGCAATGTGACCATCACCAATGACTCTACTACGCCCGTCGAGATCCCCGCCGGACGTTACGCCGACCAAAACCTCACGCTTCCCTGATCAGCGCTCGAGCGTCTGGCGAATCAAAATCACTTCGCCGGTTCCGAACGTAATTGTCTCCGTGAATCGCACCTGCGTATCGGTGAAACGCAGCACACCCTTCACTTCGGCCTGCAAGATCGAGCCCCCGGTAAAAATCATGTCGCCTTCGTAGGTCACCCGGCCACGTTTGATTTTATACGTGGTCGTCATCGTGCCCGTCAGCCCGCCGACAAACCGCAAAGTTTCCGTCACCCGATTTTTTCGACTGAACGTCAGCAGAGAATTGATTTCCGAACTTGAGCCATTCGTAAATTCGACCGAGGAAAACAATGTGAGCGTCGCTGATCGTGGCGGTGATGCGACCTCGAGCTCTCCCACCTCTGTCGTCACCTCACCCTGTCGCAGCGTGATGTTGCCCAACGTGTCACGAAACACACCAGAGCCCGCGTATTCACCTGCATACTTCTCAAACGCCTTCGGACTACCGCTGCCAGCCTCGGCCGGCGTCGATGCGAGAGTCAGGCAGAATATTAGCGCTAAACCGCTGCGTCGAAGCATGGACGGGAAAACGGTGACCGTGATCTTAAATTAAGGGACAAACGGTCAGCGCGCGACGATAACGGCAGAGGTTCGATCCGTGAAAGAAGCGGTAAATGCCACCTGCCCACGACGATTGATTGCAGAAACCGGGCTGAACGTGATCCGATTCAAAATCTTCCGGGAGTTGCCGATGGGAATTGTCTGTCCTTCCAATGCGAGGAGTCGGAGATTTTTTCCCGAGTTGTCGGAAAGCCAGATACCGATGAGTTCACGATTGCCGTCCTGAACGGTTCCGAGAATGGCAACTTGCCCTCGATTGCTTACGGATGCCAATTCCAGAGTCGCAAAATTTTGACCCGTGCCAGGTGCAGGCTGACCGATTCCAGCAACCAGGATAGGTGAGTCGCCTCTCCGTGTGGAACGATAAACCCCTCGCGTCGTGTCACCTCCAGTGACGTTCGCAATAAACGCCACCAGGTTGCCGTTGGGACTCGGGGCAACTGTCGCCTCGAAACTCGCAAAAGTTCCGCCCCCCGGTGCTGGCGTATTTTTTACAATAACGGGTTGTAAATTCGGATTTGTTCCCTGCCAGATTCCGTCAAATTCATCTCCTTGATCGGATATGTCTGCTACCAAATAGCACACGTTCTTATTCGCAATGATCGGATAGGAGAAACTTTGAAATGTCGTAAAGTAAGGTAATCCAATAACGTTCGAAGCGGTCGTTGCGACCGGTGACAATCCATAAGTAGGCGCACCGTAGCCGAATCCTGGCAGAATTTCTTCCGGCGTGATCCGGAATGAGGCAGTGTAGGGTACCGCACCTGTTTGATTAATGCTTATATTCCTCGTCAGGATGTCTGCAAAATAGTTATCGTATGTCGCTATCGCCGTGTTCGTGAACGTTTTGCGCAGCGGAAGAATCACGCCGATCGCGGAATAACTGGCATCATTAAATTCAAAATCGGTCACGACACCTTCCTCGAGAGTATTGGACTGGGTGTCGAAAATAAGTTGACCGGAAAAGGCAATTTGATTCCGACTATTGATCGCTACAGTTCGCGAAATTCGATACATCCTTCCCGAATTGATACGTGGGAAAATGTTCGCGCTATTGTTCGTATCAATGAGGAAATTGTTATTGATGGTGCGCGGATCGTTGGTCAATATGATCTGTTCGGTCTCTTCGGGACCCGTCGGAATTGCCGCCCGGACACCGCCTTGCAAAGCCACCTTGGCAGCTTTTTTTCCGGCACGACGAGTGACGACTGAATAAGTGCTGAGCGCACCGACACTGTTCCCGGAAAGAATGCAAGCATACGCGACGCTACCGCGGTCATTGATCGCTGGTGCACCAAACGAGCCCTGGCGGGCTTGTCCCGTGACGGCACGCACCTTGTCTGTGGTTTGCGCGCGAATGTCGTATTGGACGGCTTGTGAAAATGCGTGGTTTGGGAGGATGGCACAAGCCAGCCCAGCAGCGACGAACTGGGCATTACGGAGTTTTTTCGAAAAAATGTTCATGATGTGGAGGAATACGTTCGACTACGGCAGCGGCACAGATAACCCGGAAGATTTCTCTGTAAAGTAAAATTCGTTTCGGGGACGCGACACCTCTTAGAAAACACGCACAATTCGTTGCCGTCGCGAAAATTCTGCTGAAAGTCGAAAAAAACCGCCGTCCGGATCACCGGACGGCGGTTGATTCGAATCGAGGCGTTTGAGCGTCCCGACCGGGTTGGAATGCTTTAGTAGTCCATTCCGCCCATGCCGCCCATGCCGCCGCCCGCAGGCATCGCCGGAGCTTTGTCCTTTTCAGGGATCTCCGTGATGAGGGCTTCGGTGGTGAGCAGGAGAGCGCTGATCGACGAGGCGTTCTGCAGCGCGCTGCGGGTCACCTTGGTCGGATCGACGACGCCGGCTTTGACGAGGTCCACGTATTCGCCGGTGGCGATGTTGAGACCTTCGTTACCCTTGCGTTTTTTGACTTCCTGAACGATGAGCGCGCCTTCGAGGCCCGCGTTGTTGGCGAGCTGCCGAAGCGGTGCTTCAACTGCGCGGCGGACGATGCCCAGACCGATGAGTTCGTCACCTTCGAGCTGAACGTTGTCCAGAGCTTTCTGAGCGCGGACGAGAGCCACACCGCCGCCGGGGACGATGCCCTCTTCGACGGCTGCGCGGGTAGCGTGCAGCGCGTCTTCGACGCGGGCTTTTTTCTCTTTCATCTCGGTCTCGGTGGCTGCACCAACGTTGATGACGGCCACACCGCCGGCGAGTTTCGCAAGGCGCTCCTGCAGCTTCTCGCGATCGTAGTCGCTGGTGGTCTCCTCGATCTGGCGGCGAATCTGCGAAACGCGGCCCTGAATCTCGGTGTTTTTGCCAGCACCTTCGACGATCGTGGTGTTTTCCTTGTCAACGACAACACGCTTCACCTGACCGAGGTCTTCGATCTGGATGTTCTCGAGCTTGATGCCGAGATCTTCCGTGATGCAACGACCGCCGGTGAGGACCGCGATGTCTTCGAGCATGGACTTGCGGCGATCACCGAAGCCCGGAGCCTTGACGGCGCAGACCTGAAGTGTGCCACGCAGCTTGTTGACCACGAGGGTCGCGAGGGCTTCGCCTTCGACGTCCTCGGCAATGATGAGGAACGGACGGCCGCTCTTCGCCACTTTCTCGAGCAACGGAAGGAGATCCTTGAGGCTGCTGATTTTTTTCTCGTGGATGAGGATGTAGGCGTTCTCGAGAACGGCTTCCATGTCCTCGGTGCTGGTCACGAAGTACGGCGAGAGGTAACCCTTGTCGAACTGCATGCCTTCAACGACTTCGAGGGTCGTCTCGATGGACTTGGCTTCTTCCACCGTGATGGTGCCGTCCTTGCCGACCTTCTCCATCGCGTCTGCGATGATCTGGCCGATCGTGGTGTCCCAGTTGGCCGAGACCGTCGCGACCTGCGCGATTTCCGAGCTGTCCTTGACCTTCTTGCTGATGCGGCCGAGCTCTTCGACGATCGCGTCAACTGCCTTCTGGATGCCGCGCTGGAGCGACGTCGGGTTGGCCCCGGCCGTCACGTTTTTGAGGCCTTCTTTGTAGATAGCCTCCGCGAGCACGGTAGCCGTCGTGGTGCCGTCACCGGCGATGTCGCTCGTCTTCGAAGCGACTTCACGAACGAGCTGGGCGCCCATGTTTTCGTAAGGATCTTCGAGCTCGATCTCCTTGGCGACGGTCACGCCGTCCTTGGTAATCGTCGGACTGCCGAATTTTTTGTCGAGGATGACGTTGCGTCCAGCTGGCCCGAGGGTCGCCTTGACGGCTTTCGCCAGCTTCTCGACGCCACGGAGCAGAGCCTGCCGCGCGCCTTCATCGAACTGTAGTTGTTTAGCTGCCATAATCTTTAAATGATTGGTTGAGAGTTGTTTGTTGAGATTGGTTATCCGAGGATGCCGAGGATGTCGTCCTCACGCATGATGAGGTAGTTATCCCCGTCGATCTTCACTTCGGTTCCGCCGTATTTGGAGATGAGGACTTTGTCGCCCTTCTTGACGGTGAACTCGACTTTGTTGCCCTTGTCATCGGTCTTGCCGGTGCCGAGAGCCACGACTTCACCTTCCTGCGGTTTTTCTTTCGCGGAGTCAGGAATGATGATGCCGCCTTTTTTGACTTCGCCTTCGACGAGCGGCTTCACAAGCACGCGGTCTCCGATGGGTTTGATGTTTGCTGCCATAGTTGGTGTTTCGTTTTGGTTTTTTGGGTTTTTAACATTGCCGCGAACGCAAAATGCGGGCGGGCGTGTTGCTAAAGTGTTGAGTGGATCAGTCTTTCTTTTTGTCCTCGTCCACCATTTCGAATTCCGCGTCGACAACGTCGGCGTCCTTCGTGGTCTCAGCGGTGCCAGGTCCGGCTCCGGCCTCGGCACCGGGAGTTGGTCCCTGGCTCGCGGCGGCCTGCTTGTAGAGTTCCGTGCTGACTTCCTGAAATTTTTTCTCGAGGTCGTCGTGGGCGGCTTTGATGGCATCGGCGTCGTTACCCTTCAGGGCTTCGCGCACCTTGGCCACGGCGTCTTCGACCGTCTTGCGCGTTGCTCCGTCCAGCTTGTCACCGAGTTCGGCCAGCTGTTTTTCGCACTGGTATGCGAGGTTGTCGGCGTTGTTGCGCGTCTCGATGGCTTCCTTGGCCTTGCGATCTTCTTCCGCGTGGGATTCCGCCTCCGCCTGCATGCGCTCGACTTCTTCCTTGCTCAATCCAGAGCTGCCCGTGATCGAAATCTTTTGCTCCTTGCCGGATCCAAGATCCTTGGCGGAGACGTGCAAAATGCCGTTCGCGTCGATGTCGAACGTCACTTCAACCTGAGGCACACCACGTGGCGCCGGCGGGATGCCGTCGAGGTGAAACGTTCCAAGGTTTTTATTGTCGCGGCTGAGCGGACGCTCACCCTGCAAAACCTTGATCTCCACACCAGGCTGGTTGTCGCTGTAGGTTGAAAAAATCTGTGATTTGCGGGTCGGAATCGTCGTATTGCGTGGGATCATCGGTGTCGCAACACCGCCCGCCGTCTCGATTGCGAGCGTCAACGGGGTAACGTCCAGTAGGAGAACGTCTTTCACGTCCCCGCGCAGCACACCACCCTGAATCGCCGCACCAATGGCAACCACTTCATCAGGATTGACCCCTTTGTGTGGATCCTTGCCGACCAGCGCCTTCGCCGTCTCGTAAACCTTCGGCATCCGGGTCATTCCTCCCACGAGCACCAGTTCGTCGATGGTGCTGGAGCTCCACTTCGCGTCTGCGAGACAGTCTTTCACGGGCTTCGTCGTCCGGGCAAACAGGTCGTCGGTCAACTGCTCGAGTTTCGAGCGCGTAAGCTTTTTCTGAATGTGTTTCGGGCCGCTTTGGTCCGCGGTGATGAAGGGCAGATTCAGCTCGTATTCCTGCGTGGATGACAGGGCAATCTTGGCTTTTTCCGCTTCTTCTTTAATACGCTGAACGGCATCCGGCTGCTTGCTGAGATCAATGCCCGAGTCCGATTTGAACTCGTCGATGATCCAATCCATCAAGCGGTTATCCCAATCGTCACCGCCGAGATGAGTATCACCATTCGTCGCGCGGACTTCGAAAACCCCGTCGCCGATTTCAAGGGCCGAGATGTCAAAGGTGCCGCCGCCAAGGTCGTATACCGCAATCTTTTCGTCCTTCTTTTTGTCGAGTCCGTAGGCAAGGGATGCTGCGGTCGGTTCGTTGATGATGCGCAGCACCTCGAGACCCGCAATCTTACCGGCGTCCTTCGTTGCGTTGCGCTGGGAATCGTTGAAATACGCCGGGACCGTGATGACTGCCTGCGTAATCTTTTCTCCGAGCTTGGCTTCCGCATCGGCCTTGAGTTTCGCCAGAATCATCGCCGAAATTTCCGGCGGGCTGAACTGCTTCTTCTCGCCGCCGACTTCCACCTCGATGTGGGCGTCGCCATTTTTGGCTTCGACCAGCTTGTAAGGGATGCGGTCGGCTTCACCCTTGGCTTCCGCATATTTGCGGCCCATGAACCGCTTGACCGAAAAAATGGTGTTCGCCGGATTTGTGATTGCCTGCCGTTTCGCGGCCTGGCCGACCAGACGTTCACCGGATTTCGAAAACGCCACAATCGACGGAGTCGTCCGGGCTCCCTCGGAGTTTTCCAATACCACCGGCTCCCCGCCTTCCATGACGGACATGCACGAATTCGTCGTGCCGAGATCAATTCCTAAAATTTTTGACATAGCTTATCGCTCCGCGTCTGCATTCAGCAGAGCCCGGGCCACCCGCCATCTACATCGTATAAGCAGCTTGAATTCAGTAATTTAAAAATTACAGCCGTACCGAGCGACTCGAAATAAGCGTCATAATGCCTCACATTCGGCGGAATCGTGGCACGCTATTGCGCCAGCCTGACGCTTCAGCATGGTTTCGCCGCGTTTCGATGAATCCCCACTTGGCGGGCGCGGTGGCATGCTTTTAGTCTCACGATCATGTTTGAACTCACGGGGAAACGAGCGGTCGTGACTGGCGGCGCTGGGGCGCTTGGAGGAGCCATGGCTGCCAGCCTGGGTCGTGCGGGAGTTCGCGTCGGAATTCTCAGCCGATCCGAGGAACGCGTTGGCTCCATGGTCCGCACAATCAACGCAGACGGCGGCGAAGCCCTCCCGCTGATCGCAGACGTCACGGATCGCGAGCAGCTGACGGTGGCGCTCTCGACAGTGACGGAGAACTGGGGTGGCATCGACATTTTGATCAACGCAGCGGGAGGCAACCGGCCCGGCGCGACCATCCTGCCGGATCAAACCGTATTCGATCTCTGCATGGAGGACTTTGATGAAGTGATGCGGTTGAATCTTCAGGGCACGGTGCTGCCCACCCTGCTTTTCGGAGAAAGCATGGCGAAGGCCGGACGCGGCACGATCATCAACATCTCGTCGATGGCCGCCCAACGATCCCTCACCCGAGTCGTGGGATATTCCGCCGCGAAAGCCGCGATTGATAACTTCACGCGCTGGATGGCCGTCGAACTCGCGTCGAAATTTGGGGAAGGACTGCGCGTCAACGCCATCGCACCCGGATTTTTTATCGGGGACCAGAACCGGCGGCTTCTGCTGAACGAAGACGGCACGCCCACCGCCCGTGGCCAGAGCGTGATCGATCACACACCAATGCGCCGATTTGGCCGCCCGGAAGAACTGCTCGGAGCGCTGCACTGGCTGTGCAGTGACGCGTCGAGTTTCGTCACCGGCACGGTCATCCCGGTGGACGGAGGCTTCAGCGCCTTCGGCGGCGTTTAATCCCCTCGAAACATGAAACCATTCCTCGACAAAGATTTCCTGCTCCAATCGGAACCCGCCCGCCGCCTGTATCACGGCGCCGCGGCCCTTCAGCCGATCATCGATTATCACTCGCACCTGTCACCCGAGCACATTGCCTCGGACCGCGTGTTCGACAACCTGACGCAAGCGTGGCTGGAGGGCGATCATTACAAGTGGCGCGCCATGCGGACCAACGGCGTGAAGGAGCGCTACATCACGGGTGACGCCGACGATTACGAAAAATTTGAAAAATGGGCGGCGACGGTGCCATGGACGGTGCGCAATCCGCTTTTCCACTGGACCCACCTCGAACTCAAACGCACCTTCGACATCAGTGATTTCCTCGGGCCGCGCAGCGCACGCAAGATTTACGAAACCGCCTCCGCCCAACTGAGAACTCCGGAATATTCCGTCCGGAATCTCCTGCGAAAAGCCAAATTCGAGGTTGTCTGCACGACCGACGACCCGTGTGATTCGCTCGAACACCACGAGACGATCCGCGACAGCGATTTCGAAATCCAGGTGCTGCCCACCTTTCGGCCGGACAAATATCTGGCGATTGGCAGCGAGGCATTTCCCGAGCAGATTCGGCGGCTTTCCAACGCCGCCGCAACCGTGATCCAGACTCACGAGGATCTGCTGGCCGCCCTCGAAAAACGCATCGATTTTTTTGACCGGATGGGATGCCGCCTGTCCGATCACGGGCTGGAACGGATTCCGTCCGAATCCTTCACCGCAACCGAGGTCGAGGCGATTTTCCAGCGCCGTCTCGACGGGGGAACGGTTTCGCCCACCGAAGCGGGGGTATTTCTCGTGGCGATGCTCGATCGGCTTGGCCGGATGTATCACCGGCGTGACTGGGCGCAGCAATTTCACCTCGGGGCGCTGCGCAATAACAATACCCGCCTCCTGCGCCAGCTTGGGCCCGACACGGGATTCGACAGCATCGGCGATTTCGACCAGGCGACCGGCCTCTCACGATTCCTCGATCGCCTCGACGCCGACGATCAACTCCCCAGAACCATTCTTTACAACCTCAACCCGCGCGACAACGAGGTCCTCGCCACCATGGTCGGAAATTTCAACGACGGCAGCATCGCGGGGAAAATGCAGTTCGGTTCGGCTTGGTGGTTCCTCGATCAGCGCGACGGCATGGAGCGGCAGATCAACGCCCTCTCGAACATGGGCCTGCTCAGTCGCTTTATCGGCATGCTCACCGACAGCCGCAGCTTCCTTTCGTTTCCCCGTCACGAATATTTCCGACGCATCCTCTGCAATCTGCTCGGCGACGATATCGAGCGCGGCGAAGTGCCGAACGACACCGATTGGCTCAGCGGGGTCGTCAATGGCATCAGCTACCTGAACGCCAAGGCCTACTTCAAATTCTGATGGCCGCACCCGCTGCTCCGTCGGATCGGCCCGTGCTGATCGCCCACGTTCTGCCGTTCGGACTTTTTATGCTCGGACTGGCGGCCGTTTCGCTGGTTCAGAGCCTGGCCGGCGAATCCGACAACCTGCTTCTCGCCGAGCCTGCCTACTGGATTTACCCGTTGCAGACGCTCGCCTGCGCCGTGGCGCTCGTCGTTTGCTGGCGGCGGTACGCGTTTGGCTCCCAAAAATCCCTGCCGCTTGCCGTTGTGATCGGCCTCCTGGTTTTTGGGATGTGGGTCAGCCCCCAATGGATTTTTGGCCAGGCACCGCGCCTGGACGGTTTTGATCCCGAGGTATTCGCCGACAATCCCGGCCTCTACTGGAGCACGGTGATCGCACGGTTCCTGCGACTCGTCGTCGTGGTGCCGCTGGTGGAGGAAATCTTCTGGCGCGGATTTCTGATGCGTTACCTGATCGACGAAGATTTTACCAAGGTGCCATTTGGGAAATACACCCACCTGAGCTTCTGGGGCGTCACGTTCGCCTTTGCTCTCGCGCATTTGGGTCCGGACTTCGTACCCGCCGTGATCACGGGTGCTGTCTTTGGCTGGGTGGCCATCCGCACCAAGAGCTTGCTCGCTTGCGTCGTCGCCCACGCCGTCACCAACCTCGCGCTTGGTGTTTACATTATGCAGACGCGCCAGTGGGGATTCTGGTAGGTCCGATCAAACGCAATTCGCTCGCGCGGACTGGCGGCAAATTCCGGATTCAGCTAAACGTCAGGTTCTTCACGCCGGCGGCCGCCGCGGCGTTCAGCACATCAATGATGCGTTCGTGGCGCGTATCCGGAGTTGGCCGGATGATCACCGGATCATCGCCACCGAAGCGCTCGATGGTCTCTTCGAGCCAGGCTCGCAGCTCAGGCAGCTCTTTGGTCGTGCCGTAGGATTTGTTGTTCACGATCACGTTTCCGTCCGCGGTGATGTCGACCATGATCGGAGTTGGTGGTGGCCCCGCCTTGGCGGCCGAGCGGCCGCTGGGCAGGCTGATGTTCAGCTCGCGCTCGATGATCTGCGATCCCGCCGAGGCCATGAAAAACAGCAGCAGCACAAACACCACGTCCACCATCGGCGCAATCTGAAATCCCACGTCGCCGTCTTCACTTGTTCCGCCGCCTGCCATGTTTCTGGATCGATTTTAAGGTTGGGTCGGCACGTCCTTGTCGACGACCGAAAATGTCACGTTGGCGATTCCCGCCTGGCCCACCGCTTCAAGCAGGGAGCGCATGAATTCATAACGCACGTCGCGATCCGCCCGGATGAGCACGCGGACAAGCGGATTTTGCGTCACATTTCTCTGCAGCATTGCCACGAGATCGGCCGGGCTGGGGTAATTCTGCTCGTTGACCGTGATGGCGACCGCGTTGTTGATCTGGCTGTAGGTCACGTTGATGATCACCTGACCGGGATTTTCCTTCGCGTCCTTGGCCGCCTTCGCCACCGGCAGGTTCACATCCTTGCTGGCCTGAAGGACTTCCGTCGAGCTGATCGACATAAAAAAAACGAGCAGAACGAGGAGAATATCGATCATCGGCGCGATCTGAAATTCCGGATCGGCCTCCGGTTCAGGCTGCCGGTGTTTTTTTTTCCGGCCGGAATGGGATGGGCTGTCCGACATGGGACTGCCTGGTTAGGCCCAGTCGAGGGTGGCCCCGCAATGCGGGCACGGGTTTTGTCCGGGACTGATCGCGCCATTGCAGACCGGGCAATTGGTCGTGAGTTCCATCGAAACGCGACGGGAAACGCCCGCTCCCTCAGCACCCGGGAACGCACCGGCGCTGAAATTATCGCCAATTTTGAGTCCTTCGAGTTCTGCAAACGGGATGTCCTCGATGAGGCGATTGAGTTTATCGTCGGCCCCGACCAGCACGATGGTGGCCCGATTCCGGAAGTAATAATAAAAAATGAACGCCGGGATCGCGATGAAAAGGCCGCTGGCGGTGGCCATGAGCACCTCACCGATGCTCAATGCGAGTGCCCGCGGATCCGAGACACCGGTTTGTCCCAATACCGCGAATGCCCCCATCATGCCAATGACGGTGCCGAGCAGTCCGATCATGGGAGCAATAACCCCGATCACGGACAGATAGCTATTTTGCGTTTTGAGAATTTGAGCCTCGCGCAGACCGTGCTCGATGAGGGCCGTCTCGACGGCGTCCTTGCCGCGGCCAATTCGCTCGAGCGCTCCCTGCAGGACTTTCGCGATATACGCTTTATTCGCCCGGCAGATTTCCCAGGCCTCCTGGTAATTGCCCGCCTCGATCGTTGCGCGCAGGGAATCGACAAGTGCTTTCGGCGCCAGCTTCTCGTCACGAAGACTCAGAAACAGCTGGATGATGAATGTGACCATCACGATCGACACCACGAGGATCGCGATCCAGATCATGATAATGAGCGGCCCGCCGTGTAGAATCGTGTCGAGAATGCTCATGCTCTCTGGCGCGGCGTCCGCAGGTGCTTCCGGCGGAGGTTCCTGGGCGAAGAGAGTGGCAGCCGAAAAAATCAGGGCAAAAATTGAAGCCGTGAGCCGATGCGACAGGGAATGGAGACACTTCATAAAAGAAAACGAGCGGTGAGGAGGGGATGTTTAAGCAAGTGCCTCGCTACGGTGCGATGACATTTTTCTCGTTGATGAGAGCTTCCGCGCGGCGCCGCGCTTCCGCAACCGCGGTCGCGTCGGCGTAAAATACCGTCACCGTTCGTAAATAATTCTGCAACGCTTCCGGGAAATCGCCGTCCTCCTCGCGGACACGACCCATCAACAAAAACGCCCGACCGTATGCCGCGCTCTGGGCCGGTTCCGCCAACTGCACCTTGGCTGCCTCCGAAATCAGGGGCGTCAACTTGGATTCCGCAGCCGCAAAATCACCCTTCGAAACGTCCAGCGACGCCATCGAGACGGCGGCCAGACCGCCGGCATCCGGGTAGAGCCGGGTAAAATCGCTAAAAGTTTTTCCGGCCTCTTCGGTTTGGCCCAGCTCGATCTGCGATTCTCCGAGCATGACGTAAGCACGTTCGACCCAATCGATAGGCAGCCCCCCGTAGCGGGTGACGACGTTGCGCAAGCCCGCAAGCGCTTGGGCCGTATTGCCGCTGGCGCGCGCAGATTCCGCGGCCGTGAGCTCCGCTGGCAGGGCGACCCGAGCCGATTTGACCTGTGCCAATGGCACTGTCGATTGCACCGGACCGACTTTGAGGGTGACATTTCCGCCGGAAACGCCGACCACTTCGCCTTGACGGCGCTGGCCATTCTCGAGAACCAACTCATCCTGCGCCCATGCCGTCGGCAGACTCGTGATCAGCAGGCAGCTCAGGGACACCAGTTGCCAGAAATGCCGGGACGAGCTTGATTTCATGTCATCTTTCCTTAATCACATCCCCTCCTTCTTTCAACCTTTGCGAGCTTAATCCCGATGTTTACCTGGATGCGGACCCATCAGCGCAAGCTGATGATCGTTGTAACTTTCCTCACAATCATTGCCTTCGTCGTGCTCTACAACACGGCGCAGCTCGACCAGATCGCGGAGGGACAATCGATCAAACTTTATGGCCGGGACGTCCCGATGGCTGAGATTCAGAAGTCGGCGCGCATGTTCTCGCTGGCCCTTGCGCTCGGTCTGACCGAATACGCCAGCATGCTCGACGGAGCAGGCGGAGAAGCCAGTGCCGGGGAATTTGCGTTCAACACCATGGTACTGCGCCACGAAGCCCGGCAGCTCGGCATCGAACCCACGATCGAGGAAATCAAAAACGCGATCACGGCGATGCCGGCATTCCAGACCAATGGTCAATTCGACCCCGCGAAGTACGAGACGCTCGTCCAGACGGCTCTCGGTCCGCAGGGCTTTACCGTTGCGGAAATCGAGGAAAGTGTCCGCAATTCGCTGAAACTCCAACGCATCCTGAAAATCGTCGAATCCGCGCCGACCGTGACCGACGACGAAGTTGCCTACACCGCGCGGGCGTTCCAAAAAACCAGCGGGATCGCCGTCACGTTTGATCTCGCGACGTATCTCCCCAAGGTCGAATTTTCCGACAATGAAATCGAAGCCGCTTACGCGATTCGTCAGCCCCAGCTCATGACGCCCGAGCTGCGGAGCGTGCGCTACGTCACGTTTGAACTCTCGGAGGAACAGAAAAAGCTCGAGGGCAAAGCCCGCATCGACGCCCTCCAGGCCGTCGCGGATGCATCGTCCCAATTTGCCGAAGCGGCCGCAACCTCGGGATTCACGTCGGCGGCGGAGTCCGCCGGACTCGAAATCAAAACGACGCTCGACTTCGATCGCTCGGGAAATGTCCAGACGCCTGAAGGTGCCGCCGAACCCGCGACAAATCTTGCCGGCCCAATCCCCGTCTTCGCTCCCGCGGCCAGCCTGCTCACCAAGGAACAACCCGTGAGCGGAGTCATCCAAAACGGAGACCAATTCTTTGTGCTCGAACTGGCCGGCGAAACCGCCTCCCGCCAGCTCACGCTCGAGGAGACGCGCGAAGAGCTGTCCGCCGATGTCCGCCGGACCCTTGCCACCGCCACACTCGAGGTGGAAGCCGACGACGCCATGGAAAAAATTCGCACCGCAATCAAGGGAGGCCAATCGTTCGCCGACGCGGCCGCGGCCGCCGGTGTGACCACCCGGCCATTCACTGAGATCGCTCCGCTTGCCGACACCGGCTCCGAACAGGAGCGCGCATTTGCGGACGCCACCCTTCAACTCAAGGACGGCGAAATCTCCGGCTACGTCTCGCAGCCCGAAGGCGGATTTTTTACGTGGCTTGAAAAACGTTCACCAGTCGACGAAGCGGAGTTTGCCGAACGCAAGGAGCAGATCGCCGACTACATCCTGAGTCGGAAACAATCGATTTTGTTTTTCGAATGGCTCGAGTTTGCCCGCGAAAACGCCGGTCTCGTGATGCCCGGCGACCAGTAGCCCTGCGGATGCGATGACCAATCCGGACGACGCGACGCTGGCACTGTTCGACGACGCCAGTGGCGACCTCGCGGTCGGTGATCTCGATGCCGCCGTCGAAAAGTACCGCCGTTGCGTCGCAGCCGCTCCGGAGTATTTCGACGCCTGGCACGCTTTGGGCATGGCGCTCATGAAAACCGGCCACTACCCCGAGGCCATTACGGCAGGATTGCGCGCCACCGAATTGCGTCCCAACGACCAGCTGGCCTGGTCCAGTCTTTCGCTTTTTTACGTCCGCAACGGCCAGATCAAGGACGCCGAGAGCGCTGGCGGCAAAGCCCGCATCCTTTCGTGGGGCGGCAAGATCGTGAAAGATTAACCTCCAGGACACCAAGCCCCGAGTTAATCCGTCCGGAGATTTCTCCTTCGTGTCGTGGTGACTTGGTGGTTCCATTGCCTTCCAACCGTGAAGCCGTTTTTCATCACCACCGCGATCGACTACACCAACGGCGCGCCGCACATCGGGCACGCCTACGAAAAGGTGCTCGCCGACGTCATCGCCCGCTACCACCGCCAATGTGGCCGCGAGGTTTTTTTCCTCACCGGCGTCGATCAGCATGGTCAAAAGGTCCAGCAGGCCTCCCAACACGCCGGCGTGCCGCCTGAGCAATTCGTTCTCGAGGTCACTGCGATGTTTCTCGCGCTCTGGGCGAAGCTCGACATCGCGTACGACCGCTGGGCGGCCACCACCGAGCCGGCCCACAAAGCCGCCGTGCAGACGATTCTTCAACGCCTGTTCGACGAGGGCCAGCTCTACAAAGCCTCCCAGCGCGGTTTCTACAGCGTGCGGCAGGAGCAGTTTCTCACCGAAAAAGAACGCGGACCCGAAGGCGAATTCGGCCCGGAGTGGGGCGAGGTCGTCGAGCTCGAAGAGGAAAATTACTATTTCCGACTCGCTCGACACCGCGACTGGCTGCTTGCGCTCATTGACGCTCGGCCGGATCTGGTGACACCGGAATTTCGGCGCACGGAATTGCGCAACGCGGTGGAAAAACTAACCGGTGATCTGTGCATTTCGCGCCCGAAGTCACGACTCACGTGGGGCATCGAATTCCCGTTCGATGCCGATTTCGTGACCTATGTCTGGTTCGATGCGCTGGTAAATTACATCAGTTTCGCACCGGGCTTCGATGCACAAAATCCTGCCGACTCCGCAGAGTTCAAGGCGTTCTGGCCCGCACTCCACGTCATTGGAAAGGACATCATGGTCCCCGCCCACGGAGTTTACTGGCCCATCATGCTTCACGGCCTCGGCTTCTCCGACGACCAGATCCCGCCGCTCCTCGTTCACGGCTGGTGGAACATCAGCGGTGCCAAAATGAGCAAGAGCCTCGGCAACGTCATCGACCCCGCCGCGCTCGCCGACCAATACGGCGCGGAAGCCGTGCGATATTATCTCGTCGCCGACATCGCGACAGGCAAGGACTCGGATTTCAGCGAAGAGCGCCTCATCCAACGCTACAACGTCGATTTGGCGAACAACGTCGGCAACCTGCTCAACCGCACGCTGAACATGGCCACGAAATACCGCCAGGGCGTGCTCAAGCAAAGCCTCGAGGGCGATTTGAGCGGGCGCGCCGCGGAGGTCGTGAATGCGTATGGCACCGCAATGAACGAGTTTCAGATCAATATCGCTATGGAAAAGGCGCTGGGTCTCGCCATCGAGGCCAATCAGTTTGTTGAGCAGACGAAACCCTGGGCGCTGGCAAAGGCCGGAGACGATAAGGTACTCGACGGAGCCCTGTATCAACTTGCGGAATCTCTGCGGATCATTGCGATCCTGCTTTCCCCCGTGCTGCCAAAAGCCGCCTCCGGAATTTACGAGCAGCTTGGCGTGAGTGGCGGATTCCGACTTTCGCATGCCGCCTGGGGCGGACTGCCTGACGGCCATCAGCTCGGAAAACCCACCCCACTTTTCCCGCGCATCGAGGCCGCAATCGAACCGTAATAATTCCCTAAATTCTGTCCAAAGAATCTCCTTCACCCGACCCGCTGGCCGGATTCACCGGCTTCAAGCGCTTCAGATACCGGCTTGAATACTGGGCGCTCGAGTCCGTCGCCGCGATCGTTCCGTTATTGCCGTACGAGGCCCTTGAACCGCTCGCCAACTGGCTAGGCGGCCTGGCTTGCGCCGTGGATTCCCGCGGTCGCACCGCTGCGTTGGAAAATCTTCGCGCGGCGTTTCGCAGCAAATATTCACCCGATGAGCGCGCGCAGATTGCCCGCGCTTCGTACCAAAACTTCGCGCGCACGATGTTGTGCCTATTCTGGTCGCCAAGGCTGACCAACGGACGCTGGAGGGAATTTCTCCACGTCGAAGGTCTCGATCTCGACCCGTGCCACCGCGACCCGGCAGCGCCCGTCGTTTATTTCTGCGCGCACTACGGAAACTTCGAATGGCTCAGCCACGCGTCCGCTTACGCCATCCGGACCGGGCCGGTCATTTTCCAAAAGTTCAAAAATCCGCTGCTCGGGCCAGTGTTCAGTCGGCTGCGGGCGACCAGCGGACACGAAATCGTGCCGCAGGAACGCGCCATCATTCGCATGCTGAAAGTCATCAAAGCGGGAGGAAAATTTGGCGCGCTCACCGACTTGAGCCTCGACCCAAAACACGGCGGCATCCCGATTCATTGTTTCGGGCTGTGGACCTCGGCTAGCCCTTTGCTTTACGCCCTGCGATCTCGCACCGGCGTCACGCTGATTCCGTGTGAATGTGTGCCCGGATCCGACGGTACCTACACCGCGCGGTATCATCCGGCCATCGAGCTTCCCGCCGATGCGACCGCCACCGAAATCACGCAGGCATGCTGGGACAGCATCGAGCGATCCATTCGCGCCCGCCCGGAACTCTGGCTCTGGGCTTACAAACATTGGCGCTTCCGGCCGTCCGCCGCGGCTCCTTCAGATTACCCCGCCTACGCCAATCCCGCCGGCCGTTTTGACCGCATGATTGCCGGCATCGACTAAACCAGCAGTAACGTCGCGAGACCGAGGAACGCTCCCATACTGACCACGTCGGTTGCCGTGGTGAGGAAAATCGACGAAGCGGTCGCAGGGTCCGCACCGAGGCGCTTCATCGCGGTAGGGACGACCACGCCGGAGATCCCGCTGATCACGCACGCGAGCACCATGGCGAGCCAGGTCACCGCGGCAAGGCCAAGAGCCTGCGGATTCTTTTGCAGCGACGCGTAGATGAACATACCGAGTCCCGCCGAGATGCCGACGAGCGCGCCATTGCTGAAGCCGAGAATCGCTTCCTTGCTCAACGCTTTCCAGAAACTACCGGGTTTGAACTCACCCAGCGTCATGCCTCGCAACGTGACCGCCAGGGCCTGACACCCGGTGTTTCCCGATTGCCCGGCCAGCACCGGCAGGAATACCGCCAGCAACACAATTTTTTCCAACGTGCCCTCGAAAATACCAACGACAAATGCGGCGATGAACGCGGTGAGCAGATTGAGCTGCAGCCAGGGATGACGGAAGAGCAGGCTGCGCTGCCACGGCGTGGCGAGACGTTCCTCCTTGTCGACACCCACCATCGAACCGGCCTGCGCGCTCAACTCGACTGCCTGCTGTTCGAACATCGTTTGTCCGCGGACCAGACCCACCAGTTTGCCGCCATCATCAACCACAGGATAAACCGGGTAGTGGCGATCCAGCGTGGCCTTCATCGCATCGAGCAGCGGCATGTCGGCTTTCAACGTGAAAAGATTGCGCAGCATGATTTCGTCGAGCCGTTTCGTGGCTTCCGAAAAAAGCAGATCACGCATCGTAATCACACCCACGAGCCGCCCGGAATCATCGATCACCCACCCATACGTGATGAATGCCTGTTTCACCATTTCCCGAAGCTTTTCGACGGTCTCAGCGACCGTCTGCTGTGGTGAAAAAACCGCCAGCGGCGGTTCCATCATCCGGCCAATTGATTGTTCGGGATACGGCGAGGCGGTGTCGGTGGGCTCACTCATGAAGCGGATGGGGCGGTGTTCAGTAGACGATGCGCACCGGCATTCCTACGTGCGCGGCGGCGAAAAAATCTTCGATGACTTCCTTGCTGATTCGAATGCAACCGTGGGACGCCGGCGATCCCGGGACAGGGATTGGCCCTTGATGCATGCCAACGCCACCTGACGTGAGACGCATCCAATACGGCATCGAAGCGCCTTCAAATCGGCCGCCGGGCGGCACCTTGTCCTTTCGCACATCGGCGTCGTAATTCACGACGGTGCCTGATGCGTCATACATGTAGCCGTAAAGATTTGACCGCTTGTCCACGATCTTTTCCATGATCTTGAAAGTGCCCGCGGGCGTGCCAAATCCCTCCTTGCCCGTGGCGACGAGCGCGACGCCAGCAAGCTGATTGCCCTGGAAAAAATACGCGCGTTGCTCGGTGAGATTGATCGTGATCGAAGGTGCGCCACCTCCGTAAGACATTCCGTCCCAATAACTCACGTCATCGATTACCTCAGTCGGTGCACTGCCGCTGGCGGGGTTGAATTGCGTGTCGTAACCGCCGCCGAGGTAATCCACGTTGCCGCCTCCGCCACAGCCCGACACCGCGAGCACGCAAGCTCCCAACATAACCGCAGCTCGCGCCCGCCGCTCTTTACTCCGAAAAATCATGGCACGGCTCTACCACACTCAAGTTAGTTTCACAAAGACAACCGGCCAATTCGATCATGGCTGCTCGGGCCGGGGACGGGCCCCGAAGATTGCTGTGCCGACCCGCACCAACGTCGAACCTTCTTCGATCGCGACCTCGAAATCTCCGCTCATTCCCATCGAGAGCGTGCCGAACGGCAGCCCGGTCCGTTCCGCGAGCCGGTCGCGAAATTCCCGCAATGCCGCGAAGTGCGACCGGGACGCCTCGGGATCATCCGCGTAAGGCGCAATCGTCATAAGCCCCTCGATTTGCAGTCGCGGCAACGCCAGCAAACGCTCGACATCGCGCTCGAGAGCGTCGGGTGCAAATCCGAATTTCGAGGCTTCGCCCGCAACGTTCACTTCGAGCAGCACACGCGGATGCCACCCCTCCTCGGCCGCAATGCGATCCACGGCCTCGGCGATCTCGACCGTATCGATACCGTGCACGAGTTCAAAGAGAGGCAGCGCGCGCCGCACCTTGTTTTTTTGCAGGTGGCCGATCAAATGCCAGCGCAAGTCGGCCGGGGATTCCGGGATTTTCGACGCCGCCTCCTGGACTCGATTTTCGGCGAAGTCGCGCTGACCCGACGCCGCGACGGCACGCACCGCTTCCGGCCCGTGGGTTTTGGAAACTGCGATCAACGTCACGTCTTCCAACGGTCGGCTCGCACGGACGCATGCCGCCGCCACTCGCTGCCGCACCGCATCCAGGGCCATCGTGAGATCATGCATTAGAAAATAAGCGCACTCCGTCAGTTGATATTAGAACTTCTTATATTACGATCCTGTCATGCAAATCGAGACGTTCAAGGTCTTCCGCGACCTCGTGGAGACGACCAGCTTTTCGCGGGCGGCGGAGGTGAACGGGATCACGCAGAGCGCGGTGAGCCAGCAGGTGCGAGCGATCGAGCGGAAGTTCAGCGTTCGATTGATCGAACGGGGCAAGCGGTATTTTGCCCTCACTCCGGAGGGCAAGGCGTTCCTCGCTGCCAGCCGGAACATCCTCGACGCCTACGAAAGCCTCGGGCACCGCATTCAGGCGATTCAGCAGGTCGTCGCCGGAGAGCTGAGGGTCGGCACGGTCTTCAGCATCGGCCTTCACGAGCTTCCGCCCTATTTGAAGTTGTTCCGCAAGGCCCACCCCGACGTCGACGTCAAGGTCTCGTATTGCCGGTCAAATGAAGTCTACACTGCGGTCGCCGACGGTGAATGTGATCTGGGCCTCGTCGCCTACCCGACCCGCAAGGCCGGTCTGAGGGTGATGACGTTCTGGCGCGACAAGCTTGTCCTCATCTGTTCCCCCGAAAATCCGCTGGCCAAAAAACCGCGGGTGCGGCTCGACCAGCTGGCCGCGGTCAAATTCGTGGCGTTTGAACCTGACCTGCCAACGCGCAAGGAGATCGACAAACGCCTGCGGGATCGCGGAGTGAAACTCAAACCCGTGCTTGAGTTCGACAACATCGAGACCGTCAAACGTGCCGTCGAAATCGAGCAGGCCGTCTCGATCGTTCCGGAAATTTGTGTGCGCGACGAAGTGCGCGGCAGCACGCTCGTTGCCGTCGAAATCGACGAACCGGACATGTGGCGTCCGCTCGGAGCCGTGGTCAAACGCAGCGCCTCCCCGTCGCCTGCGCTCAAAGAGTTTCTGGCAATGCTTGAAAAGAACGAACTCGGCAGGCAGTAATACGCACGCGGTTACAACCCCCATCCCACGCGTGGAAACTCAATACTCAGATCCCTCCACCCCAGCCGTCGGCGTCATCGGCGGCAGCGGTCTTTACGACATCGAAGGTTTCGTCGAAGACAAACAGTTCGAGGTCGAAACTCCCTTCGGACCACCTTCCGACGAAATCCTCGGCGGCGAACTCCACGGCCGACGGGTCTATTTTTTGCCCCGGCATGGTCGCGGCCACACGATCGCCCCGCACGAGATCAATCACCGGGCCAACATCTACGCTTTGCGCATGCTCGGCGTGCGGTGGATCATCAGCGCCACTGCGGTCGGCAGTCTCCAGGAACGTTACGAGCCGCGTGACATCGTTTTGCCGTCGCAGTTTTTTGATCGCACGAGCAACCGTGCTGCCCACACATTTTTCGGCGAAGGCATTGTCGCGCACATCAGTTTTGCCGAACCGACGAGCGTCTTTCTCCGCCAGCTACTCGCGCAATCCTGCTCCGCACTGCGCAAGACGTATCATTCCGGCGGCACATACGTGAACATGGACGGCCCTGCGTTTTCCACCCGCGCGGAATCGGAATCGAACCGCAAGCTTGGATTCGACGTGATCGGCATGACCAATCTGCCGGAGGCCAAACTTGCCCGCGAAGCGGAAATTGCCTTTGCGACCATGGCCATGGTCACCGACTACGACTGCTGGAAAACCAACGAAGATCCCGTCACCGTCGAGTCCGTTGTCGCCCACCTTCAGGCGAACGCCACGGCCGCAAAACAGGTCCTCGCCCACGTCATTCCGCGCATTCCGGACGATCCCTCCTGGCCGGAGCACTTTGCGCTCAACGATGCAATCGTCACGCCTCGCGAATACTGGCGGGAGGAGACCATCGACAAACTTCGCGTGATTCTCGAGCGATTCCTCGCTTAGAGTCCGCCCACATGAAATCTCACGCTCCCTGGGCGACCGGTCTCGCCATCGCATTCGCCTTCGCCGCGTGCCAGTCCGTTCGCACCCAGGGTGACCCTGCCGTGACGTCCGATCCGAACGCCATCATTTCCTCAAGCGCGCCGTCCGGCGACGCCACCGCCTCGCCCAGCCCCGAGGCAGTCGATACTCCCACTCCGGTTCCGCCGACTCCAACGCCAACGCCGAAACCCCGCCAGCACGTTTACAATTCCGTAGATGTCGATGGTCCGTACATCGCGATCACGTTCGACGACGGCCCGCACCCGAAACTCACCCCGCAACTTCTTGACCTGCTCAAAGCTCGCGGCATCCCCGCGACATTCTTTGTGGTCGGAAAAAGCGTCGCAGAATATCCTGAGATCGTTCAGCGCATGGACGCCGAGGGTCACGAAGTCGCCAACCACACGTGGAACCACCCGTCACTGACGAAGCTTGGCGCGGCGGGCGTGAAGAGCCAGATGGACCGAACCGACGCTGCCATCGTCAAGGCGATCGGCAAACGCCCGACCATCATGCGCCCTCCGTACGGCGCAACGAATGCCCGGCTTAACCGCGCCCTCGACGAGGATTATGGGCAGAAGGTGATCATGTGGTCCGTCGATCCACAGGATTGGAAATACCGCAACGCCTCGCGAGTGACCGAGCAGATCCTTTCGAAAACCCAGGCCGGCGGCATCGTGCTCGCGCACGACATCCATGCGTCCACCATTGCCGCCATGCCCGCGACCCTCGACGGTCTGACCCGGAAAGGCTTCAAGTTTGTGACCGTTTCCCAGCTCCTTGCCATGGAGAAAGGTCGCGCTCCCGCGCAGTCCACGTCAGTTTCGCCGACCCCGGCAGCGAGTCCGACCGCAACGCCATTTGTGATTCAACGCGTCGAGCCGCTTCCCTGACGCAGCGGAATTTCAGGTCTGCCGCCTTCCAGCGACGACAGGGCGGCTTGGTAATCCGGGAATTCGGGGATCCACCCCGTGGCCCGCAATTTTCGGTTCTGCACCCGCTTGCTGGTCCAACCCCGCTTCCGCGTGAGGTCGCGCTCGCCAGCGGACGGCAGGGGCAGGGAGAAATGGTCCGCCAGCCATCCGTAAACGTCACGCTGCACCGCGGGACGGTCATCGACCACGTTGTAAATTCCAGAGGTCGCGCCGGCCGTGAGCAAATGCACGATTGCGCGGGCCGCATCATCGCGATGGATCTGGTTGATCCACCTTTCCCCATCTCCTTCGATGACCGCCGAGCCATCCAGAAATTTTCGCATCAGGACGGACCGACCCGGCCCGTAGATCCCCGCCAGACGCGCAACGAAGCCTCCTGCTTCGAGGGTGAGGGATTCCGCGGCAAGCAACAACCTCCCGGTTTCCCGGTCGGGCGCGGTTTCGCTCGATTCATCGACCCAACTCCCGTCCGTCTGCGCGTAAACCGAGGTGCTTCCAGTGAAGACAAGACGGGCTTCGGGAAACGCCGCCTGCAGGTTTGCGATGCCATTCAAATACACGGCTCGATAGGCGTCGTCGCCGCCCCGGCCGGAACTCGCGCAATGCACCATCGCATCGAACATTCCTTCCTTTTCGCGAAGTGCCATCATCGACTCCCGACTCGCGAGGTCGGCCCACACAACGGGAAACGGCTTCGTCGCGAGGGCGGCCGCGGAACGTTCCGAGGCCGTCAGGCCGGCAACGCGCCATCCCGCCCCGGAAAACAAATCGGCTGCGGCTTCCCCAAGGAAACCGCAGCCGGCAATCAGAATTCTCGGCACGAAAGTGCGAGCTAGTTCAGATTAAAATTGAAACGAATCTTGAGCTTCTGGCGCTTGGCATTGGCCTTCGCCTTGCGGCGGGTCTTCTGCGTGGGCGTCTCGAAGGCGCGCAAGCGGCGGACCTCGTCGAGGATCCCCTCGCTATCGAGCTTCGACTTCAGGCGCTTGAGCGCGCGGTCGATGGGCTCTCCTTTGCGGACGGTAACTTCGGGCATGAACTTATTTCACCTTCTTTCTCAGTTCCGGGTCGGACTTAACGTCCCGGATTCAATGGGGGATAGAGAATGAACCAGCCAGGGGTGGCTTCGCAAGCGTGATTTTTCCCAAACGGCCGTCGGTCAAGCGGCTCCGCTGGACGTCCGGCGCATCGTTTCCGTCTCAAGAACCTCACGGCGAATGCTTTTACCGCGAACGCGCGACCACCAAAGCACGATGGGAGCGGCCACAAAAATCGACGAGTAGGTTCCCACGAGAATGCCCGCCAAAATCGCAAACGCGAAATCCTTCAACACCGCGCCACCAAAAATGTAGAGGCAGAGCACCGAAATCACGGTCGTGCCACCCGTCAGGATCGTGCGGCCAAGCGTTTCGTTGATCGCGTTATTCATCAAATTCTGCACGGACCCTCCCGTGCCCGATTTGAGCGCCTCGCGAATTCGGTCAAAGACAACAATGGTGTCGTTGATCGAATATCCCGCGATGGTCAGGATGGCTCCCACCATCACCAGCGAAAGTTCCCCGCCGAAAAGCGAAAACAGACCGATCGTGATCACCACGTCGTGCAGAACCGCAATGACCGCGCCCAAAGCGAAGGAAAATTCAAAACGAATCGTCACGTAAATCAGGATGCCGATCATTCCGAACGCCAGCGCCAGGAGGGCGCGGCGCGCGAACTCCATGCCGATGCGGGCTCCCACCGTATCCTCCGACTGCACGACAATGCCGCGATCCGGAAAATCCTTTTCCAGCTGATCAACGATGCCCGCTCCGGTGCCCTCCGCACTACGGATCGTGAGCATTTTTGTGGTACCCTCGGTTTCCATCTGGATGACGGCCTCGCCCTGACCGACCTGCCGGGCCGACACCCGGGCCTCCTCGACGGTGACCGGAGTCTGGGAATCCACCACCACCAGATCACCTCCGCGGAAATCGATGCCGAAATTCCGCTCACCCCGCAGCCCAAAAATCAACAGGGATCCGCCGATCAGCACGCACGACGCGATCAGTGCCATTCGGCGTTGACCGAGAAAATTGAAATGTTTTTTCGGGATGATATCGACCATCGAAAGCTTGCGCAGATGGCCTTTCTCGACGAGCCAGCGGAAGATCGTCCGCGTGACGAGCAGTGCGGAAAACATCGAGGCGATGATGCCGAGCGTCAGCGTCACCGCGAATCCCTTGACGGAACCGGTCGCACCAAGGAAGAGGATGACCGCCGTGATCAGAGTCGTGAGGTTGGCGTCGAAAATAGCGCTGAATGCCTTGTCGTAAGCGCCGTTGAGCGCCACCGGCAGGGATTTGCCAGCCGCCATTTCTTCACGCAGTCGTTCGTAGATCAGCACGTTTGCATCGATGGCCATGCCGATTGTCAGAATGATGCCCGCGATGCCGGGGAGCGTGAGCACAAAACCAAACATCGCCATCATGCCGAGCAGCAACAGGATATTCACGAGCAAGCCGACGATGGCAACGATGCCCGCCGTTCGGTAATAGAGCAGCACGGCCACGATCACGAGAACGAGGCCCGAAAGACCCGCCAGCACACCGCTGCGGATCGAATCGAGTCCGAGCGTCGGGGACACGCTGCGCGTCTCTTCGATCTGCACCGGAACGCGCAACGGATTTTCCAGCGAACTCGCGAGATCCCGCGCTTCTTTTTCCTGGAAATTTCCCGTGATCACCGCGCGTCCTCCGTACTGGCTTTCGGTCAGCGTCGGCGCGGAAAGAATTTCCCCGTCGAGCAGGATGGCGAGTTGGTTGCCGCGATTGGCCGCCGCCAGATTGTCGAAGCGCCTCGCCCCTTCGGAATCGAATTCGAGGCTCACGCCCCAGCCGGATTGATCGAAATACGCGAACGCTTTGCTCACGTGGTCCCCACCAAAATCCGCGTTTCGTTTGACGAGATATCGAAACGTTTCGTCCGGCTTGTCGGAATCCGGCGTGTACGGTTTGACGATGTAGCCCGGCGGCATGATCGCGGTGCCGGCTTCGATCTGCGAGAGGATCGTGTCGCTGTTCGGCTGAACGATGGCAAATTCCAGCTTGGCCACACGCTGGAGTTGCTCCTTCGTGAGGTTCATCTGCTCATTATCCAGTCCGGGAATCTGGACCAGGATGCGGTCGTCGCCCTGGGGCGCTATGTCCGGCTCGCCAATGCCTCCGGCGTCCACCCGCTTGCGAATCACCTCGACGGCCCGATCCAGCAGATCGCGCGAAACAACGTCATCGGGATTTTCCCGCACCAGGCGAATCAGGAACGACGTTCCGCCTTGAAGGTCGAGACCAAGCCGGATGCGTTTATCGATCGGCGTGAGCTGCTCGATGCAAAACGCGACGAGAAAGACGGTCAGAACCAGCCCCAACCAGCGTTTGCGGCCCGGGATCTCGGTGGCAAAATACCAGCCGAAAAGGCACAGCAGGACCATTCCAAAGGCAAACGTGAGAGCAGGAGACATGACGTAATGATTAAAGACCCTCGCGACGGATGAGGGTCTGGCCGCCGGAAGGGACAGGCAGAATATGGAAGGTCCCGGGCCTGTCCAAGGAAATCAACAGAATCTTCGAATCCGCGGGGAGGAGTTTTGCAACCCTCATTCACCTCCACTCCACTGAATTTCGGGAGAATATTCGATGTCCCCTCACCGATTGTGTCGGATACGGCCCGACACCTGCGCTCCCGTTTTTGAAAGCCTGCCACCTTCCCGCAATTTCCCAAGGGACCGGCCGCGCTATCTCCTCGGACTCCGTTCGCGTTCTGTCACGAGGCAGCTTCTTCCGCGCGGCAGATCCGATTTGTTCCAGCCTATCGCCGAATGACAACGATTCGAACCGGCTTGGCGTTTCCACCAGGGCCTTCGGCAAAGACGTTGATGACGTTGCGACCGGGACGAAGCGGAATGGTAAACCTCCAGTCGGCACCACCGGAGGCAAAGCCGGAATTTCGCGAACGATTCACGCGATAGGAGACGCTGGTCATGCGACCACGAACGATTCCAGAGAGAGTAATCCGGCGGGAAACAGTGGTCATCGTCCGTTTAAACCGAGTGGAAAGCATTGGCGGAGCAACGCTCGCAGTCGAAATGGAAGGAATGGAAGGCGGGGCGTCCAGTGAGACGATCCAGCCGCGTTTCTTTCCAGAATGGACGCCGAGACCAACAATCGTCCGGCCATCCCCACTGACGGCGACGGCCCGGAAAAGATTCCATCCGGCTAAATCGACACCCTCTGTCACAAGGACGGATTCCAAGGAACGCACCCCGTGATCAACGTCCCAAATGAACGCGCCGTCACGATTCTGGCCAACAATTACTCCACCATCCGCGGACACGCCAAACGCCAGACCACCCGGGGGGCCGCCCAACCCGACTTGACCGGTCTCGCTTGTCCATCGAAATGCCTGAAGGGTTTCTCCCGCTCCGGTAAAGCCGATGATCACGGATCCATCGCCGGATACACCGGTCGCGCGACTCTGTTGCGGCGTCGAGCCGGGAAGAAAACCCAAACCGACGAACCCGGTAGACACCGTCCAACGAAATGCCTCCTCGCGGCCAGGCGCTGAATGCCCGCCACCGACAATCACTTGGCCATCGGCCGAAATCGCCGTGGGAAAGCACGCGGGTTGGATGGGATTAAAATCACCGAGTTCCACCATTCCAGTCTGTGCTGTCCAACGAAATGCTTCTGTGCCGCGCGTACCCCCCGCGTAACCGGTGATGACCGACCCGTCCGCCGAAACGGCGGTAGGATGAGCCCAACCGTTTCCAGGAAACGGTCCCAAAGAGACGGCTCCGCTCTCTTTCGTCCACCGAAACGGACTGCCCAGATAATTTGTTGCACCCACGATGACAGAGCCATCAGCGGAAGTGCCGGTAGCCGATTGGATCTCGCTGAACGGTTCGGAAGGATCAATGCTCGCATCGATACCAGTCGCCAAAGTCCATCGGAAGGCCTGCGTGTAGCCGCCAAATTCTCCGAGACTTCCAACGACGACCGAGCCATCGGCGGAAATCCCCGAGGGGTTGGCATGGTCAGCGCCGAAATCGCGAAAATCCACGGCTGCAACGCCGTCGGTCGCAAAAATCAACCCGGAAGATAAAATAATAGCCCGAAAGGCACTCAAAAAGAACATGCGGTGGGAGGGATCGACGAACGATTCGGGCTTATCACGAAAAGAGGATAGGAGCCTTTATCGCAGAAGCAATTTTTGGCCTCCGAGGAGACATCGAACGGAATGGGGTCACGACTTGGCATTAAAGATTGGCCGCCCTGATTACCGCGGATTTCTGCTTTCCGATTAGCTCAATCTTGCCGCTGAGTATCGCCATGTACTGAAGCGAAGACGGCGTGACTTTCGCTTCTTGAGCCTGCAACGACGGCGGAGCCGCCAGAATGCTGATCAGGGTCAGGAGACCTTTTCGCCCTCTTCCTTGCCGTCGCGGAGTACGGTGACGACGCTGCCGCGGTCGAATTCGATCTTCACGTTGTCGGCGACGCGGACAATGACGGTGCGGTCCTTGACGTTGGTGATCGTGCCGTGGATGCCTGCGTTCGTGACCACGCGGTCGCCCGACTGGAGAGACGTGATCAGCTTCTGGTGCTCTTTCTGTTTCTTCTGCTGCGGGCGGATGAGCAGGAAATAAAAGATCACGAAAATGAAGACCAGCGGCATGAACTGCAGCAAGGGATTGGGGGCCGGAGCGCCCGGTGCGGCCTGGGCAAAAAGAAGGAGATCAGTCACGTTCATAAGTCGGCGCGGACGCTAGGCCATGGTCCGCCGCCAAGTCCAAGAAATTCGCCCAACCCCCTCCCCGGTCCGGCGATCCGTCTGATCCGGGAAAACGATCTCCGCCGGTTCCGTGACTGCGGATGAACGCGAGCCGACAGATCAGGCCGGACCGGGCGACGGGGAATCTTCCCGCCGGAGAAAGTTTTCGGCGAGGGCTTCGTACAGGGCGACGGGGCAGACGCGGCGGGAGGCCTCGTATGCGATGATCGCAGCCGCCGCGAGCGGCAGCGTGAAGGCGACCATCCCCGTCATTTCGACCAGTATGATAAATGACGTCATCGGGCTCTGAACCACTCCTGAAAAATAGGCGACGATGAAGAGAAGAACGACCGCCTGGAACGAAACGCCGGTCCACGCCAGCCACGGCGCGGAGATTTTCCCGAGGCCGGCACCGACCGAAAACGAAGGATCGAAAAGCCCGCCGGGAATTCCCGTCAGGAGCACCAGCAGCGAGGCCGCGGCCCGCATGAACGGGTATTCGGGGCCGATGGTGGGTTCGAGCGCGGCGATCGCGGCCTGCTCGTCGGCGGGGAGTGTGGCGAGATACTCCGGGCTGCCCTGGACGACGAGAGCACGGGCGGCATCGTAACCGCTGCCCAGCGTGAGCCCACCCGATCCGACGGCAAGCGCGGCCGAGAGCAGGCCGAAAACCAGGGCAATCACCCAGAAGCGAAGGCGAATCTGCCGCGAGACCATCGGCATGAGCCAGAGGAGCAGACTGGAAAACAGACCGCCGAGAAATCCGCCCGCGAGACCGATCAGGACGACGGCAATCCACGGACCCGGCTGTAAAAATTCTCGCGGCAGGAGACCGCCGTCGAGTTGGCCGTAGAAAAAATAGTTCCCGAGAAAAACCATCGTGACCAGACAGGCGACCAACACAGTTCGCACGAGCGTGCCCATGTTTTCCTTTTCGAAAGAACGCCCGATCTCTTCGCACGTGAACACGATTCCAGCGATCGGAGCGTTGAATGCCGCGGCGATGCCAGCAGCGCCGCCCCCGAGAATGAGACCACGATTCACGAGGTGGGCAGGAAATTTCGCCCACCGGCTGACGAGATGCATGAAGCACGCGCCGAGCTGCACCGACGGGCCTTCGCGGCCGATGGAGAGAAACGAAAATAACCCCATCGTGGTGAGCACGAGTTTTCCGAAGGCGACGCGCAGCGAGAGCAATTGATCGCGTTCCCGTCCTGGTCCCAGCTTGAGCGCGGCAATCGTCTGCGGGATGCCCGTACCGTCGGTCCCTTGAAAAAAGTTGTCGCGCAGGTAGAGGATGAGCCCAAGCCCGAGCGGCATGATCACAAAAAATGCCCACGGGGAAAACGTCCACACGACGGCGCTGAGCTCGTTTGCGCGGTCCTCGACGAGGGCAAAATACAGAGCGCCGAGACCGGCAAAAACTGCCCCGATCAGCGCGGCGACCAGCGGCCACCAGCGTTCCGTCCACCCCCCCGCGCGCGTCTCGACTGCCTTTGCCATTGGAGCCGCATGGTGTCCCACCGACCTGCAAAATGACAAGAGCCGCCTGCGGGCGCGATTCAGTCTTTGCGGGTCAGCAACAAAACATTGGATGGAATCACCTGGAGCAGCCAATCCATGTGGGGCGGCAGGACGCGCGCTCCGTTGTCCTGCCGGGCGATCACGATGAGGAAATCCACGTTGGAATCCTGAACGAAATCACAGACGGCAAATCCGGTATTGGAGCGAATCACGCGGACGTCGACCGCGCCGGTGAAACCCGAGGCCTGGTCGACAATCTCGGCGAGCCGATCCTCTGGTGAACGCGCGGGTTCCTTGCGGGCGGCTGCTTTGGCTTCATCGAATGGCGTGACGACCGCGATGAAAACCAACTCCGCAGCACCGAGGCAGGTGGCAATTTCGCAGGCGCGGGTGAGCGAGTCCACCGAGGCATCGTCGAGATCGACCTCGACCGCGATCACGGACGATGCGGTCACGGTTTCGTCGGGTTTCGGAATCAAAAGGAGGTCGCACGGGGCGTGCTGGAGCAAATCCCGCGCGACTCCGCCGATGAAGTTCCGGTGTTCGGTTTCGCGCTCGAGCGCCCCGGCCAGCAGGAGATCGACCTGGTGCATTTGGCACGCCGCAACGATTGCCGCGGACGGCTGCTGGCCCTGAGCTGGATCGCTCCAGAGCACCGGGGTCGGTAGATCGCGCCGGAGTTGCGCCAGCGCGGCGTCGAATCGAGCCGCGCGCTCGGCATCTTCCGACGCCGCGTGCACGATGCTCAAAGGCCCGGCAAAGCGCCGCGCGATCCGATCCGCCTCCGCCAGCACGGCCAGAAACCGCGGCGAAAATGTCGAGGCAACACCAATGTGGCGATAGGCAGGCGGCATGGAAATCAAGAGACCAGAAGCATGTAAGGCCGCGGCCGCGCGGCGTCATCCGAAATTCCGGAAGATGCGTGCGATTTCCCGCGGAAATTGCGGCGACCTACACTCCCGACGATTCGAAACGGCGCGCCATCAAATCTTTGAGCGCAACCTCCCGATTGATCGCGTTGAGGTATGCGCGCGCGCTGGCTTCGATCACGTCCGTGCTTGCGCCTTTGCCGGTGATGAGTTCGCCGTCGCCGAAATCGATCTTCACGGTCACCTCACCCAACGAATCGCGTCCCTGCGTGACAGCCTCAACCTGGTAGGACGCCAGGGTTCCGTTGCGATTCACGATGCGATCAATGGCCTGCATCGCGGCATCAACCGCGCCGTTTCCGGGACTGGAATCCTGAAATGTCTGGCCGCCCAGGCTCAGGCGAATTGTCGCAGTCGGCACGGTCGTCGAGCCGCTGGTCACGTGAATGTATTCCAGCGCGTACGTCTCGTTGGTATTGCCGATGGAGTCATCGACCAGTGCCGACAGGTCGTCGTCGTACACGAATTTTTTCTTGTCGCCGACTTCCTTGAATCGAGTGAACACGGCGCCGATCTCGTCGTCGGTCAGGTGAAATCCGAGGTGCTCCAGCCGCGCGGCCATGGCGTGGCGGCCGCTATGTTTGGTCAGCGGCAATTCCGTCCCGCCCCAGCCGACCTCCTCGGGATCCATGATTTCATACGTTTCGCGTTTTTTGAGGATGCCGTCCTGGTGAATGCCCGAGCTGTGCGCGAAAGCATTTTCGCCGACGATGGCCTTGCTTCGGGCGACCTGCAGACCGCTCATCCGGGCGATCAGGCGCGACGCTTTCAAAATTTCGCGGGTCACGACGCCGGTGTGCAGATCACCAAAAAAGTCGGGCCGCGTTTTGATGGCCATCACAACTTCCTCGAGCGCGCAATTCCCGGCGCGTTCACCGATGCCGTTGAACGTGCCCTCGACCTGACGCGCTCCAGCTTTGATGGCGGCCAGGGAATTCGCCACCGCCAGGCCCAGATCGTCGTGGCAATGCACGCTGATGATCGCGTCGTCGATGTTGCGCACGTTCGCGCGCAGTCCGCCGATCAGGGCGGCGTATTGCTCGGGGACCGCGTAGCCAACCGTGTCCGGAATGTTCACCGTCGTTGCACCCGCCTCGATGGCGGCCTCAACGACACGCGCGAGAAATTCAGGCTCTGTGCGGGACGCGTCTTCGGGCGAAAATTCCACGTCTTTCACCAACGCCTTTGCCCGTTTCACGCTCTCAACGGCCATGCGCAGAATCTCGTCCTCCGCTTTCTTCAACTTGAATTCACGGTGAATCGCCGAAGTGGCCAGGAAAACGTGAATGCGCCCACGGTCGCCAGCGGCTTTTACGGCCGCACCGGCGGCATCGATGTCTTTGGGAACGCAGCGCGCCAGGCCGCAGATCACCGGCCCGCGGATCTCTTCAGCAATGAGGCGCACGGCTTCGAAGTCGCCGTCACTGATGACCGGGAATCCGGCTTCGATGACGTCGACGTTCAGCCGCGCGAGCTGGCGGGCGACCTCCATTTTTTCCCGCAAATTCATGGATGCGCCCGGGCATTGTTCGCCGTCGCGCAGGGTGGTATCGAAAATCAGAACGTGGTCGGACATGGTGATGGATGGTTTTTCCGGCGGAGGAAAAATTGGGGATCACGGCCGCAGCCGCGTCGCCGGATCGCAGCACTGCCAGGGGAAAATCAGGAAAGGAGAAGGCCAAGTCGGTTCGGGAGCAACCCGAGTCGAGCGACGTGCAGCGAGGCGCGTGAGCAAATGGCCATGGAAATGAGTTAGGACGCGCCAGCCGGGAAGTCAAGGGGCCGGATGGCACGGCCCCACGGCGCGATCGCGCTGCGGCATCACGCGAGTGCGGTGTAACTCAGGCAAGCGACCTCCTCGAGCGTCGTCTGGCCGTCGAGAATCTGGATCAGACCTTCCTGGTAAAGCGTGAGCACACCTTCGCGGACGGCGACCTCGCGCATCCGACTCTGCGGAGCATTTTGCGCGATGAGGTCGGCCAGCTCGGACGAGATCGGGCACATTTCCATCAGCGCAATGCGACCGGCGTATCCGGTGTCGTGGCAATCGGGGCAGCCGGATTTGGCGAAAATCATGGTCTGATCCGGCGGGATTGGGACAAGGTTACGCGTGAAGATGTTGCGTTCATCTTCGGTGATGGCGGTCGGGCGTTTGCAATAGTTGCACAGCCGCCGCACGAGGCGCTGGGCCTGGGAGAGCGCGAGGGAATCAGCCAGCAAATACGGTGGCACGCCCATCGAGATGAGCCGGGAAATGGCGCGCAGTGAATCGTTGGCGTGCAGGGTGGTGAGCACGAGGTGACCGGTGAGGGCTGAATTCACCGCGGCGGAAGCCGTTTCGGCGTCGCGCGATTCGCCGATCAGAATCACGTCCGGATCAGCGCGCAGGATGCGGCGCAGACCCTCGGCGAAATTGATACCGTTGATCGGATCGGTCTGCGTCTGGTTGATGCCCTCGATCTCGTACTCGATCGGATCTTCCACGGTGTGGATGTTGATCGAATCGCGATTGATGCTGTTGATGAACGCGTAAAGCGACGTCGTTTTGCCGCTGCCGGTGGGTCCGGTGACCAGAATCAGCCCCTGATCACGCCCGAGAGCATTGGCGACGATTCCCGATTGGCGGGGAGTCAGGTTCAGCTCGCTGAGCTGGCGCACACCGTCCTTTTTATCGAGGAAACGAATGGTGATCTTTTGGAGATCCTTGCGGCACGGGATGGCGGAAACGCGGCAATCGACGCGGCGTTTGCCGATGCTCATGCTGAAACGCCCGTCCTCGGCGGCCTGCCGCCGCTGCCCCATGTTCGAATAATTTTTGATGAGGCTGATGTAGCGCGGGAGGGATTCCTCGGAGCAGGAATGGATCACGCGAAGTTCGCCATCGACGCGCACGCGGAACCGCGCCGTGTTGTAAAATTTTTCGACGTGAAGGTCGCTGGCGCGGAGCGAGACGGCGCGGTAGAGCACCCAATGCACGATTTGCTCAGGTGTGGTGTTGATGCCCGAGGGATTGACGCGGCTCATCTCGGCAGCGTCGATTTCGACGAGCGCGCCGGTGTCGGAATAGGTGAGGTCGCCGGACTCGACGATGGTGGAGGCCGTCGCCGCGTTGCCGCGATTGCGGTTGATGGTCTCGGTGATGCGCTCGGGATCCGCGAGGACCATCGTAAACTTCACGTCGTCCTGCCCGGTCGAAGCCCACTCGTCTTCGAACGCGTAGCTGGAGCGGTCCGGCGAAAGCAGGAAGACGTGCTGCCGCCCGCAATAGAGCGGATAGACGTTGTGTTTCTCGAGGATCGCGTCGGGGAAATACGACTGCGCCGGAGCAAACTCCGGGTTAAAACACGGCTGGCCGGTGGCGGAGTGGAAAAAGGCTACGCCGTAATCACGTGGCAGAATCTTGAACGTGGCGGGATCGTAGCCATCGTTCTCTCCCAAAACAGCTTCCGCTGCACGCAGGAGTCCCGCCTCCTCTTCGGTGAAGGGATAATGCTCGAGCATCCAGCGAGCCATCGCGAGCGGACCGGCTCCGCGCGGCGGCTCCGGGCTGTATTCCACGGGATTTGACATCGGCAGTGCGCCAAACGAAAGCCGCGCCAGAATGTCGGCGCGCAGGACCTCGTATTGGTCCCGTTTGACGAGCACGGGCATAAAAAGCCAGCGCGGGATGCCCCACGCCTCCCGGGCCGACGGATCGAAATGGGCGCAAATCAGGATCGGGCCAATCGTGCCGAGCGGAAGCCACGGATTGGATTCGTCGGTCGCCCGCGCGAGTCGGCGGAAAATCGTTTCCGCCCGTGTCGGGCACGACGCGCGCGGGCAGTCGAGCGGCACAAGATCGCTTTGTTCCGCCAGCCATTCGAGTGACGCCTCGATCGGCACGTCATTCGTCTGGGCCACGAGCTCGTCGACATTCTCCCAATCGGTCAACGGCTGGAGCGGCACACGCAGATTGCGGCTCCGGAGCCACTCCGCCAGCCCATCGGGATGCCAGCCGCCTTCGCTCTGGACATCGGAGGATGCCACGGCGGGTCCGGGGGCAGCATGGCCAATCACGGTCAGTTTTCGATCACGAGCCCGGCACCACTCGTGCCGGGCGGGGTAAGGGTGAAAAAATCGCCCGACCACGTCATGCGGAATGTGTCGGTCGCACTCGATGTGGTCGTGGAAAATTCCGCCGGCACGTACGGCGAGCCCGGGATGCTTTCGTCCCGGGTCGTAAGCAGCGCGAGGACTTCCAGTTCGTCGGCCGCACCGGACGCCGCCGCAACGGGAATCTTTTCTGCCGATTGGTTGTAAGAAGCCACCCCGCGATTGAGCAGCGCCATGGCGTCGGATGTCAAGACACGCCGCGAATGGTCGATCACTCCGCCAAACCGCGGCACCGCAATCGCAATGAGAAATCCGAGGATCGCCATTGTCACCACCAGCTCAACCAGTGACATCCCGCGGCGATGGAAAAACGGATTCATATCGGGTAACTCAATAATCGATCGCGCCAGCCGGCCCGGCGAGACCGACTTTCGTCAGCGGTGGGCTCATCGCAGTGGGCAGGCTGAGGGAATATCCCGAGGGCAGGTAATCGGAAAACGAATCCGGGGCGAAGGCGAGGTAAGCGGCGAGTTTGTCGTAGCGTGCCTCGTCGTTAGCTGCTCCAGCCCATTGGGTTCCCGCGGCAGACCCGTAAGCCTGAACAAACGAAGCCATCGCGAGGTTGATGGCCTCCGCCCGGGCGATGGCGAGGTTTTCCTCACTGTCCTGCTTCACGCGAACAATGTTCGGGATCGCCAGAAAAACGATCACGCCGATCAACGCCACCGCGGCGAGAACCTCGACCAGAGAAAACGCACGGCCACGGAACGTTGAACACTGGATGTTGGAAGTTGAACGTTGGGAGTTCACTGGAGTTCGACCTTGGGATAGGTGTTGGTACCCCACGCTGAGAAGGTCACGTATTCGCCGTTTTTCGCCATGGCTTCGCTGCGGACCTGATTGGCGTTGGTCGTGTTGCCCACGAAATGCTGATACGTCGCCTCGTCAAGATAAGGACTCACCAACGCCAGCTTGGCCGCACCGGTCGCCGCGGCTGCGTAAGCCCCGCGAGTGCCCGCCACACTGCCCTGCCCGGACATCTGTTTTGACGCCCAATTGTTGAGCGCCTCCTGGAGCACGGCCTGCTGCTGACGCGCCAGCACCGCTCGCGCGTCCTGCGCCGCATTCGTAAACGACGCAATCACCATCGAAACCATAATCCCAATGATCGAGATCGTGATGAGCAACTCGATGAGCGAAAATGCGGCGCGGGCGGGATGAGAGCGCGTGCCTTCGGCTCGCGGGATGGAACGAACCGGGACGGGACGTCCCAGCTCCCTTGGGTTCAGTTGGCGTGGCTTCATCGCGATTCCTTCGGGTCAAAAAACAAGCTCCGGCGTCCCCGCCGGAGCTTGTATGCGCTGCAACAGAGAGTGTGAGGACTATGGGGTTGGAGAGGGCGCTGCACCTGCAGGATTGTAGATCAATTCGGACCCAGCGATGGACATGTATCCTTTGGCCGCAGCGAGATCAGCTGTTGCCATGTTCGGCACATGGAATTTTGCCGCTCCTACTTCAGCGGCATTCGCACCTGTAACAACTGCAACAGCATCGTCGACCGTTGTTGCACCAGAGTGGCCCGCTGCGCGAGCGGCAGAGTAAACTGAAACAATGTTCTGCGCATTGCGCTGATTCTTCGCATCCCCAGCACCCTCCGTCAGGTTGGCGATATTCGGGATCGCGATGGCGGCAATGATGCCGATGACGGCGATTACCACGAGAAGCTCGATCAGACTGAACGCCTTGCGACAGGCGGCACGGAGGCTTTGGAAGGTGTTTTCGGACTGGCTGATATTCTTCATGTTTTGGTTTGGTTTGGCTCCTTGATATGAGGCCCTGCAAAGCTGAAATCCAAGTAGGGAGAATCTGTATTTCGACCAGCAGAAACCATGTAGAGCGCGCGGTAAGATATTAGAAACCAAGGAACGGCGGCCTCCAGCCGCCGTCGTATCGGTCAGGCGGCTGGAAGCCGCCACTCCTTAAAACCATACGGCGAGGGCACCGGAGCAGGCATCACCTGGGCACTGCCGGGTTTTTTCTTTTGGGGAAGGACAACTTTGCTGAGGTTGAAGATCGGTCCGTAGATGGCGTAAACGAGGAATCCAACAAAAACGCCCATCGTGACGATGGTGATGGGTTCGAGGATTTTGTCGATCTGGCTGGCGATGTTGTCGAGTTCCTCCTCGTAATCGGTGGCGAGTTCGTCGAGCGCCTCGGTGGCACTACCGGATTCGGCGGCATTTTGCATGAGAGCGGCGATGATGCGGCCGTCGGGGCCAAGGCGGTGGGACTCGAGCATGAATGCCTCGGGCAGGCTGAGGCCGTCGCTGATGTGGCCGCCAAGTTTTTCGAAAAAGATGCGGAAGTCGATGTGGGTGGCGGCGGATGAGGTGATTTCAAGCGCCGTGCTGATGCGGACGTTGGCCTGGAGCAGCATGGCGAGCGTGCGAAAACTGACGGTGGCGGCGGATTTCAAGACGATGGGCCCGACCGTGGGCAGCCGGGAAATGAGACGCTGAACCTCGGGCACGCGGTAAATTTTCGACCAGCGTTTGAAGAGAAAATAGAGGCCAACGAACGGCAGGATCGCGAGGTAGGGCTGATTGATGAGAACGTTTGAAAGCGTCATCATGGCCACCGTGGCGAGGGGGAGGTCAGCCTTGAAGCTGACGTAGAGTTTCGAGATGGCGGGAACGAGCGTGAAGCTCATGGCCACAATCACGCCAACCGCTAGGACAAGCACGATCGCGGGATAGATCAGGCCGGTCTTGAGTTTTTTGAGGATGCGGAGCGTCTTGCGCTGGGTATTGGCAATCTGCAGGCAGACCGCCGGGAGTTGGCCGGACTCTTCGCCGGCGCGCAGCAGCGCAATCACGTCGTCGGGAAAGAGCGCCGGAAACTTTGCGAAAGCATCACTGAGTTTTTCGCCGGCGGAGAGCTCGTTGATCATCTCGGCGATGGCACCGCGATAGACTGGGGATTTCACCCGGCCGGTCTGGAGCTCCAGACTCTTGATGGCGGATATATTGCGGTCCAGGCAGCGGCCAAATCCTGAAAAAAACGCGACGCGGTCGTCCATCGACGGCTGTTTCCACGTCCGGCGGTAAACGAATTCGTCGGCACCCGTGATCGAGTGGATTTTCGCGACTTCGGTGGGCGCCTTGCCGCAGGCGAGCAGGGCGAGTTCGTCGCTGGCTGTATCGATCAGGACGTCGACGGACCGGCCGGATTCGGTGTCAGTGAGCGTGACTTTTTTGAGCATGAATCAGACTTACCGAATGGACGCGCGAACGGCGGTGATGACGCTCGTGCGCAGGGCGCTGGGGTCGCCGCCGGACCACGTTTCGGGCGTAACCGTCACCGGTAAGGCTTCGAAGTTGGATTTGAAAGTGATGGTGCAGCGGATTTGTTCGATACTGCCGATGCCAACGACGGAATTTGTCGAGCGGGGTAACGTGAGCGAAATCTGAGCGGGATCGCGGGGCAGCACGGTGGTGATGTCGATGGGATCAAGGCCGAGTTGAAAAAGCCGGGCCGCTTGTTCCTGAAGATTCAGCATGCGGCTGATCACCGTATTGGCTTCGGCCTGGGTCGTGATCGTGAGGGCCATTGACGCGGTCGCGGCGACACCAATCATGAGGATGGCCGCGGCAACGAGGACTTCGATGAGCGAATAACCACGGGCGGCAAACGGCGGAGTTTCGAATTTCAGCGGACGGGGAATCATTGGTTGTAACTTTCGACCCAGGTGTCCCGGGCGGTGAGGCGGTCGAGCAGGCGCGGATCGAGTTCGGGCGTTATTGTGAGTGAGCCGGTCGTCACGCTGAGAGCGGAATTCGTCTGGATGCCGCCCGTGAGCACGAGGCTGCCCGCCGGAGTCCAGACAGTGGGAACATTTTCCAACGTGACGAGCAGCCGCCAGCCTCCACTGCCGGGGTTTGGGAAATCACACGTCACGTCGGCCGGGGTGGATTTTTTAATGGCGAGAACGGCGCGCCGGGCGTTCCGGTGATTGAACGTGATATTCATGAGGGCATCCTGAACGACGACGATGCTCACGGCTCCAAGGTTTCCCGCTGCGGCGTAATCGTCGTCGGAGATCTGGCCATTGATGACGATACGATCCGACGTGCCGGTGATGACCACTCCGGGAAAAGCCGGGTCGCCGATCTCGATGGTGATGAGGCCCGCGCCGTCATCGGTCACGCCCGGGACGCTGGCCCCGGGGATCGGCCGCGCTCCGTAGGTGGTTGCGGCAACGGCAAGGGAGTTGAGGCCCGAGGAATTGGCGACGACGTCGAGTGCGCCATTGAAAGCCGGAACCCCGCCGACGTCTCCGGACGTGAGTGGCGGAAACGCAAAATTGCTACCGGGTTGGTTCTGCCCGGAACCATTCGGAAGGGTGAGCAGGCCGAGGCTGGGCGGAACGGGCGGCACCGTGAATGACGCGGTTTGAAGGGAATAGGTGCCGCCCGCCCACACCAAAGACCGGCCCGCGGCATATGTCGTGCCGGAAACGCTCATCGCCACCGGAGGAAGCGCCGCAATAAAAACATCGCCGCCGAGCAGCGGCGAGCGGCTGCGGGCAAAATACCGGCGAATCTGCTGTCGCGTCACATCGCTGCCCTCGCGTGAAGTGATGGTCGCCGTCAGACTGACTGCGTAACCATCCCCATTTCCGGGATTAAAAAAATTGTAGCCCGCAAATTTCGATGTCGTTGTCAGTGGGGTGAACGCGGTGGCGGCGATGTCGACTGATCCCCAATCCACGCCACCGGAATCCGTCACCGTCGCGGTCACGGCCGCCGCACCGGTTTTTGTGAGCACCTGCGCGAGCAGATATTCCTGCGCCAGCGCATGACCATTGTTGAACGCGATGCGCCGCTTCACGCCGGCAGAAAATTGGTCGACATACCCAGTTTGTGCCGACATCACCGCGAGCCAGCCTGCGGTGAGCGCCGCGCCCGCGATCATGATCACGAGCACGAAGGCAAGGGCCGCACCGGAACAATGTGCCGGTCGAGAGCCGCAGATTCGTGATCGACCCGGCAGTTTCATAAGGCCGGAAACATGGGGACGACAAAAAAGAACGACGTGCGACCACCCATTGCCGGATAAGATGCCTTCGGATCGGTGGCGGCGTAGGTTGTGGCGGCGGGCACGGCCTCGAGCCGGGGCACGGCAGGATCTGGCCACCAGACAAAATAAAACGGGCGTCCACGCGCGATTTTGAGCCGGTCGATGGCGTCACCTTCGACGAAATTTTTTCGCGCCGCCCGCTCGAATGCGACAACCAGCGGATTGAATGCCACCGTTGCGCCGTCCACGGCTGGATAAAAGATATCGTAATAATCCGTGAGCACGCCGGCCTCGTGGCGTGTGACCGCGGCGTAGGTCCCGTCCGAACCAATCGGCACGAGGTCGATGTCGTAGATGACGCGCACCGACAGCTCAACGACGGACGCTGAGGGTTGAAGCAAAAAAATCGAGGCATTGGTGGCGGCCGACGCGCCTCGATAGGCATCGTATTCGCCGGCGTCGGGCAATAATTGGCGGAAAGCCTCGGGAGAACCGACCGTGCGCCCGTCGAAGTTCGCGGGCACTGCAATCGTAGTTGGACGGGAGGGATTCCGCCCATCCCTTCCGAGGCAAAAGACAGCGCTCGCCCGCGCAACGTCATCCCAAAATTTATCCCGCAACAAGTCGGCATCGGCCCGGCGGCCGTAGTTTGGGGCGGAATAGACGTCCAGATTTGTCTGGCTGAGTCCGTAGAGATTTTCCAGCACTGTAGCCCCGACGGGCAGCGAGGAATACGAAGCCGTGGGTCGGGCGGCAGCGGTGATATTCTGGTAAATCATTACGGCCGTCGTGATGACGGCGGCGGCGATGGCGGCGGCGATGACGATTTCAACCAGGCTGAACGCCGCGTCCGCTCCAGCCGATCGATGCCGGGCACCGGGACGGAGTTCAGAGATCCGCCGGGGCTTCGGTGGGCGGAACGGGTGCATCGGTGGTGACACTGGGTTGAGGAACCGGCGGATTGACCGAACGTCCGCCAAGCGCGCGGCTCACTCCCGGCTGAAGATTCACTGGAATAAATAGCCGGCGGGGTTCAGCAGCGGGATCAGCCTCGATCCAGACGATTTCGATCGCGGATTCGTAGATGGCTTCGACTTTGAGCCGCTCGGTTTGACCGGCGATCACCGGCGGCAGAATTTTTCCGGCCTCGAGAATGAGATCATCGAGCAGGATTTTGCGACCTTCGGATCCGCGCGTGCGGCCGACCACCCGGAGCTGCATCAGCACGTTGCGGATGCGATTTTCCTCTGTTTCGGCCTCCTGTTCGTCCTGCACGATTTCGGGTTTCTGCTCGCGTTTCGCGAAAGGATTGCGCTCCTCGGGGCGGATGGGAACGGGTTGTTTGTCGCCGGGCAGCAATCCGACCGAGCGCTGGGCGTGGGCGGCCGCTGCCGCACCGAACACCGCCATGCCAAGCAGGATGAGCAACCGGGTGGAGCGAAACGTGGTCATGGCGTTTCCGCGCTGAGAAGCGGGAGGTCGATGGTGACGTCGAGGCGAATGTCGTTGCCGCTCTGGCCGCGGGCGATCTTGAGATTCGACACGCGGGAGGCGGGCAGGGACGCCTCGATGTTGCCAAGCCACGCGAGAGTTTTGGCATAGTCATCCTCGAACGTGAGATTGGCACGGACGATCCGCGGGATGTGTGGGGAGACGGTGGAATTCACGACCTCGAACCGCTGGGCCAGACTGACCAGGCCGGATTCCTTGATGCGGGCGGCAATGTTGAGCTCGCCGGCCTCGGCGGTGTGAATCTGGTTGAGCGGCTCGCGCCACGCTTCGAGGTAGGCAATGAGCTGATTTGAATCGTCACGCAGTCCGCCGAGCATCGTGTTTTCCGTCGCGAGCACGCTCTCGATCGAGGTGGCGTTCAGTTGTGCGGCGGCGGCAGCGGCGGTCATTTTGTTGAGGCGATTGCGCACCGAAAGTGCGCCTTGGAAAACGAGCACCGCGAAAAGTGCGAGCATGACGCAGGCGAGGTGTTTGCTGTTCATGGCGCGGTTTCCGTTGGTGGTGCGACGGCGGGCGGCGTTTCCGCGGGAGGTGTGGAACTGCCACCAGCCCCCTGCCAGATCAGGGTGGCTTCGTAGTCGATCTGGTCCCGACTCTGACGTTGCTGCGCGGAATACGGGCGAAAATTCATGCGGGTGATCTCTTCAAGCGTCGCGTCGAGCTGGCGCGTCTCGTCAGTCTGGAGGGCAACGCTCACCTTGATTTGAAACGGGGCTTTGTCTTCGCGGGCGAGGGCCAATTCCGTGATCGCGGCCCGGCTGCCAATGCTCCGGCAAATGGTGGCCACGAGCGGCTGAAGATTGCGCGATCCCTCGACCCAATTGACAAAATCCGAGGCGCGCTTGGCGCGTGACTCGAGTGAAGCGCGCTCGCCTTTTGTGCGATTGAGTTCGGTCTGGGTGGCGGCCGACTGGGCATTCCAACGGTCGAGTTCGGCGGACGCCTGGCGAATCTGAAACATCGAATATCCCGCGATGCCGATGCTGGCTGCGACAGCGAGATAAAACCCGAGCGGCACAATGCGCAGAGTCACCGGCAGTGGCGGTGCGATCTCCGGTCGCTCGGTCTTGAGGTCGTGGACCTGTCGGGGTTCGATGTACATGGACGGCTCAGAGATCGGCGAGGACCCGCCAGAGCTGATGGTTGCGGGAATGATCGGTCACGGCCGCGGAAGGCAGGCGATCGCGAAGTTTTTCGACCAACGGAGATTCGTCGGTCTCGGCGACAAAGTGGACTTCCGCGTCCTTGTCGAGCCGGCTGCAAAGTGGCTGGAGGATGTCGAGCACGGGTGCCGGATCGCCGTGGTAAAGGTCGCTGCGCGAACGCAGCTCGGTCCACAGGTCGCCCGACTGCAACATCGCGCACACCGAACCTTCGCAGCAGACCACGTAAAGTCGCTCGACCTTTTTCCCACCGGGCTGATTGAGCCCGGATCGCGACCCGTCGCCGGACGGGCGTTCGGCGTTGGTTTCCTCGAGCACTCGGCAAAGCAGCGCATACGTGCCACAGGCGATGCGACCCGCTTGAAGCCCGTGTTCCTTGAGCGTCGTTTCGGTGCGACGAATCTGCTCCTCATCGCACGCGAGCAGGATCGACGCGATGCTCTCCGGATTGTGCGTGAGCGCGTAACGTTTGCCGCGCTCGTAACGCGAGCCGAGCGCGCTCCGGGGATTCGTCCGGATCACCTCCTCGACGCCCGGCTTGCGGGACAGATTCGTTTCGAGGCTGATCACGTAGCGGGTATTGATCGAGACGGCGCACCAGCCATCGTCCGAGAGACTTTTCCACTCGTCGTTGCACTGCGTTGCGACGTCCTTGAATTCCCCTTCCTGCGAGCCGCCCTCGAGGAATCGACCGCCCTTGCCGAGGCAGCGCCACGTCGTGGCCGCACGGCTGATGTTCAGCAAAAGTGTCCGTTTGTGCGGGAAGCGCGGCCGCCACGGAGCGGAGCTGTCGTCGGGTTCGGGCCGAAATGCCGCGAACGTCAGCACGTCCTTGATGTCCTTCAGATTCACGCCGGGATCTTCACCTGTTTCGCGAGGTAATCCTCGACTTCGCCGGCGCTGAACCCGGTCGGTTCGGGTGAGACGCTCTGAAATCCTTCCTCAGCGCGCTGTGCGATGCTCCGGGTGAAATCGTTCATGCCACGCTTCCAACCGGTCTCGAGTTCCTGATCGAGCTTTTTGAACTCCCCGCGGCGGATGAGATTCACCACGGCATCGTACTGGAGGAGGACCTCGTGAATCGGAAACCGTTTGCCGCGGGTGCCATCGAGCAACAGGCGCTGGCAAAGCACAAGGCGCAGCGTATCGGCGAGCGTCGCCTGTGCCGCTTCGACCCGCTCACTCGGGATCAGCTTCAGAAATCGCTGCACCGTCTGTGACGCCGACGACGTGTGCAGCGTGGCCACCACCGCATGGCCGGTCTCGGACGCCTGCAGCGCGATCTCGGCCGTCTCGCCGTCGCGAATCTCGCCAACCACAATGACGTCCGGTGCCTGGCGCAACGCCGACCGAAGCGCGTAGCCGAAATTGGTTTCGTCGCTGCCCATTTCGCGCTGCGAAACGAGTGACGGCAACGCCTCTGGATAAACGAATTCGATGGGATCTTCGAACGTGATGACGTGTTCGCGGCGGCGTTCCGCGCGGTGTTTCACCATCGACGCAATCGTCGTGGATTTGCCGCTGCCGGTTGCTCCGCAGATGAGAAACAGCCCATTTTTGGACTCGAGAAACGTCTTCACCGCGGGCAGTGGGACTTTGATCTGGCTGGGCTCCGGGATGTCGCGCGGCAGCAGGCGCAGCACCCAGCGAAAACGGCCCTGGGTGACCATGCGGCTCACGCGAAACCGGTAGTCGCCAATCATCTGAGCGTAATCCAGGCAGCCCGGGACCAGCTCCGGAAGAGACGACGGCTCGTAAATGTGGGCGTCGTAATGAAGCTGGCCGTTGTGTTTGTAGCAGAGCGGTTGCCCCGGGGTGACGTAAAAATCGCTCACCCCGTCGCCGGCGGCGAGTTCGACGATACGGGCTTCGAGGGCGGGCGAGGCGAGGGATTCGCTCATCGCGCAATCGGGAAGGAAAGGTCAGTTCTCAATGACGGGCGGCAGGTTGAAAACAACGCTGTTGCTGTTGATGGTCAGGAAATTGGCAGTAACGCTGCCGGTGAAAACGCTGTTGGCGTTGAAAGTGACACTGCCCGTCGGAATCACGAGTTGACCGTACATCGTGCTACCGGAATTGGCAGTGAAATTGCCCGACGAGAATTGCATTTGCAGCCAGTCGGGATTGGCGGAATTGCCAAGGACCGAGCCGCTGTTGATCGTGATGCTGTTGCCGACGGTGATGACCACCTTGCCGACAATTTTGAGGTCACTGTTGCTGTTCAGCGTCAGGTTATTGAAGCTGTAGTATTGCGGGACGTCCGGATTGTTCGGATCTCCAAGCACGAACGCGGTGCCATTGTTGGCGGTAAGGTTGTTAAAATTTCCCGGGTTGAGCCGCACGTCGCCGACGCCGCTGGAATTGATGGTGACGTTGGAGAACTGGGTGGCGCTGATCGGTCCGGGTGGAGGGGAATTCAGGCTGGTCGAGCCGCTACTCTGCGGAGGGGGCGGTGGTGCGACTTCCGGGAATGCCGGGGAATCATGCCGCCGGACAACCTTGCCCTCCAGAAGCGCGTTGTTGTTGAAGGTCACGGAATAGTTCGTCGGCTGGATGCTCCCATCCTCGTCGATCACGCGCGGCGTGGTTTGCACCGTCTTTTGTCCGGCCGCGTTGAACTCCCAACCCTGGATGACGGCTGCAAACTGGTCGTCGTTGGCCGGAGACCAGACCGTGCCACTGGTGCGGCGAACCGTCGGCGTGCCGGGTAGATACAGGTTGCCGTTGAGAATGCGCGCGTTGGAATTGAACGTGATGCTATTCATCGAACCCGAAGCTGGCGTCGCGTAAATGAGGGATCCGACAAACGTCCCGTTGAGCGTGGCGCTACCCACGAGTGCACCCTCGGGTGTGGTGATCGACGTGTAGGTCGCCGTTGCCGGACTACTCGGGGTGAACCATTGGCTCGCTCCCGGCGGCCCGTAAGTACGCGCGGTCACGACAAGAACGCCAGCCGTTCCGGCACCGGGCAGGAATTCTCCGGCGTAAAGTGTCCCGCCCGCCGCACTCCCGTTGTTGTCGCCGGGATCAAGACCATCGAGCGTGTAATAAATCTGCTCTCCAGTCGGCCCCCCGGCGGCCGCCTCGATGGTCACGGGCACGTCCGCGGACCGGATCCCGGTGCCCGGAACAATGGTGGGTGCTCCCAGCGCGGTGGGCGTGGCGGCAACCGATGCGTTGCCCTCACCGGCGAGAAACGTGATCGTCTCTGAGCTGGACCCCTCCGCGGATGCCCGGATCGTCAGGGCGCTGCTGGCTGCCCAGCGGCCAACGCTTACGTCGATGGACGCGGGGGACGGCGAGCTTTGCTCGACCGGAGTATCGCCAGCGAGCGGGTCTCCACCGTCATAACGCCACCAGATTTTGGGATCGGGGCGATAACGTTCGTTGATCTGAGCAAGGTTGGTGATCGCCGCAAGGGCCGGGGCTGGAGCCAGCGGTGACACGCCGGGTATCGCACCGCCCGCCTGCTGATACGTGAGCGTGGGCGCGGCGGGTGATACCGAAACCTCGAGTTGGTAGGGTGTTGCGGCATAACTGGCTGCCCCGGCGCCACCGTCAATCCAGCGATCAGGATCGACCGTCACGGCGCGGGCGGTGAGCGTGGCCCCCGGATCAACCTCGATGGCATTTGTGTAAAGGTCTTCGGGAGCGCCGTTGAGCGAATAAAGCACCTTCGAACTGCCGCCCGGATTGGGATTATTGACGGAGACCATCATCGGGTAGGCGGTCAGCTCGTAACTGCCATCTCCGGGAGAAAAAGTCGGGGCCGTCAGCGGGTCGGCGGTTGGAGTTGGTGGAGCCAGCGCCGCAGGAGCAGCGGCAGTGCCGGCAAGAGCAGGGCCGCCGGGGCGCGCCGCAGGCTCTCGATCTGTGTAATCCCAAACCCAGCCGTTGTCCGCGAGCTTTGTGGCTGGCGCGCGATCCTCCGTCCCGGGATCGACCGCGGCGAGCGCGTCATCGAGCACAAATTGCCGAACACCCGCGCCCCCCGACATCGCAATTTCGAAACGTTGATCCGCCTGGCTGAAGATTGCCCGTTCTTCGGTGCGCGCCGCTTCGGCAGACGTCTGCATCACCGCCCGCAAACGTTTATCGACCATTCCACCGGTCAGGCCGGCGATGGTCGTGGCCGTCGCCGACGTGGCGGACTTCTTCAACTGATCGACCGCCGTCTGGGGATTCGTGGTCGCGAGCGAATTCCCACCACTGACCCGGTAAGTCTGGATCGCGGAATTAATGACGGCAACATCGCTGCGGAGTTTTTCCACCCGGGTGGATTCGCCCAGCGAAACGATGCTCACGTAGCCAATACTCGCAAGAATGCCGATCACCGCAGCCACCACCAGACCCTCGAGCAAAGTGAAAGCGCTCCGCTCACCGGCGGAGGCCAGCCGCCTCCGGTGTGTCGAACGATGGACTAAATGCTTCGGCTTCAATTGGTGAATCGGGATCGACCAGGATCGAAAGAGCCGTTGCAGCGCGATTTCACTAGACCAACAGACCTTGCCGCGGACAAGAAAAGACTTTGATTGCAAAGACCTGCACGGTAGTGAGTCCGTCAAGCATCGCAGGCGGAGCGAAGCCCCAACTTTCCCATTTCGCGACTTGAGCCTCGAACCAGCCGGCAGCCCCATCCTTCCTTCCGGCAGTCCCCACGTGCGGCGGCGCGGGGCACGAATTCGAACGATCGGCTTCTGCCTTGCGACCGTTTTTATCCTTACGTCAGCCGGATTTGACACGGGTCCAGCATCCGCCGTCGAGATGGCGCGCGGGCAATACAGCGAAGAAAGCGCCGAAGCGACCATGCTGCGAAGCGCCCCGGAGAAAGATTACGAGTTTGATCGAGCGGCACTGCGCGACGTCCTGCGATTTCTGGCCAACGACGCGGGCATTTCGTTCGTCTCGGTTCCGGAAGCCAGCGAAGCGGAGGAAAAACTGGTTACATTCACGCTGCGGACCAGCCCATTTCGCGCCCTCGAAATCATCGCCAAAGCCAACGGCGTGGCGCTCTTCTACGAAGATGGCGTGTGGTATTTGCGGCCGTTCGACGACAAGGAACTCGTCGCCCGCACCTACAAAATCAAATTCAACACGCAGGAGAAGGTCACCTATGACCCCTCGGCGCAGTCGCAAAGTTCCACCGCGACCAACACGACTGGAGGATCGGGCACCGGGCCGGACGTGAGTCTATCGCTCGAAGGTGCGACCGACGTTTTTAAGGTTGAAAAAACCGAGGATGGGGACGGCGACGTGATCGAAATCGTTAAGGACATCCGAGCGCTCATCGGCATCCCGACCAGTGGTTTTGATGCCTCGGTTTTGTCGGACACCGGGGTCGGATCGGATCAAGTTCTGGGCACGTCGCCGAGTTCGGTGCGGCCGCGCTCGCCGGACGGTGGAGCCGCCAGCCCCGAAGAGACTGAAGAACCCGCCCAGCAGGTCTTGTGGAGTTCGGACTCCAATACACTCTACGTCGTCGCGACCCGTCAGCAGCAACGCTGGGTCGAAGGTTATCTCGCCTCCGTCGACCGGCCCCAGGCCCTCATCGCGATCGAAGTGAAATTTTTCGAGTCGACCAAGGATCCGCGCAAACAGCTGGGCCTCGACTGGGCCGGCACGCTTCAGGAGGGCTACGGGGTTCAAGTCACCGACATCAACGTGGCGGCTACCGGCGCAATCAACATCACCAACGACAACACGGCCCAGCGGGCCAGCGGCACACCTCCCGCCGGCCTGGACACGTTCGATTATTACACTGGAGACCGGAATTACACGGCCACGGTCGCCGCTCCCTACTCCGCCGTTCTTTCGGCCGACAATCTCGCCGTGCGGTTGCGCGCATTTCTCAATGATCGGGACACGACCACGGTCTCGTATCCGCGCGTACTCACCCGCAACAATCGCGAGGTGGTGATTCGCAGCGTGGTCAATACCCCGGTGCTCGCTTCGAGTTCCAGCGTCACCCCCGGCGTCGGCGGCACGACCACGGCCAGCATTTCTTATTTACCCATCGGGACCATCATTAACGTGCTTCCGAAAAAAATGGACGATGGATCCATCGGCTTGAACGTCGCCATCACGATCTCGACAATCATCCGTTTCGAAGACATTGGGGGAAACCTTTATCCCGTGGTGAGTTCACGCGTTTACAATGCCGCTCTTGATGTCCGGTCCGGCTATTCGCTCGCCATCGGCGGACTGGAAGAAGCATTTGATCGCACCGCCGACAATGGTGTCCCGCTGCTGAAAGACATCCCACTTCTCGGCGAGCTGTTCAAAAGCTCGGATCGCAACCAGAGCAAAAAAAACCTCATGCTCTTTATTACGCCGACCCTGTTACCCGCCCGCTCGACAACCGGCGTCGATCCGAAGCCCGAAAGCACGATTCCCGTTACGCCGGATTTGCCCCGCCCCCCTGCTTTCACTCCGGATGGCCAGCTCATTGGCGGTGCGGCCGCCGTGCCCGCCGCCGTCGTCTGGCTCAACCGCGAGCGGCGATATTATCAGGAGCTGATCAAGGAAAACCGGATCGACAAAAAGGGCCTCGCGAAAATCGAAGAATTGATCGCGATCTGTAAATTGCTGGCCCAGCAGCTCGAAATCGAGCGGATCGACAACCCCAACCGGTCCTCGCGCATCGACGATGAACTCGCGCGTCTCGCCCAGCTCGACCAGGCTCTGCTCGAGCTCCTGAACGACGGACGCAAAGCCATCATCACGTTTTAAGTATCCGCCGGGCGGGTGCCCGTCGCTTTCTCCAACCAAACAAAAAAGGGGGAGGCGAACAACCGCCTCCCCCGGATTTTTGTCGAGTTCGCTGACGCCTACTTTTTGGCGTTCTCTTCAAGCACGGCCTGGGCAGCGGCGAGCATCGCGATGGGCACGCGGAAGGGAGAGCAACTCACGTAGTCGAGCCCAAGGCGGTGGCAGAACTTCACGCTGGTTGGCTCTCCGCCGTGTTCGCCGCAGATTCCGAGTTTGATGTCGGGCCGCGTTTTGTGCGCGTTGTCGCGGGCAATTTCCATGAGCTGGCCAACACCCGTCTGGTCGATGGTGGCAAACGGATTGTTGTCCACGATGTCCGCCTCCTGGTACGCCGGGAGGAAGCTGCCGGAGTCGTCGCGACTCATGCCGAGCGTCGTCTGGGTGAGATCGTTCGTGCCGAAGCTGAAGAACTCAGCGTCCTTCGCGATTTCGTCCGCGACCAATGCCGCGCGAGGAATTTCGATCATCGTGCCGACGAGGTATTTGAATTTCTGGCCGGACTCCTTCTGCACCTCGCGGGCAACGCGGTGCACGATCTCGATCTGGAGCTGGAGCTCCTTGGGATACCCGACGAGCGGAATCATGATTTCGGGCCGGGCTTTCACGCCATCCTTCTGCGCAGCGGCAGCGGCTTCGAACACGGCGCGGGCCTGCATCTCGGAAATTTCCGGGTAAACCACACCCAGACGGCAGCCGCGGTGGCCGAGCATCGGGTTGAATTCATGGAGCTCGTGGACGCGTTTGACGATGTGTTCAACGTCAACGCCGAGCTTGCGAGCCAGGTCTTCCTGTTGACTGCGCTCGTGCGGAAGGAATTCGTGGAGCGGCGGATCGAGCAGGCGGATCGTGGCCGGGAGGCCGTCGAGCGCCTTGAAAATGCCGAGGAAATCTTCGCGCTGGAAGGGCAGCAACTTCTCGAGGGCGGTTTTGCGCTCCTCGGTCGTCGTCGCGAGAATCATCTCGCGCATCGCGTCGATACGGTCGCCCTCGAAAAACATGTGCTCGGTCCGGCAGAGGCCAATGCCACTGGCTCCGAACGCCACGGCGTTGGCGACCTGGTCGGGTGTGTCGGCATTGGTTCGCACGGCGAGTTTCGCCGTTTTGCCCGCCCACTTCATCAGGCTGGCAAATTCCTGGTAGGTCCGACTTTTCTCGGCCTTCAATGATTTTTCCACCAGCACCTGTACGACTTCCGACGGAGCAGTTTTCACCTCGCCGGCAAAAACTTCACCCACGGTGCCGTCGATGGAAATGTAATCCCCTTCCTTGAGCGTTTTGCCGCTCGCGGTGAGAGTTTTCGACCCGTAGTCAATCTTGAGTTCGCTCGCTCCGCAGACGCAAACTTTGCCCATCTGCCGGGCGACAAGCGCTGCGTGGGACGACACACCACCGCGTGCCGTCAGAATGCCTTCCGCAGCGATCATGCCGCGCAGATCTTCCGGGGACGTCTCAACCCGCACGAGCAGGACCTTTTGACCGCGGGCCGCCCATTCGACGGCGGTCGTCGCGCTGAAGACCAAATGACCGCTTGCCGCGCCGGGTCCAGCCGGCAGGCCACTGGCGATCTTTTCGGCATTCTTGGCGCTCTCACGATCAAAGATTGGCGCTAGTAGGTGCGCAAGCGAATCCGCCGGGATGCGCGCCAGAGCCATTTCTTTGGTGATGAGTTTTTCCGTGACCATTTCGGTCGCGATGCGCACGGCGGCGAGGCCAGTACGTTTGCCGTTGCGGGTCTGGAGGATGTAAAGCTCGTTATCCTCGACGGTGAATTCGAGGTCCTGCATGTCGCGGAAGTGTTTTTCGAGCGTCTCGCGCACCTGCTGAAGCTCCGCGTAAGCGTCCGGCATTTCCTTGGCGAGCTGGGCCACCGGATGCGGCGTCCGCACGCCGGCAACGACGTCCTCGCCCTGCGCGTTGATCAAATATTCGCCGTAAAAGACCTTTTCGCCGCTGGCCGGATCTCGCGTAAACGCCACGCCCGTCGCGCTGGTTTCGCCCATGTTGCCGAATACCATCGTCTGGACGTTGACCGCCGTGCCCCATTCGCTCGGAATCCCGTATTTGCGGCGATACACCTTCGCACGGTCGTTGTTCCACGAGCCAAATACCGCACCGATCGCACCCCAAAGCTGCTGGCGGGGATCTTGTGGGAACGCCTTGCCCGTGCGCTCCTGAATCAGATTCTTGAATTGCTCAACGAGCTTCTTGAGGTCATCGACGCTCAGATCGCTGTCTTTTTCGACGCCGGCCTCATGTTTGACCGCCTCGATCACCTGCTCAAACGGCTCGTGATCTTCGCCGGGACGCACCTGCACACCCATCACCACGTCGCCGTACATCTGGAGAAACCGCCGGTAGCTGTCCCACGCAAATTTCGGATTGCCCGTTTTTTCGGCCATCACGTCCACGGTCACGTCGTTCATGCCGAGATTGAGGATCGTGTCCATCATGCCCGGCATCGAATCACGCGCGCCGGATCGCACGGACAGCAACAGTGGATTTTCCTTGCTGCCAAATTCCTTGCCCACGGCCCGCTCGACCTTGGCGAGAGCCACGTCGACCTGCTGGCGCAATTCCGCCGGATACGAACGTTTGTTCGCGTAATAATGTGTGCAGACTTCGGTGGTCACGGTGAATCCCGGAGGCACCGGCAGTCCAATTCGCGTCATCTCCGCGAGGTTCGCGCCCTTGCCGCCAAGCAGCGACTTCATCGATCCATCCCCATCGGCCGTGCCCGCTCCGAAAAAATAGACGTATTTGCCCTTTTTCGGGAGGGTGGATTTGGTGGTGGAGGACGGCTTTTCAGGCTTCTTAAGATGCTTTTTTGACATGGATGGAGGTAAGTAAAGGGTGCGAGGGGGTTCCTTTGATAGCAGGAGCACCGGGTGTGTCAACGCGTGCCGGATTGCCCCGCGACGGACGTCACGCGGGCTCAGACTCGGCCAGCGCCGATGTGGCGACTTCGTCGAAAAGGCGGTCGAAATCCGCCAAACCCGTGCTCGGAATGATGATGGAATTGCGCCGACCATGCGCTTCTTCCGTGATGCGCAGGAACTTCCCGCGTTCGTTTTCGCGATATTCGATGAAGAAGTGCTTGCGTTCGATCTGCAAGTCACGGGCCATAAGAATGTTGTCCATTCGATTAAATACAGCTTTGCCGCTCGGGTGGCGAATATCGCTCACCAACCGCTTCAAACAAGATCAAACTATTTTGAAATCCACCTGTTGTTTGAACATGTCCACCCGGGCCACGATCACCTGCACGGTCTGTCCGGCGGCATAGGTCTTTTTGGTCTTCCTGCCAACAAATCGGCTGCGGGCGGTGTCGTAGAGGTAAAAATCGTCGTCGAGCGTCGACACGTGAATGAGTCCGGTGAGCAGAAATTCGGGCAGCTCGACGAGCAAACCAAAATTCCGAACGTCCACGACGCGCGCCTCGAACGACTGCCCCTTGCGCGTCGAGACCTGACGCTGGAAAAACTCGAGTTTTTTGAGTTTTGTCGATTCGCGCTCAGCTTCGGCTGCGATGCGCTCGGTGTTGGAAATGTGCTCGGCGGTGGACGTGAGTTCGCCGGATGACGGCCCGGACTTCGTGAGACCCAGCTGACGCTCCATTGAACGGTGCACGATCAGATCGGCATAACGCCGGATCGGGCTGGTGAAATGGGCGTAGTCGGGTTTGGCCAGACCATAATGTCCGAGCGGTTTCGGCGAGTAGGTCGCGCGTTTCAGACTTTTGAGCAGGCCAATCTTGATCGCGTATTCGTATGGCTGGCCTTTGACAGAAGCGAGCAGGCGCTTGAGGTCTTCGCGACGGGTGAGATCGCCGGCCTTGAGGCCGAACGACAGCGCGACCTCGCGGTATTCGGCAAGTTTTTCGGGATCCGGGTCTTCGTGAATGCGATAAACCGTCGGCTGGTTGCGCAGCTTGAGTTCGCGCGCGACCACCTCGTTGGCCAGCAGCATCAACTCCTCGACAAGCTGGTGCGAAATGTCGTTTTCGACTTTTTCCAACCGCACCGGCACGCCCTGCGCATCGAGCCACACCTTGATTTCGGGAAAATCCAAATCGAGCGATCCGCTCTGGAATCGCAATTTCCGCAACACCGAAGCCAGCTCCCATGCCACGTGAACCCGCGTGCTCACCTCGTCGGTCGGCGGTTTCTGCAACAATGCAAATGCCTCTTTGTACGTCAGCCGGGCGGCACTGCGGATCACACTCCGGCCGAACCGCACGCTGTGAATTTTTCCCTGCCGTGTGATTTCGGCAAAAACCGAGAACACCAAACGTTCAACGCCGGGTTTCAGACTGCAAATTCCATTACTGAGTGCCTCGGGCAGCATCGGAATCACCCGATCCGCCAGGTAAACGCTGTTGCCGCGACCCACCGCCTCGCGGTCCAGCGCCGTCCGCGGTCGCACGTAATGGGACACGTCCGCGATGTGGATTGCCGCACTCCAGCCCTTCGTCGTGCGCTGCACCTCGATCGCATCGTCAAAATCTTTCGCGTCGTCCGGATCGATCGTGAGAATGAACCGGTTCCTCAGATCTTCGCGGCGTTCGATCTCCCGCGGGTCAACGGTCGGACTGATTGCATCCGCCTCCGCCACCACGTCGTCCGGAAATTTTTCTGGCAGGCGGTATTTGCGAATGATCGAAAGAATGTCGACTCCTGGAGCTCCAGCGCGCCCGAGCAGTTCGATCACCCGACCCTCCGGGTTGACGTGGCGGGACGGCCAGTCCTCCAGTTTCGCCACGACCTTGTCGCCAGGCCGTGCACCAATTGCAGCCTCGGGCTCCGGAACGTAAAGGTTGTGCACGAACCGGGGATCGTCGCCGACCACGTAGAAGAAATTTTTCGATTTCTGCAGGGTGCCGACCAAAGTTTCGTTGGCTCGCGTCAGGATGCGGATGACGCGGCCTTCCCGTCGGGCGGACGCTCCCGGCCGGGGCGGTCCGGCGGGCGGTTTGCGATCCGTCCCGATGCGCGCCACCACACGGTCTCCGTGCATCGCGGTCCACGTGTTCTCCGCGCTGATATAAAGGTCCGCTTCCCCCTGCTCTTCGTTCAGGACGTGGGCGGCACCGCTCGCGTGGAACTGGATGGTCCCGGTAAAGAGGTCCGCTTCCCGCGGGACCACGTAACGATCTTTGCGAATGCGGACGATCTCGCCCGCCGTTTCCATGGTTTCGAGCAGTTCGCGCAACCGGCGCCGCGCGGATGGTGCCAAGTCCAGGCGTTTGGAGATTTCCACCTTGTCGAGCGGCTGGGAACGAACCAACTCGACGATCCGGGAACGCAGGTTCGGAAGGGATGTTCCAGCCCTGCTGCCGGTCTCAGTGGGTGCAGGAGGATTCGACTTCGACCTCCGGGAATTGCGTGACACCACCAAAGTGTCCGCAACCGGCCCGGCGTTGACAAGAAAATGCTTGCTTGCTCACTGGGAGCCGCGAAATTCCCCCAATACCTTCTCCCACTATGCCTGCTAGATTCTCCCCATCCCAACGCGCCTTCACCCTCATTGAACTCCTCGTCGTCATCGCAATTATCGCGGTGTTGATGGGTCTTCTTTTCCCTGCGGTTGGTTCCGTTCAGGAAAATGCCCGCCGAGTGCAGGCGAAAAATGACGCCACGAATATCGCCACTGCGATCAGTGGATATGAGTCGGAATACGGCAAACTTCCCGACGTCGGTGGCGGCGGAAATGCCAATAGCTCGGCCCTTTTTGATATTCTTACCGGCACCTCTGCGGGTGAAGAACTGAATCCCCGTCGCATCGTTTTCCTCGAAGCACCTCGTGCCAAGTCGGGTAAAAATGGCCTGATCGAAGGCGGCGGTCAGTACATGGATTCCTGGGGTCAGCCCTATGAAATCGTGCTTGACGATGATTACGACAACGAAGTTGACGGCCCTGCTGGCGATACCGTCCGGAAAAAGGTTATCGTTTGGTCGGAAGGCAATCCGAAAAAACTTCGCAACAACCAGCCGAACTACGTGAAGTCCTGGGAATAGTCCCAGGACGTCAGGCGCTAGGGTCACGCGGGTGTAGTTCAATGGTAGAACGGCAGCTTCCCAAGCTGCATACGAGGGTTCGATTCCCTTCACCCGCTCCCACGGGTTAGTCCGTCTTGGAACAAAATTGGAGCCTTTCACCTGCATGAAGTCTCCCTTTGGCGAACAAAAGTTGATCCTTGGTGGGCACTCGTTCATTGCCCCGCTGGGATCCGACCCGGCAGCCTCACCGGAAGAGCAGCACGAAATCGTCGCCGAATGTTTGAATCGCGGCATCACGACGTTTGACACGACCTACGCGCCCGAGAGGGTCGGCTGGGCACGCGCCATCGCCGCGTTGCCCAACTCCTCGAACGCCACACCAATCCTCTGGAATTTTTTTGGTCATCCGGCTCACAGGGATCCATTGCCCGGTCCCACCGCCTGGGATGAAGCGGGGTGGGACAAAGCGCGGGAAGAATTGGACGCATGGGAGGGCCGTATTGCCCTCGTGATGCATCCGGTCGACGCGGAAAATGCCGCCCAACTCGCGACCGTTCAGCGTTGGAAAGCGGAGGGCCGCATCGCGGCTCTCGGCGTCTGGACAAGCCTGCAGGGCAATCCGGATCACCGGGATCGCATCCTGAGTGGCTGGCAATGGGTGCAGGACCACGGCGACGCGTGGGATTTCGTGGTGACGCCAAAAAATCTCGCGTGCGGTGCGATCAACGATCCCATTTTTGACTACGCCCGGGAGGTTGGCTGGACAACGCTGGCCACTTCGCCCTTCGAACGCGGTTGGGAACTCGACCGGCGAGTGGACCTCGCCGTCCGTCGCGGCGGCACTGATCCTGCCGCGACACGCGCCCATGTGGCTGGCGCGATGCTGCGACATGTGGCGTTCAGTCCCGGGGTTGACCACGTTATCGTTGCCATGCGGGCGCCGGCCTACGTCGCCGCAAATCTTGCCGCAGTTGCCGCCGGTCCACTCGCTCCGGATGAAGCCGACCGGCTGCATGGCCTCGTGTAGCAAATGCGGGTTGCGAATCGAAGCCGCCCGACTGACCCTCCCGCCATGAAAACATTTTTGCTCGACGGACTTTGGGGAAATTCCGTCCGCCTCGGGCTAATGAAACAACGCCTCGAGACCTCGGGCGTCGGTGACGTCGAGATCGTTCGTTACGACTCAAGCGGCCAATCAAGTCTCGAACGGGAAGGTTCCCTACTCGCCGAACGACTCGCGCGAATCGGCGAAGCGGTCAACCTCGTCGGTTACAGCATGGGCGGCCTCGTGATTCGCGCCGCACGGCTCGCCGATCCGATGCTCCGCATTCACCGGGCCGCATTCCTGAATACACCGCATCAGGGTTCGATCATCGCCCGGTTGTTGCCGGGTGCGGGATTCTGCCAGATGCGGCCCGGCAGCGCGTTTCTCGCGCGACTGGAATCTCTCGAATGGACTGTACCGACCTACGTGGCGTGGACGCCCGGCGATCTCGTGGTTGTCCCTGCAACGAGCGCTCGCTGGCTTCGCGCCTCGGTCGTCTCCCGCTGCGGTGTGCCTGCTCATCTCTGGCCGATCTTCTGTCCAAAAATTCACCGCGAGCTGGCCGACTTTCTTCGCGCGTCGTGATCGCGGTCGCCGCCCGCCTCCACGGATTCGGTGATCCCGCCGATGTCCTGCGCGTGGACGAAATCGAATTACCCGCCCCGGGCCCCGGCGAACTCCAGCTCGCCATGCTCGCCGCACCGATCAACCCCGCCGATCTCAACATCATCGCCGGGGCCTACGGCAAACTGCCCGCCCCACCCGCCGTGATCGGGAACGAAGGTGCCGGCCGTGTGACCGCCTGCGGCCCCGGTGTCGATGGAGCTGCCGTTGGTGATCTCGTCGCGACCACCACACCTGGTTGCTGGTGCTCCCACCGCAACATCCCGGCGGCCTCCGTCGTGCGTGTGCCGCCAGCTACGGATCCGCTCCAGGCCGCAATGCTCTGCGTCAATCCCGCCACCGCTCACGCGATGCTTCACGATTTCGTCCGACTCGAGCCGGGTGACTGGATCGCTCAAAATGCTGCGAATTCCGGCGTCGGCCGATGCGTCATCGCGCTCGCCCGACGCCTCGGGCTGCGCACGTTTAATGTGGTCCGCCGCCCGGAACTCGTGGCCGAGTTGATGGCCCTCGGAGCCGATTACATCGTGACCGAAGACCACGACTCCGCCGCAGTACATCCGTTTGCCGATCACCCTCCCCGTCTCGCCCTCAATGCCGTTGGCGGAACGTCCGCACTCAAGCTCGCCGAGTTGCTCGCGCCCGGCGGCATTCACGTGACCTACGGCGCGATGGCCCGCCAGCCCGTCAAAATTCCCAACGGCATGCTGATCTACAAAAACCTCAGCTTCCGGGGTTTCTGGCTGCGGCACTGGATCGAAGAAACGCCGGTAACCGAACGGTCACGTACGCTTTCGTTCCTCGCCGAACTCATGACTGCTGGAACCCTAGAGGTCCCCATCGCCGCCACATTTCCGCTCGGAGAAATCCACACCGCCCTCGCCGCCGCCGCAACCAGCTCGCGCCCCGGAAAAATCCTCCTCACCTTCCCGTAATCACCCCGCAGACAAACCCAACCAATGTCCCCGATGATACCAATCTTGAGTAATAATCAGGCTGAAGTTCGTCCGCAGATGCTCCCAGATTGCTTCGATTTTTTTCTGATTTCCTGAGTTCCCCATTGGCCCGGAAATCTCCGATCTGACCTGGGGGAAGATTGACCGTTGAGCCTTGAGCCTTGAGCCTTGAGCGTTGAACGTTGGGCGTTGGAAGTTGAGCGTTAAAATGCCCCGCCTCCCCGCATTTTCCTGATTTCCTGATTCCCACGCCCGGCAAACTCCCATTCCCTATTCCGGATGCGCTCTTTGCCCGGATTCCGGGATTTTTTCCCTGACGAATTTGCCCGCCGCGATTACCTGCTCGCCGCCTTCCGCGACGCGGCCCGGCGGCACGGATTTGTGGAGATGGATGGACCGCTGCTCGAGAGTCGCGACCTCTACGCCAAAAAAAACGAAAGCGGCGCGGAAATCCTCGGCCAGCTCTACGACTTCACCGATAAAGGCGACCGCGAGGTTGCGCTGCGTCCGGAAATGACACCGACGCTCGCGCGCATGGTGATCGAGCGCGAACGCCAGTTTCGCAAGCCCCTCAAGTGGTTCAGCATCGCGTCGTTTTTTCGCTACGAGCGCCCGCAGAAAGGTCGCCTGCGCGAATTCATTCAATTTAACGCCGATCTCATCGGCGACGGCTCGCCCGCCGCTGACGCGGAAATACTGAGCCTCGCCATCGCGATTCCCCGCGCTCTTGGGTTCACGCGCGACGATTTTGTCGTCCGCCTGAGCGACCGGCGGGCATGGCTTGGTTTCCTCGCAGAGCGTGGATGTTCGGACGAAAGTGCCCGCGCGGTGCTCCAAATCGTGGATAAACTCGAGCGCGAACCGGCGGATTCGCTCGACGCCAAACTTGCGCCGCACGGTCTCACCGTCGCCGATTTACGCGGATTCATCACCGCCGGCAGTCCGGAACATTTTGCCCCGCTGTTCGAAGAACTCGACTCCCGCGGCCTCGCAGAATTTGCCACCGTCGATCTTTCGATCGTCCGCGGCCTCGCGTATTACACCGGACTCGTCTTCGAACTTTTTGACTGCGGGAAAAACCTGCGCGCGCTCGCTGGCGGTGGCCGCTACGACTCGTTGCTCGCTGACCTCAGCGATCAGGCCGTGAACCTGCCCGCCATCGGTTTTGGCATGGGCGATGTCGTCCTCGGCGATCTCGTCGAAGAAACTCCGCACGCCCGCGAACTCCGGGACGCCGCCCTCACCGCCGCTCCCGCCGTCCAGGTCTACCTCGTGATTGCTGATGAAGCGCGCCGCCGTGACGCGCTTGGGCTGACGCAAAAACTCCGCGACGCCGGCTGGCGCGTGGATTTTCCGCTCGCGGCCGCCCGGATCGGCAAACAATTCCAGGCCGCCGAACACGCCGGAGCATTTTTTGCCGTCGTCGTCGGTTCCGAATGGCCGGAGCTGAAAGTCAAAGTCCTCGCCACGCGCGAAGAATGCTCCCTGCCTGCGGGCCAGCTCGGCGATTGGCTTTCCGCCCAATCCTGTTAATCCAAATTTTCCGCAATCCCGTTTCTTCCGACCACCCGATGTCTTACCGCACCCACCACTGCGCCGCTCTCCGTCCGACCTCAGTCGGCACCGTTGTCACTCTTTCCGGCTGGGTTGATTCCCGCCGCGATCATGGCGGCGTGATTTTTATCGACCTCCGCGACCGCGAAGGCCTCACCCAGATTGTCTTTCGCCCCGAGGAACATCCCGCTGTCGCCGAGGCGTCCCATGGCCTGCGCAGCGAGGATGTGATCACGGTCACCGGCACGGTGACCGCGCGCATCACCGGCACGGTGAATCCCAAACTCGCGACCGGCGAAATCGAGGTCGTCGCGACCGGCCTCACAGTTCTAAATAAATCCGACGTCCTCCCTTTCCCCATCGAAGGCAAAGTCTCCAACGAAGATCTGCGGCTGGAATACCGATACCTCGACCTGCGCCGCGCCGATATGCGCCACAACCTGCGCCTGCGCCACCGCATCACCAAAACCACCCGCGACTATTTCGACGAACAGGGATTTCTCGAAATCGAAACGCCGATCCTCTCAAACCCCACTCCCGAAGGTGCGCGCGATTTCCTCGTGCCCGCCCGCCTCACGCCCGGCGCGTTTTACGCCCTACCCCAGGCCCCGCAGCAATACAAACAGCTGCTCCAGGTCGCCGGCGTGGAGAAATATTTTCAAATTGCCCGCTGTTTCCGCGACGAGGATCTGCGCGCCGAGCGCCAGCTCGAATTCACCCAGATCGACGTTGAGGCGTCGTTCACGAACGAACTCGAAATTCAGACGCTTATCGAGGGGTTGCTTGCCCGTATCTTCCGCGAAACCAAGGGTGTCGAAATCCCGACTCCCTTCCCGCGCATGGCTTACCGCGAGGCCATCGACCGTTTCGGATCCGACAAACCCGACCTGCGTTTCGGCCTCGAAATTGTCGAGCTGAGCGACATCTTTCGCGATTCCTCATTCAAAGTCTTCCAATCGGTGCTCGCGAGCGGCGGCGTCATCCGCGCCCTCAACGCCAAAGGCGCCGCGGAAAAATTTTCCAAGGAACAACTCAAAAAATGGGAGGAATGGGCGAAAACCGAACTCGGCGCCAAGGGTCTCGCCTACATCAAGGCCACCTCCACCGGCGACTGGGAAAGTCCCATCGTCAAGTTTTTCTCCGAGTCGGAAAAAACCGTCCTTGCCGAACGCCTCGATTTCCAGACCGGTGACGTCCTTTTCTTCGGAGCGGACAAACGGGACGCCGCCGCCGAAGTGCTCGGCCGCGTGCGCCTGCGCGCCGCCGAACTACTCGAACTCACGAAAAACAACACCGAGCTCAACTTCCTCTGGGTCGTTGATTTTCCGCTGCTCGCTTTCCTGCCCGAGGAAAACGCCTGGACCGCCGTGCACCACCCGTTCACGCGGCCCAAAGCCGAAGACGTCGCGCAACTCGAAGCGGGAACCTACGAAAACGTGCGCGCCGTCGCTTACGACGTCGTGCTTAATGGCGTGGAACTCGGCGGCGGCTCGATCCGAATCCACGAACGTGAGCTCCAAACCAAACTTTTCGGCGCCCTCGGCATCGGCCCCGACGAACAGCAGGAAAAATTTGGCCACCTCCTGCGCGCCTTCTCCTTCGGCGCTCCTCCCCACGGCGGCGTCGCCCTCGGCCTCGATCGACTCATCATGCTCATCGCCGGCACCGAATCCATCCGCGACGTCATCGCGTTCCCCAAAAACAACCGCGGCCAGGACCTCCTTACCCACAGCCCCGTCCAGGTCGAACCCAAAATCCTCCGCGAACTCGCAGTCCAGTCCACGGCGAAGAAGGGATAAAGGTAACCGCCTAGAAAGACGAACCGGATTGATTCAATTGGCCGACCACTCAGTCACATTCGCGTTCTATAGGATGCATTGTCGACGAACAGAGCACGACAGCCACTATCAAAATACTCATTGGCATGGAATACTATTACTTTAAAGACGAGCGCACGGTCGGTCCTTTTAGTGCCACCGAGATAATGGCTTTGTATGAAGTAGCGAATATCATATCGGAAGACACGCTAATCTACTCGACCGAGACGGAAACTTGGAACCAATTGGTAAAGACGCTTCCTCTGCCCGCCTCGGTAGTTCACTCTAAAAGGCAGACAAAGAGTAAAAACTCAAAAAATAAGATTTTAGCGGCACCTATAAAGGCAGACGTCATGCATTCAAAGCTCCAGACTGCCGCATCTGAATCTTTTTGGTGCTCATCATGTAAAGATTGGGTCTACACAAGAAGAACATATACCAACCGGACTGTTGGCGCGATGACAATAGACTTATCTGGCCCGGTAGACGGTATCGGTTTGATTAATCGGAGTGAAACTCAACATTTCTGCTTTAAGTGTGAACGGAGGTTATTTACTAACGCCGAAGAGTATCGCCAACAACTCAGCGCCATCAAGTTCGCTGATGAACACCCATTGCTAAATGTATTACTGCCGTTCGGCTGTCTTGGGTTGTTTAATTCTGTTCTAGCCGCTTTTTGTCTCAGCTTATTGGCCATTTCAGTTCTAGATGCAGATTTTATTCCAGCATTTTTTTTATCGTTCATTCTCATCTACCTAATTACTGTAATTGTTCCCCACATAGACTAGGGAGTCCAAAAGGCGTCGAAAAAGCCAAAAAGGGCCAGTCCGAGAAAATACACATTGGCACAAGTTGAGTGAGCGGGCCGGACCTGTCCCGGAGCGCGGTCGCGGGAACTATCTTTCATCGGCACGGCCCGCCGCCCTTCCCCGCCCGTTCTCTCTCGGTCAGCACCACGTCAGTCATTGACCCCTTTAAGCGTGAATGGCGGCTGCGAGGGCGCGAGTGAGGTCGGCGGCGCGATGGTGACGGAGCAAGGGGGCTCCCTGCCCGGCGTAGAAAAGTCCGTTTTCCATGGTTTTGAACGGGCGAGTGAGCTCCCCCTGCATCGGATAACCAAGGTGGTTTTCATAACGGTCGAGTTCGTCGAGCACCGGGGTGGCGATAAACCGAGCAAGACGTCCGGAAACACGATCGCTCAAACGGGTGTGTCGGGCCGAGGAGTGAAGGCCATTGGGCGTCACGTCTTGACATCTGACAGTTGAGGGGCGCGGAGAGGAGGTTGCCAAGGACCAGATCGACGTCTTTTCTCGCCGGCCCCAATTTCGAGGGCGGGGATGCGACAGCTTGCGAACGCCGGAGGTAGCTGCAACATTTCGCAACGTTAAACACTTGCCGGCTGTGGTCGCCGCGCTCTCATTCGATTATCTCGGTAAAGGCATTTACACTGTGCCGGAGGCCTCCCGTCTGACCCGCGTTTCGACACGACGAATCCGCTACTGGCTGAACGGGCTTCCGTCCGAAAAAGACACCGATTCCTCCGGCCGTCTGTGGCAGGGCGAACTGAATCCCATCGAAGACAAGCTCTCGCTGGGATTTCTCGACTTGCAGGAGGTTCGCTTTATCAACGCGTTTCTCAAAACGGGAGTTTCATGGAAGCTTCTGCGCTCCGCCCACAGCGTCGCTCTTCGTCGTTACGGCATCGAACACCCATTCTGCACCCATCGATTTGTGACGGATGGGGTCGAAGTTATTGAGGAGCTCACGACCGACGCCGATGGGGTTGCATACGAAGAGGTCGTGAAAGGCCAGCGCGTCTTCCGCCAGGTCATTCAGCCTCTGCTCCGAGAACTGGAGTTTTCCAAAAACGAACTCGTGCGTTGGTGGCCACTAGGCACTGATCGCGCCGTTGTCCTTGATCCGCGGCGCCAGTTCGGTCAACCAATCACCGCCGCAGCGGGTGTGGCGACCGACGTTTTGCGGGCGGCGTCGAAGGCGGGCCAAAGCGTCGATGAAATCTCGGATTGGTATGAACTTGATCCTGACTCGGTGCGGGACGCGATTGAATTCGAGATGGCGCTGGCGGCGTGAGGTTCTTTCTGGACAACATTCTTCCGCCACGCGTTGCCCGAGCCCTTCATTGTCTTCTCGAACCCAAACACTCTGCAATTCATCTGCGGGAACGCTTCGAGAGCGATACCGCCGACGTGGATTGGTTGAACGCGCTGGCTAATCAGCCCGACTGGATAATCCTCTCGGCAGATACCGCCTTCAGTCGGAATCCACACGAAGTTGAGGCTTGGAAGCGTGGAGCCCATCCGACGTTTTTCCTCAAATCGAATTGGGTTCACCAGCCGCTTTGGGAACAGGCATCCCGGTTGTTTCACATTTTTCCTGAGATCCTCAAACTTGCTGACAAGGCTCACCCCGGCGACGCATTTGCCATTCCCTTTAAAGGCGCGAGGATCGAAAAGATCTGAACAATATCCGAAGCGAGAGGGGATCAGGACCAGCGCGCAAAGATTCGATCAAGGTCGCAAAATGGAAGTGTCATTATTGGGAATAACGCGCTTTGCTCAGGTCCAGCTCTTCCTGACAAATCAGATTATGAAGGCATACATTTCGGGCGTTGTTCGAGTTTCTGGCGTCAAATTGCCCTACTGCCTGGCAGCGGCAGGGATCGTTGCTTTCCTTGCCTCGGCGCTCACGGCCAGGGCACAGACGTTTTCTTTCCTCGGCATCGCTGACTCGGAGGGTGCATTTACGGGATTCGGCGGGGCTCCCGTGATCAATAACAAAGGGGAAGTGGCTTTTGCGGCTTCGCTCGACAGCGGCGTTCGAGGAATCTTTTTTGGCCGAAGTCCGATTTCCGACACGATCGTGGACGATACGGGCCCCTACGATGGCTTCGCCTTTCCGGCCATCAACAACGAGGGCGGTGTCGCTTTCCGCGCGTTTGTCGATTCCAGCGAGGAACATTTCCTGGGCGGAAGCGGCATCTTTACCGGCGACGATCCCGAAACCGACGCAGTTGCCGTTCACTACGTTCCCAACAACCCTCCGGATCCGTGGGGGAGCTTCGGAGGTCCGGCCATCAATGACGAAGGCACGGTCGTTTTTCCTGCCATCACGGCCTTCGGCGGATTCGGCATCTACACGGGCAACGATCCGGCGACCGACACCGTTGCAGACACCCTCGCCGCGAGTCCTTTCAGGAATCTTTCCGGGCCCGCGATCAACAACAAGGGAACCATCGTCTTCTTTGGAGAATTGAGGGCAGGTGGCGGCGGAATCTTCAGCGGCGATGACCTCCCGGACGACACGATAGTTACCACGGCTGGGCCTTACTCGGCGTTCGGCGCACCGGCGATCAACGACAAAGACACGGTCGCTTTTATCGCAAATCGCGATATCGGCGGGCGGGGAATTTTCACCGGACCGGATTCCGTGAGTGATGCAATTGCGACCACGGACGGCGAGTTCTCCACTTTCCTGAATCTCTCGTTCAATAACAACGACGCCGTTGCGTTCGGAGCCGACCTGGACAGCGGAGATTTCGGGATTTACACCGGGACGGCGGGGCAGCTTCGGAGAGTCATCGGCAAAGGAGATGCCCTATTCGAATCGACCGTGGTCACAGCGAACCTCTCCGCGGAAAACCTCAACGATAACGGCGAAATCGCTTTCTTTTACACTCTCGCTGATGGACGCAGCGGCGTGGCCGTCGCCCGGCCGGGATCGCTCGACCGGCAGCTCGAGGCCGGCGACGATTACGATGGCGTGCGATTGACCAGTGCCGTCGGAGCGGATACTTCCGCTGTCCTTCGTTACGGCGAGGCGGGCGTCGATCGTACGGTTGCCATGTCCTTCACTTCGGGAGGCTCATTCAGCATTGGCTGCTCGCTTCCGGTTGGCGATGTCCTTCAGCTTTCCGGCACTGGCGACGACATATTTGTTCTGGAGATGAATTATTCCGAAGAAGATCTCGTGGCCGCCGGCGATCCGGGAGAAGTCCGCTTGACCATTCAGTGGTTGGATCCCGCCGATGGCATGTGGAAAAATGCCGTGTTCGGCAATGACCCCACGGGAGGACAGTCGTTTTTTGGACTCAGCTTCGACGAATATTTTTCCGGCAGTGGCGTGATCGCCCTCGGTGCCTATGGAAACGACCCGGACACGAACACGGTCTGGGCGGTATTGAACCACAACAGCCTCTTCGTCATTGCGATCGTCCCGGAGCCCGGGGTGCTGTCACTAACAGCTTTTGGCGGGCTGATTTGTTGGTTTGTTCGGCGCGGTTCGCGCAAGCGACGCTGAAGGAAATTCCGAACCTCGGGTTGTTTCAGCCGGTCTGAGAACCTCGGCTGAATTCGAAGGATTTTCCGGTACAGTGAACTACCGATTTCACGAAATCATTGAACAAAATTTCGTCCGCCGATTCCGCAATTCTCCGGTTTTGGAGTTATGCCGCGATGCCGGGAAAGTTTTTGGTCCGATCAATGTGGCTGCTCATTGATTTCTAACTCGAAGGTTATACCCTGTCGAAACTCCAGCCCCCTCCAATCAACCTGCCCCCTCCCATGAGAACTCGCCATCTTTTCTTTGCGTGCGTCGTGCTTGCCGCCGCGTTCGTCACTTCCGCCCCGGCCAAGACAATTATTAATGTGCAATTTGGTGATGGCATCTACTTCGGTTACGGAGCCGCCCCGTCGTCGGTCTCGTTGCTCTCACCGCCGTATTGGAATCACTACGACCTGCAATCTCGTTTCCGCATGCTGGATATCAAAGATGTCGCCGGGAACGAAACACCTGTCGTCATCGCCGCAACCTACAATTCTCGATTCGGAGGAGGACTCCCTCCAACAACTGCGGGAGGAAAGGGCCGCAGCCCCGGGCACCTCCTGGGCAGCGGCCTCTACGGGCCGGTGTATTTCCACATAACCTGGCTGGATCCCGAAAAAACCTACGATGTCTACGCTTACGTCTACAACAAGGGCAACATTGCCACGACGGTGACGCTTACGGACGCGAACGGCCCGGCAATCCGCACGCCCTCCCCGGTGAACTTGGAAAATGACTTTCGGCTCGACCAGAACTACGTGGTTTTCACCAATGCGGCTCCAAGGGAATTCGGCCGGCTAACGCTAACCGTCGAAGGCGATTGGACAGGCTTGAATGGACTCCAGTTTGTCGAGCGCAAACCGCCTGATGCTGAGTCGATTTCGCCAACGATCCGTATACGAACCAATCTCCCAACCATTTCGGCTCGCAGATCGAAAGTCGCGGTGCGCGGGACCGCCGCATCGGACGCAGGCATCCGGAGAGTGTGGTATTCCCTCGATCAGACAATCTGGCGGAAGGCTCGCGGGGTGACGAAGTGGACTATTCCTGTGGTCGTCACGAAGCGCACTCGCGTTTTCGTGCGAGCGGAAGGTCTCGATGGGGAATTTTCGTCCGTGGAATCCATTGTCGTCACGCCGCACCGCCGTTGATACGTCGCAGCTTGTCTCGCACCGGCAGCGCCTCGAAGTGATGGGGGCTTTCGCCGCCCCAAGGCATACCGGTGGAATTTTCTAATTGCCACAGCCTGACGGCTTGCGAATTTGCCGACTTCTCTCGCTTGAACTCGGGCCTGTGCGGCGTACATCCCTCTCATGGAGATTCCTGAAACTTCCCCCGCCGACGCCCTGCTTGCCATTTGTCTTTTTGCCGCGTTTGCCGATGGCGACAAATCCGACGAGGAACGCGAAGCCGTGCGACGGATCGCCGAAGAGGTCGGCTCGGAGAATCTTTCGTCGTTGTCCCGCCGCATCCTGATGGGTCAGCTTCCGCTGGAGGATGTGGTGGCTGACCTGCCGCGCCGCGATGACAAGCTCCTTGCTTACGAGATGGCGCTCGGCGTCTGCGAGGCGGGAGGTTCGGTGACAAGTGAAGAACAGGAATTTCTCATTACCCTGCGGTCCCGCCTAGGGCTCGGTCAGAAAGACGTCAAAACCGTCGAGGACGAAGCCTCCGCCATCGCGCTTCAGCCGGTTCCTGCCGTATCCGTCGCAGATGCCGGAACGCCCGAAGCCGCTTCCGCAGGACCGGACAATTCCGCCTCGATCCTGAACTACGCGATTCTGAACGGAGCGCTCGAATTACTGCCGGAAACGCTCGCGACGATGGCCATTGTCCCTTTGCAGATGAAGATGGTTTATCGCATCGGCCAATCGCACGGCGTCGAATTGGATCGTGCCCACATCAAGGAATTTCTCGCCACCGCTGGGCTAGGCCTCGGTTCACAGGTCGTCGAGGGGTTTGCGCGTCAGCTCATGCGCGGGCTGGGGAAAAAAATGCTCGGTGGGCTCGGTGGCAAAGCTGCTGGTCAGGTGACCGGTTCCGCGTTTTCGTTCGCGTCGACCTACGCCATCGGTCACGTCGCAGATAAATATTACGCTGGCGGGCGCCGCCTCGACACCGACGCCATGCGCGCGCTTTTTCAATCGCTGCAAACGAAAGCCCGCGAGTTGCACACGACCCACCTGCCGGAAATCCAGGAAAAAGCCCGCACGATCAACCCCGCTTCGCTCCTCTCGATGGTTACCAGTGCGAAGGCCGCCTGAGGCGCTTCCCGCCCTCCATCTGTTGCGCACCGCGTTTGTTCCAAACCAAGCCGCCGCTACCCTCGGCAGACTCCGCCAATCGTTGGCGATCCCTGTAGAAAAAAACTTCGACGTGATCCGGCGGGACGTTGGCGGAAAACGTCAGCTGGGGCGGCGGCAGGCAACTAATCCGCCCGAGCGGCGCAGGAGAGTGACAAAGGCTGCTCCAGCGAGCAGGAACAACGTGCCCGGTTCGGGGACGACGGTGATTTCGCCGGTGACGGTCAAATTGCCCGGATCCCACGTCAGGCCGTTACCGAGTTCGAGTCCGTTGATTTCAGAAAACGAGCCGGTGATTCCGCCGTCGAACAACTTCACGGTGTCGCCAACCTCCGCGGCGTATCCAGTCGTGAGATTAAGAATGCCACCGAGAGTGAGGGTTCCGCTCACGTCGAGTTGGTCGAACAACCCGGGGCTGACACCGTTGACGGCGAAGTTCGCGCTGGCGGTGGTTTCAAATTTAAAGTCGCCGAGAACTTCAAGCGGGCCCAGCGAGACGGTGGGATCGAGGATCCCGGCAAGCGCAAACACCCGATCAGTCGCATCGATGCGACCGTGACCTGAAAGCGTTCCAGTCTGCGTGAACGTTCCCGCGGAGAGGCCGGAAATCCCGAGCGTCCCGCCAACCAACGTCAGGCTTCCGGAGCCAATGGTCCCGCTGCCCTGCACATTCAACCGGCCACCACGAATCGTCGTGCCGCCAGAGTAGGTATTGCTGCCGGTCAGCGTGAGAGTCGAGTCGCCGGTTTTATTCAACGCGACGACGCCCGAACTGTTCTGAATGATGCCGGAAAACGTGGTGGGCACGCTGTTACGGGTTTCGACGGTGACCGCTCCGGAAGTCTCCGAGCGAATGCTTCCGCCGCCGGAGAGGTTGACGATTTTCGTGTCGAATCCGGCCAGATCCACCGCAGCTCCAGTCTGAACAGCCACTGCCGCTCCATCGCGAAATCCGAGGATAGTGCCGGCACTGGAATTCGTCATACGCAAGGTGCCGCCCGCGACGATGACCTCGTAGTTATTGCTCATCAGGAAACCCTCGGTCGGACTGAGGGAGACAATTCCGGTGTCGGTCACCGATCCGAAGGTCGTTGTGCTGCCCTCCTCGAAACTGACTGCCGCGTTGTTGAGTTGCAGCGTGGTTCCAGCCCTGGCGGCGAACACGCCAAACGAACCGGGGCGCACCCCGACTTGGGCTCCACCAAGTGTGGTGTTGGCGGTCGCGCGGACTGTGCCAAAGTCCAGATCCAGCAGTCCGGTGACGGCACCGCCCGCGAGTTCCATCCGACCCCCGCTGATCGTGGCATTTCCCGTCACCCGGCCAGCGTTGGCGAAAATGCCACCGTTAATCTGAACCGGGCCGATCGATGCGCTGCTCTGCAGTGCGACGGTGCCTCCATTGAGGGTGGCCGTCGCAGAGACGAGATTTACGCCGCTCGCGATCGCCAAAGCACCTCCGGAAATTTGAATGGCACCATTGATCCCGCCTCCACTTTGAACAACGAGCGAGCCGGTTCCGCTAACGGTAGTCGTCGGGGCGGTCAACGTGCCACCGGTACCGATGGTCAGTGAACCCGCGGAAAGGATCACGGCTCCCACGGTCGTGTTTCCGCTGAGAACGGGTTGGTTTGCGAGAGAGCCGTTGTTGAGAGTCGCGATTTCGAACGGACTAGGAGCACCTTGCGACCAGTTTCCGTTGGTGAGGAAGTTCGAATCGAAATTGCCCTCCCAAATCGTCTGCGCCTCGGCCGCGGCGGGACTCAACATCGCCATCAGAGCAAAAACGCGAAGGACACCGCGCGGGGACGCTTCTGCAACGATCCGTTTCATGCCGTCGTCTCTAAAATGTTCCGTCCGCGGTGTCACTCACATCACATCCGCAACGCGTCGGGACTTCGGCTCATTCAGGCGCGAGGTATTCACTGCGACAGTTCCACGACGCGCCGGAGGGCGTCATCCGCGATGCGTTTACACATCAGTTCGCAAAGCTGGTGAAGTTTCGGGTCCGCGAGCGAATAACGCGCAAAATTTCCCTCTCTCTCGCGCGCAACGAAACGTGCCGTCAGGAGCACGCCCAAATGTTTTGAGACGTTCCCCTGTTTCATGCCCGTGGCTTCGATCAAATCGGAAACGGTCATTGGTTCGGCCATCAACGCCCGCAGGAGTTTTAGCCGGGAGGCGTCGGACAGGATTGCGAAGAGGCGGGCCACTTCGTCGATCTCGGCGTCGGACATCGATCTGGATCGGGATTTCCCTCGCATATTACCGTATAGCGATATAGCGTTATGGTATCGAATGAAAACACAGTCATCAAGCGGGGAAAATGCGGCGCGGAGATGGTCGGCGGCACAGATCGAGGGACAAAACGTGTTATTGCTGGACGTGCGAACGCCCGCGGAGTTCGAGGAGTCGCACATTGAAGGTTCGATTTTGCACCCGCTGAGCGAATTGCGAGCCGAAACGGTCGCGGAGCATGCCCAGGGCAAAGACGCCTGCATTTTGGTTTGCGGAACGGGAAACCGTGCCGGCCAGGCAGCGAAGAAGCTGGCCGACTGTGACCTTCCGGCCCTCGGTATTCTCGAGGGCGGGGTGAGGGCGTGGGAAGCGGCGGGACTTCCGCTCACGCGGGGAGCAAAAACGATGTCGCTGGAACGTCAGGTGCGCATCGCGGCGGGCGCGGTGGTGGTGGTCGGCGCGGTGCTGGGATTTTTCGTTGATTCGGCGTGGATCGCGCTCGCGGGATTTGTCGGGGCCGGCCTCGTGTTCGCCGGGATCACCGACACGTGCGGCATGGGCATGCTGATCGCACGAATGCCGTGGAACACACGCCATTCGACGAGTGCCCGCCGGTAACCGACGTCCAGAGACGAGGCCAGGAGACGCTCACCGCCAAAAATATCCCTGCGCATCCCAATTGTCTCCGTAACTCACGTTCACGCGGATTTTCCCACCGGCAATCGCGCGTTTCGTGGCAAATCCGGTAGGCCGCAGCGGTTTTCGCATGGTCTGAAGCGGGCCGAACAACTGGTTGGCGGGGGACCTGCAACAACGCGATCCTTCTCGAGATGACCGATTTCCTCACGACGCACCTGAAGATCGACAATTTCAGATGGGCACTCCCCGGAGCGCCTGTGATTTCTCCGGTAAGCGCCGTAAGCCACACTTTGCTTGGTGGCATCTCTGGCTGAATAATCAGAAGCTGGGTCGACAATCGCGCCCGGCATGACGTTCAAGCGGATGCAGTGGCCCGTAGCAGGTGCTCCCATCGTCGCCCTCGTTTGCCCGGTTTCAAGCCAGCGGATCAAAAGACCTGACAGCGCGTGCGGTGGTGCTGATGATGCCGGGCGTTTCTCTCCGATCTGACTGATGGAATCGAATTTTCTGACGGCGGTTTTTCTGCCACTGGCGCTGGGCGTGATCATGCTGGGCATGGGGATGTCGCTGACGGTGGCGGATTTTCTTCGGGTGTTCCGGATGCCGAAGGCCGCGGTCGTCGGACTGGCCAATCAGCTCGTGGTGCTGCCCCTGATCGCGTTCGGAGTGGCCGTCTCTTTTCCGCTAACGCCGGAGCTGGCGATGGGTGTGATGGTGCTCGCGGTGTGTCCCGGCGGGCCGACGTCGAATCTGATTTCTTATTTGTGCCGCGCCGATGTTGCGCTCTCGATCACGCTTACGGCGATCAGCAGTTTCGTGACGGTGGTGACAATTCCGATTCTGATCAATTTTTCGCTCGATTATTTCGTGGGCATCGACGGGCCGGGGCAGCTGCCGGTGCTGGATTCGGTGGGAAAAATCCTGGCGATCACGCTGGTGCCGACTGCGCTGGGCATGGCGTTGAATCATTGGCGGCCTGATTGGTGCCGACGGTCGACCGGGGCGGTCAATCTTGCGTCGATGGCGTTGTTCGTGCTGGTGCTGGCGGGCGCGATCTTTTCGCAGAAGGACCACCTGGGCGGATTTTTTCGTCAGGTCGGCTGGCCCGTGCTGGTTCTCAACGTGTCGACGATGGCTGTCGGGTATTTTTCGGCGAAAGTCTTTGGTATCGACGTCCGGCAGAGATTAACGATTTCAATCGAAAGCGGACTGCAGAATGGGACGCTGGCCATCGCAATTGCCGCAAGCCCGCTCATGCTGAACAGCCCGGCGATGGCCGTCGCCCCGGCGATCTACAGTCTCGTGATGTTCGGCACAGCGGGTGTTTTGATTGCCGTGACGCGGTCTCCCCGGAGCCATCCGGAGGGCTCGTCATGCGGCAGCCCGTCGGGTCACTCGTAAAGCGCAGACCTCGAGGCGGAATTTCTGATCCGCCGGGGAAAGGAGACGCGGCGACGCGCTCCGGTGGTGTTGACGGAATCAATTCACCTCGGAGGCGCTCCACGATTATGACCCTCACACCACCCACCGGGTGGCGGATAATTGGGACGCACCCGGATTCTCCACAACCGGCGCTATCCCCAAAAACTTCGTGACTCAAAGTCATATTTTAGATTTACGTTGATACCGAATGGCAATTCCCGACCGCAAAGAACGCGAATGGGCGAGCCGCGAGCACCTGATTTTGGAGCACGCGGACGACTTGATGCGTCAGCACGGGTATCTCGGTCTGAATCTCGACCACCTCGCGGAGCGCATCGAATATTCCAAGGCCACGATCTATAATCATTTTTCGACCAAGGAGGATCTGCTCCTCGGGGTGACCAATCTCCACCTCCGGACCCGCGAGGAACTTTTTTCTCGCGCGCTCACCTACGAAGGGCTGTCCCGCGAGCGTGGCCTCGCGCTGGGCGTCGCCGATATCACGCTCGCGCACGTGCATCCCCATGGTTTCCCGCTTTTTCAGCTCCTTCAGAACCCCTCCATCTGGGAAAAAACCTCCGAAGAGCGTCGGCAACGATTCGGAACCCTCAACGGAACCTGCATGAAAATTTCCGCCGAACTGATCCGCCAGGCTCGCGCCCTCGGTGACATCCCGGACTCTGCGCCGCCCGACGCCCAGATTTTGTTCGGCATCATCAGTCTGAGCAAAGGGGCGCACCTGCTTGCCCAAACAACCCATACACCGTTCACCACCATGCCGGGATTCCCGTGGCAGGCCCTCATGGCCAACTACCACGTCTTCCTGGACGGCGTCGGTTGGAAACCCCTCCACGCCGACTTCGATTACGCCGCCGCCGAAACCCGCGTTCGCGACACGCTTTTTTCCCGGGAATCCCTCCCGACCACCACCCGTTAATTTTTTGCCCGCATGTGACTCCCCGTCATTCCATTACCCACAGTATTCGCTTATGAAATCCCGCATCCTTTCCCGCTTCGCCCGTCCCGCGATTTTTACGGTCGCCGCTTTGGCGGTCACCTTTGGACTGATCTTTCTGTTCCGCTCTCAAGGCGACGAAACCAGCCGCCCGGAAAGCCGCCCCACCGTGGTCGAATCGTTGATCGTCAAAGCCGACGCAACCTACGAAACGACCCACCATTTTTTGGGGCGAGTGGAGAGTGCGCGATCCAGTGCGCTGGGGTTTGAGCTGCCGGGAACCGTCATTTGTCTGCACGTCAATGAAGGAGACAAAATCGCCGCCGGGGCGGTGCTGGCGGAGCTGGACGTCCGGCAACTCGCCATGAGCCGCGCCGATTTGGTGGCCGCCCGGGATCAGGCCAAGGCCACCCGCGACCTCGCTGCCGCGAACTTCGACCGCACGGCCCAACTCATCAAATCCCGCGTGGCGACCACCCAGGAAATCGACGGGGCGCGTGAACAACGTGATGCCGCCGCCGCGGCACTGGCGCGCATCGACGCTCAGCTGGCCGCGATCGACGTCGATCTTTCCAAATCCCGACTCGTTGCGCCCTACGCCGGCACCATTGCCCGGCGGACGATCGACGAAGGTACCGTCATCTCGCCCGGCGAACCCGTCTTTGAAATCGTCGAAACCGGGCGACTCGAGATCCGCGCCGGGCTCTCACCGGCGGCGGTCACGGATCTTGCCGTCGGCGATGTTGTTACCGTCCATCCCCAGGACGACACCGCGTCCCTGCCGGCCACGGTCACGCGCATCCTGCCGGTTCGCGATTCCCTCACCCGGACAATCGACGTGATTTTTGCCACCGAGTCGCCGGAGCTGCGACCCGGGGACCTGGTGGAAATCCCGATCACGCGCACTCTCGAGGGACCCGGTTTTTGGCTGCCCCGCGAGGCACTCACCGAAAGCTCTCGCGGCCTGTGGGCAGCCTACGTGGTCGATCCGGGGACCCAGGAAATCGCCCGCCGTCAACTTCAGATCCTGCACGAAACCAGCGACCGCGTTTTTGTGCAGGGCGCAATCAACGCGGGCGACGAAGTCGTGACCGCGGGCCTGCAAAAACTCGTGCCCGGCCTGCGGGTCGCCGCCGCTCCCGTGGCCCCGCAATGAGGGCCCTTCGAATTCGCCAGAAGCCCAAGCCATGATCGACGCCACTACCCCGCCGAACGGACTTGCCTCGCTCTACCTTCGGAACCGACACCTGCTGGTCCTCACGATCATCGTCATTTTCGTCGCGGGCGCCTCCGCTTTCACCTCCCTGCCCCGGCTCGAGGACCCGATCATCACCACGCGCAACGCCCTCATCCTCACGACCTACCCCGGCGCGTCCGCCGCCCGCGTGGAAGCCCTCGTTTCCGAGCCCATCGAGCAGCGCCTCAAGGAAATCCCCGCGATCAAAAACGTCGAAACCACGTCGCGCGCGGGAATTTCCGTCGTCGCCATTGAGTTGATCGACTCGATCACTCCCTCCACCAACCAACCGGTCTTTTCGGAAATCCGCGACCGCCTCGCCGACGCGGCCGCCACGTTTCCGCCCGAGGTGTCCCCGCCCTTCTTCGACGAAAAACGCGGGGCAGTCGCCTACACCTACATTGCCGCCGTGCGGTGGCCGGACGGCGCGCACGACCGCCTCGGCATCCT
>JBGTDR010000152.1:0-17883 GCA_041748215.1 Chthoniobacterales bacterium
AAAGGCATCATCAACCGGTTGTTGCCGCCGCCTGAGACGGAGGACTATCCCGAAGAGCTGGACCGCTCCTGGCGGCAGCGGTGAGCGAAGTCCCCGCGCGTCGCGGGAGGTTGGTTCAATCCTGTCCGACGGCTACCGGGAACGGGTTGCGTTCGGCGAATCCCTGCTGGTGCCAGTAGGGATAGGGGACGGGCGCGGCACTTGCCTTGTCCAACCGGGCGACCTGTTCGGCGGTGAGATTCCACCCGACCGCGCCGAGGTTCTGACGAAGCTGGTCTTCGTTCCGGGCGCCGACGATGACGCTTGCGACCGTGGGACGCTGAAGCAGCCAGTTCAGCGCGATCTGCGGGACGGTGTGGCCGGTTTCTTCGGCCACGGCGTCAAGCGCATCGACCACGTTGAAGAGGTATTCGTCGGAAACCTGCGGGCCGGCTTCCGTGCTGATTTTTGCGGCGAGGCGGCTTTGCTCGGGAAGGGCCGCTCCGCGCCGGATGCGGCCGGTGAGACGCCCCCAACCGAGCGGACTCCAGACGACCGCGCCCACTTTCTGGTCAACACCGAGAGGCATCAGTTCGCATTCGTAGTCCCGACCGATGAGCGAATAATACGCCTGGTGCGCGACGTAGCGGGAAAGTCCGTAGCGGTCGGATACGGCCAAAGATTTCATGAGATGCCAGCCGGAAAAGTTTGAGCAACCGATGTAGCGAATTTTTCCCGCGCGGACGAGATCGTCGAGGGTGGTGAGCGTTTCTTCGACCGGAGTGATGGCATCAAAACCGTGGAGCTGGAAAAGGTCGATGTAATCGGTGCGTAAGCGTCGCAAGCTCGCTTCGACCGCCCGGATGAGGTGGTGGCGCGACGAGCCGACATCGTTGGGATCTTCGCCAGAGCGGAAGGTCGCTTTGGTGGAAATCAGCACCGCATCACGGCGGCCCGCGATCGCCTGACCAAGAATGTCCTCCGCGAGTCCGCCCGAATAAATATCCGCCGAGTCGAACAGGTTCAGACCTGCGTCGAGGCAGATGTCCACCATTCGAGTGGCTTCCGCGACGCCGCTGTTGCCCCAGGAAGCAAAAAGTTCACCGGCGCCGCCGAACGTGCCGGTGCCAAAGCTGAGTGCGGGCACCTTCAGGCCCGAGCCGCCGAGTTGTCGATATTCCATGGTATCTCCCATACGATGGGGAATCGAAAAGTGCGCGTCGAAAATCCGCGGGCACCACGCGCTTGTTGGTTTTCTAGGGCGAATCCGGAGCGCGTTGGGCCCACAGCGTGAGTTCGAGCCGGTTGCGAACGCCGAGTTTGCCGAAAATGTTTTCGAGGTGGCGTTTGACTGTCCCGGGCGAGACCGCCAGCCGCGTGGCAATCTCCGCGTTGCGCAATCCGCGCGCGGCCCAACCGGCGATTTCCCGTTCGCGCGGCGTGAGCAGCCTGCACTGAATCGGGACATCGAGTTCCAGTCCGCGGACGACGATCACGCCGCCTCCCGCCGGGTCGGGCAGGAAAATGAACTCGGCGCGGCGGCCTCCCCCGGTTCGTAGAAATGGAGTTGCCGATCCGACTCCGAGCCAGTCGCGCAATTCCGGCGGCAGGGATTTTGCGGCTTTTAAACTCAGACCAAAAACGCGTGCGACGGCGCTCCGGGTTTGTTCCGACCACGCCGTCACCCGGGCACGCTCGTCCACAAAAATGACACCACCATTCATCGCGCCCTCGATACTCGATTGCAGAGACAGTCGGGTGCGAATGGCTGTTTCCGCTTCGCGATGGGCGGCAGGATAGTGTCCTGCCAGCAGGGTAAGTAGAGCGCGTTCCTCGTCGGAAAATTTGCGCCAGCCCGCGCGCATCACGCACGCCTGCACCAGCGGCGGTCCGGATTCGGACCGGATATCGATCCCGAGGTCATCGACCATGCCAAGAACACGAAAGGTTTTTTGGTAACACGCGGTGCGCCGCCACCGGATCAGCGAGAGTCGGTCGGAAACCGTCACCGCTTGTCCGTACCGATGAAGTATGCCCGGATGGGACATCATATCGTCCTTCGTGCATTCGCGCGTGAGCCAGAAGACCTCCTCGTCCGAACAACGCACGCCGTGCATCTCGAGATGCGGAGCAACGACCGCAACATCGCCAGGCACCACTTCGAGAATCGCGCTCAGAAATGCCGTCGCGACGTCGCCATCCCGTGCGCGGGCTCGAAACCGCAAAACGGATCGCTCCAAATTTTCCAGATCGCGCCATCTCAAGCGCATTGATTGACCGTCCGGCAAAAGTCCCTTTCGCTGTTGGCTACAGCAAATATTTCGCATCTGTAGCCCGAAATGGGCTGCCCGGCACATGGATTTTTTGATTCGAGCCGCTCACTCTCGGCTCATGGTGCATCGCTCCGTTCCGGCAGCCTCTTCGGAACTGCGTACATTGATCACCGCGATTGCGATTGGTTTGATCCTTGGCGTCACATCCGTGGCCGAGGCGCAGTCCACTGTCACCGCCGTTGGCCGCGAACTGCGTTACCGCGGCGAGCGGATCGCTCTGCATGGAGTCGGCATGGCTGATCCGCTCCTGGCCCGCCAGAACCGGCCGGCAGCTGATTACGCGGTGCTCGCCAGCCAATGGCGCACCAACGTTGTCCGGCTCGCCATTCATCCTGGCACCTGGAAGTCCGTGGATAAAAATTACCTCGTGGGCCGCCTGCGGGAGGAGGTGAGCGCCGCGCTGGCGAACGGTCAATTCGTTATCATCACGTGGCACGTGATTGGATGGCCCGATGCCTATTTCGAGAATTCCGCGAACGATCCGGATTTTTACGATTCGGATTTTCAGCTCGCGAAGGATTATTGGGCGCGGATTGCGGCGGAATTCGGCTCGGACGGGCGCGTGATCTTCGAACTGTGGAACGAACCCGTCCACGCCAATGACGCCGACGCCCGGCTTCCCCGCTGGTTTCAGATCAAACCCTATTACGAGGAACTCATCGCCGTCGTGCGTCAGTTCAGCGGCAATCTCGTACTGGCCACGGGCAACAACTACGCGTTCGATTTGCGAGGCATTGCCGATTCCCCCCTTGCCGACTCGAACGTCGCGTACACGTGGCACGTCTATGCGTTTGGCGCGATCGATGAGCAGTCCCTGGACATTTTTCTTGCGGGTGTGGGTCGGGTTGCACCCGTGTTGGTGACCGAGTGGGGCTTCAACTTCAGCGATCCGGCGCAGTGGCCCGGCGACGCCAGGAGTTTCGGTCCGGGTTTTGTGGGGAATTTTCTGCGGGCCCGTCAGCTCCACTCGGCGGCGTGGGCCTGGGCGCCCGGCTGGTCCCCCTCGATGGTCGCAGCGGATTTCGCCACTCCAACGAGCTACGGCGCATTCGTGAAAAGATTTCTCACCGAAAATGAGGACGTCTCCGCGAGGGTGCGGGGCAGGAAGCAAGTTCGGACAACCGGTGGGCGATTCACCGTTCGCGGCAAGGCGGCCGCCCCGCTGGGGCTGGAGCGCGTGGAATTCAAGGTCGGCAAATCGAAATGGAGGAATGCACGCGGCACGGATCGCTGGCGATTCGCGGCGCGCCTCGCCACTGGACAAAACAAAATTCTCGTTCGAGCCATCGATATTGGAGGCCATCGCTCGAAACCGCTCAGCCTTCGGATCACCCGGACCTCACGATGAAAGCTCGGACCCTTTTTCTCCTTCTTGGATTGGCGACGGGATGCGACGCGGGTGCCGCGGGCCCGCCACGCTACACGCTCACCGACCTCGGAATCGTTTACAATTTCTCTCCAAGCCCCACTTACGATCCACACATCAACAACTCAGGCCAGATCGCGCTGACCCGTCCGCTCAACAGCCCCGCCGGTCTCGCCTGGCTCCAGACCGGGGGAGTCTGGCAATCCTTGGGCACTCTCGGAGGAGATCGCAGCACCGCGGTCGACATCAACGATCAAGGCGCGGTTGTGGGTTCGACGTCGACGGTGAATAATTCCGCCCGCGCGTTCATCTACACCGGGGGTTCGATGATCGATCTGGGATTTAATACTTCCGGACAAAATCCCGAAGCGATCGCCGTGAACAACGCCGGATGGGTGGCCGGTGAAGCCATCGCAACCGTTTCCGGAGCTCCCGGTGGCGTCGCCCACCGGGCGCTCCGCCGGATCGGCGCGACGACGACCACGATTGGCGTCTTGCCACCGACGGGGTTCGGATCATTCAACACCAGCCATGCCGTGGATATAGATTCCGCCGGCACGGTGCTCGGATTTTGCGAAGGAACGATCGTTCGGGGGTTTGTCGCACCGCTCGGAGGACCGATGCAGGACCTTGGTGGAATTCCCAACTACCTCTTCAATTATCCCACGGCGATGAATGATCGCGGGTTGATCGTTGGATATTTCCTCTACACGGACGGCGGCAATCCCGGTGACCCTGCACTCCGGTTGCCGTACCTTCGGCAGCCGGATGGCACCTACGTGATCCTTGGAAACCTCGGCGGCAGACGCACGACTCCGGCAGCCATCAACGAGTCTGGCCGGATCGTTGGTGCATCCGATGCCAACAATAGCGCCAACGGCAGCGCGGAGGCATTTCTGGTTCACGACGGAGTGATGTATCGGCTCAACGATCTGGTTCCGGATCGGAAAGGTTTCGATCTCGATTCCGCGAGCGACATTAACGATAGAGGCCAGATCGTCGGAAAGGCTTCCGACGGGCTCTTCAACCGGCATGCCTTTTTGCTCACCCCCATCGACGAATCTCCCTCGCTCGAAGTTCGCGGGAAGCCGCGTCGAACTTCCCGGTCCGTCCGTGTCGTGCTGCGCGGCACCGCTGACGATGCCAATGACGACCTCGCGCGCGTCGAGGTGAAGGCCGGAAAATCCAGGTGGAAAAATGCCCGCGGCACCGAGACGTGGCGGTTCGTCGTCCGCGGTCTCAAACCCGGCCGCAACGTCATCAAGGCCCGCGCCGTCGATTCTCTCAATGCCCGATCTAAACCCGCCCGCATCACCGTAATCCGCCAATGAACTCCCCATCCATTCCACTCCTTCACCGGCTCCTCAGTCTGGCCGCCGTGATTCTTTTGACCGCCGCTCCCGGCCGCAGCGCCGAACCGCCGCCGGTCGATGGCAACGGATTTTTTCTGCTCAACAGCGGCGAGAGCGATTATTACGGATTCGCCCCCGGCAGTTACAATCCCGCCACTCCGATCAGTCTTTTTGTCTGGATGCACGGGTGCGGGGGGCAGGCCTACGGGGACATGTTCACCATCGCGCCGTTCGCCACTAGGGCGAATCAAAGTTACGTCGCCATTTCCCTCGGCGGGCGTGATGGCCAGTGTTGGGACGTCAATACGGACGCCCCCAAGGTGCTCGCCGCGATCCGTGACGTTACCCGGTATTTCAACATTGATCCGCGCAAAGTTTACCTCGGCGGGTATTCCAGCGGCGGTGACATGACCTACCGGGTCGGCTTCGAGAACGCGGAACTTTTTGCCGGACTCCTCGCCGTGAACAGCGATCCTTTTCGTGACACCGGTTCCAGTGGCCCGGAGCTGATGGCTGCCGCCTCGTGGAAGATCAATGTTGCCCACCTTCTTCACAGCGGCGACGCCGTTTACCCTTCGGCAGGTGTTCGCGCGAATCTCGCCACTCTGGCCGCCAATGGTTTTCCCGTCGCCGAGGTGGTACGGCTCGGCACCCACTTCGACCCGGACAACGGAAATTTTGGCACGAATTACGACATCCGCACGTTCCTGCTTCCGTACCTCGACGCTGGCTGGACGGCTCCGCGTTTTGTTGCACGCCTGTCGACGCGAAAGTCCCGTCTCGCCACCGCTCAATCCCGGATCGTTGTCCGCGGCACGTCTGAAAATGCCCGATCGTTCGAGTTCAAAGTTCCCGGGAAAAAATTTCGCTCCTACCGCGGCGACCCTGCGAAATGGAAAATTCCAGTTCGCCTGAAACCTGGCCGGAACGTCCTCCTCATCCGGGCCGAAGGAAATACCGAAAAACCCACCAAACTCCGGGTCATCATCCAACGGCAATAGATTCCCGGAATCCGGCAGATCCGTTTTCGCCCGTTTGAGCCCAAAATTCTTTATGAAACCTCATATTTTTTTCGCGGTTGCGGCAATTGCCGTCCTTGACCTCGCCATTCCGGTGAAAGCCCAGATCAAACTGACCAGCCCGACGCCAGGAGCTGATGCCAACTTTGGTTTCAGCGTCCTCGTGCATCAGGGCATCGTTTACGTTGGAGCTCCCACCGCGGCAGCGGGTGGCACTCAGCGTGGCGAAGTGATTGCATTCGACGCGGCCACGGGTGCCTTCCGGGGGCGCGTCCGCAGTTTTTTCAACATCGACTACGCACGCTTCGGCGAGTCCCTCGCGATCGTTGGCAACCGGTTGTTTATTGGATCACCCGCACTGCCCGGCCCGACCTACGGGCGGGTTTATTACAGCACACTGCCGATCGTCGGGGAGCGTTCATCCACGCTTTTTGTCAGCGCACCCGACCCTGGCTCGAACGAAAATTTTGGAGCGGCGGTCGCTGGGTTTGGCGGCCGGCTTCTCGTCGGCGCCCCCGACGGACCAGCCGGCCAGGGCGTGGGCAAGTTTTTCGAATTTGATACGCAGCAAAATCCACCCGCGCTGATTGGCGGGGCAAATACCGCCGGCAGCGTCGCGGGTGCCCGGCTCGGCGCGTCTCTCGCCGGTTCCGATCAGCTTGCGGTCATCGGTTCCCCGCTGCACCCGTTCACCGGAACTCAATCCGGGCGTCTTTTGCTGGGCGGAAATGCCGTGTTTGGCCCGTACGTTCCGCCGGGTCTTCCTGCTTTCAGCGAGCTTGGTGACAGCGTGGCCGCCTTTGGCACCCAGGTGCTCGCCGGTGCGCCGAACTTTCAACCCGATCCGTCGCAAAACAATCTGGGCACCGTCTATCTGATCGACGGTGTGAATGCCCGGGTGATCCGGCAATTCACGCCGCGAGAAGCGGGGGGCCGCTTTGGTGAATCCGTCGCGCTCAACGGGCAATTCGCTGCCGTCGGCGCGTCGTACGCAAATACTCGTGTTCTCGAAACCGGCGCGTTTTACCTGATTCCGACTCGAATCAAACCAAAGGATGAGCCGTTCTTTTTCCCGATTGCTCCCGGTGATCTCGGCGAGCGCGACCGGTTTGGAGCGGTGACGAGCATGGACGCAAATTTTGTTGCCGTCAGCGCTCCCGAGCAGAACGCGAGTGGGATCGATGATTCCGGTGCGGTTTATATTTACCGGCTCTCGGCACCACGTCCGGTCGTCAAACCCAAACCGAAACGTGTGACCGCCACGGGCACCCGGGTCAAGGTCGGCGGGAGCGCCCGGGGTGGAATCGTCGGAATTGCACGGGTCGAATACGCAGTGCGTCGAGCCGGACCATTCGAACCGCTTCGTGGCACGACGCGCTGGCGTGGAAAAGCCCGGCTGGAAGCCGGCACCCGGAAAATTTTCGTGCGCGCTTTCGATGCCGCGGGCAACGCTTCGAAGCTTACGGTGATTCGCGTGAACTCGATCAGCAATCCATGAATTCAGCGCGGATTACAACACGTCATCGATTTTTCCTGCTTTTCGGAGCAGTTCTACGACTTTCGTTTCATCGCCCAACGTCTGCGGATGTGACGACGTGGCTTGGCTGGCGCAGCGTCGGGTACCAGGCCCCGTGCGTGTTGTCGGGCGGCGCGCCTAAAACGTGACCTTCGGCGCTTCGCGTTCGGCGGCGTTTTCGATTTGGAAAAGTTCGGCGGGCCCGAAATTGAACATTCCCGCGACGATGTTGGTCGGGAAAACCTCGCGCTTTGTGTTGTATCCCATGACCGAGTCGTTGTAGGCCTGCCGGGCAAAGGCGACTTTGTTTTCCGTGGATGTCAGCTCTTCGGTGAGCTGCATCATGTTCTGATTCGCTTTGAGGTCGGGGTAGGCTTCGGCCACGACCATCAACCGGCCCAGGGCGCCGGTCAGACCGGCGTCAGCGGAGGAAAGCGCCTGCATTGCCGCGGGATCACCGGGATTTGCAGCGGCCTGCTGACCGGCGGAAAATGCGGCATTGCGCGCGGCGGTCACCGCTTCCAGCGTCTCCCGCTCGTGTTTGAGATAACCTTTGGCGGTCTCGACGAGATTGGGGATCAGGTCGTAGCGGCGTTTCAACTGCACGTCGATCTGCGCGAACGCATTTTTGAATCGGTTGCGCAGCGTGACGAGCGCATTGTATTGCCCGACGAAAAACAGTCCGACGAGCGCTATGAGGACAATCAGGACGACCAAAACGATCAGCGCAGTCATGCGTGAAGACTGTGGCCGCACCGGTCGCACCGCAATGAGGAAATTGCCGTGTTTTTCCCTCGAATTGTCCGCGCTCATCCTATTGAACGAGCGCCATGCCGATCCGTGCCGTGATATTCGATTTGGACGACACCCTCGTCGTGGATGAAGCCATTTCCGCCGCTGCGTTCGAGGCGGTCGCACAGGAGGCGTTCACCCGCATCGGTGCGGAACCCGAGGAGTTTGTGCGCACCGCGAAACAACACGCCCGGCGCCTGCACGCGGAGTCGCCCGTGAATCCCTACTGCAAACGCATCGGGATCAGCGCCTTCGAGTGTCTCTGGGGAAAGTTTGAAGGTGAGACCGCCGATCTCACGAACCTGCGCGAGTGGGCCCACGACTATCGCGGCCAGGTTTTTGATGCCACGCTGCGAACGATGGGCATCGAACAAATCGAGGACTCCGATGAGCTGGCGCAGACGTTCGCTGCGCAGCGCCGCCGACTTCAGCGACTGATGCCTGACGCCCGCGAGGTGCTGACCCGCCTCGGTGCACGCTACACGCTCGGCCTGCTCACCAACGGAGCTCCCGATCTCCAGCGCGAAAAAATTCTCGCCTCCGGGCTCGAGCCGTTTTTTTCCGCCATCGCGATTTCCGGCGAGCACGACATCGGCAAACCGAAACCCGAAATATTTCACCGTTTGCTCGAGGAATTGAGCGTCGATGCGGCAAGCGCGGTCATGGTTGGGAACAGCCTCGAGCGCGACATTCTCGGCGCGCGCAATGCCGGCATCCGCAGCGTCTGGATCCGGGTGCCCGGTTCGGAAGAGCACGCCGACGTCCATCCCGACCACACGATTTCCGCCCTGCTCGAGCTGCCCGCCGTGCTCGAGTCGATGGATTTGGTTTCCGTTTGACAGCCCGCCGTGGGCTGCAATCTTACCTGCAAATGAAAACCATCTTCACTCTCCTCGCCGTCGTTGCCGTCTTCACCACCTCCAGCGCGTTTGCAGGCACCTGCACCGGTGGCGGATGTTCCGGCAGCGAAGGTGGCAAAAAGAAAGAAGCGCCGAAAGACACGGCCACTCTCTCGGTCCGACTGTAATTTTTTCAGCGAACCCACTTCTGCAAGCGCGGAAACGTCACCACGTTTCCGCGCTTCTTTTTTGACCCGGTTTCCTCCCGTGTGACCATGCCCGAGGCCCCGCCCAGCATCTGGAAAAGATTCCTGCGGATTGGCGTCGGCACCTTTCAGATTTTTTCGGCGATTGGTGGTGAGCAGCGTGCCGCCGCGTTTGCGTATTACGCGCTCTTTTCAATGGTGCCGCTCGTGGCGCTGATGCTTTCGGTCGGTTCTTTGTTTTTCAGCCCCGAGGATATCCACGCTGCGATTGCCGAATTTGCACCGGTTGGTCCGGAGCAGCGTCAGATCATTTTTGAATCTGTCGAAACGATGCAGCGGGCGCGGGGCGGAGTGAGCATCGTTTCCATCGTGATCCTGATGTGGACCTCGCTGCGATTTTTTCAGGCTCTCGTTCGGGCGGTGAATGCCGCCTGGGCCACCGAGGAATTACCGTGGTGGCAATTGCCGCTGAAAAATCTCGTGATGGTCGCGGTGATTGCCAGCGCGCTGGTCCTCGGCATCGTCATTCCCGCCGTTATTCAGGGCCTGCGACAACTTGTGACCGCTCTCGACGATTTCCTGTCGATCCACCTGCCGGGTATCGACCTTGCCGCGTTTTTTCAGGTGCTGGATTTGTCGCGTTATCTGGTGAGTGCGGCGGTGCTGTTTTACGCGTTTGCGATGCTGTACAAGCTCGCGCCACGCCGCCGCGTATTGTTTTCCGAAGTGTGGATTTCGGCGCTCTTCGTGAGCATTTCGCTCCAGCTGATCCAGGTCGCGTTCGTGACGATCCTGCCGCGGTTCATCAATTATTCGAACGTCTATGGTTCGATTGGCGGTCTGATGCTGCTGCTCTTCTGGATCTACATCACCGGCCAGATCATCATCATCGGCGGGTGTCTTTCGGTCGTCTTGACCAAAACAAAAAGCGGTGCGCTGAAGATCCCGCCGCCTACTCCATCCACTGGAGGAAATTAAAATTTGTCGAGATCATCACCATGATCACAACGGCCGTGACGAGGAACCCGAGGAACGCGGCGGTGGCTCCACCGAGCAGCAGCAGGCGGATCAGACGGTCCTGAGGATCGGGCGTTGCATTTGGCTCTGTCGTTTCGGGCATGGGCATGATTTACGAAGCCGGCCGGGTGAAGTCAACCGGCATGGAGTGCGGCGTCATTTCTGGTCAACCTTCGGTTTGCGGCCCTTGAGTTTGAAGATGATTGGCAGGCCAGGGTATTCGCGGTGATCGCGAATGCGGGCGGCGAGGTAACTTTCGTAAGAATCGGAAAGTTTGCGCGGGTCATTCACGAAGAGCAGGAGTTCGATTCGTCCGAATGGCCGGGCTTCCGGCGCGCCGATTTGCGTGGCGTAGAGAATCTTGAGTCGCCGGTTGCCCTGCATCGCCGGGGGATGGCGTTCGATCGCCTGGGCGAGCACACGATTTAGCTCGCCCGTACCGATCTTGCGGCTGGCGTGCTGCCTCACCTTTTCGACCGCATTGAACAATCGCGGCAGATTTTCTCCTTCGCGGGCCGACAAGATCACGACAGGCGCATAATCGAGGAAAAACAAATCCCCCCGGATTTCCTCCACCTTTTCCCGGACGAACTCACGTTCGTTTTCTTCCGGTCGGATCAAATCCCATTTGTTGAGCACGACGATCGCCGCCTTTTTTGCCTTCTGAATGAGGCCCGCGATCTTTTTGTCCTGCGTCGTCACGCCCTCGACAGCATCGATCACGAGAATGTTCAGATCGGCGCGCGCGATGGCATTTTCCGAGCGCATCACGCTGAAGACTTCGACGGACGTGTTGTGCCGCGAGCGATGGCGGATGCCCGCGGTGTCCACGAGCACGAAATCCCGGCCGTCGTGCGTGTACGGGATGTCCACGGCATCGCGGGTTGTCCCGGCGATGTCGCTCACGATGGTGCGGCGATCGTTCAGAATGGCGTTGATCAGCGACGATTTGCCGACGTTGGGACGGCCAATGATGGCAATTTTCGGGCGCTGCTCGGCGACGTCGGCCTCGTCGTCCGCCGTGATATCGATGCGTTCGGCAATCCGTTTGACGAGCGTATCGATGTCCCGTCCGTGGGCCGCACTCACGGCGACAGGATCGGCGAAACCCAACCGCGCGAAGTCGGCGACAAGGTTATCGTGTTTTGCCACGTCGATTTTATTGACCACGAGCTGAACCGGCTTGCCCGAAGCGCGCAGGTGCCCGGCGAGATCCTCGTCAAGCGTCGCCACGCCGTTTAATCCATCGACTACAAAAAGCAGGAGATCCGCCGAGGCGATCGCGACCTCGGCCGCGAAGTGGGTATCCTCGGCAAAATCCGGATCCGGCTCCGCTCCGATGCCGCCGGTATCGATAATCTCGAATGGAGCGGGGCCCAGTTTGCAGACGGAATTGATCCGGTCGCGCGTAACTCCAGCTTCATCGTGAACGATGGCGATGTTGCGGCCCGCTAGCCGATTGAACAGCGCGGATTTGCCGACGTTCGGCCGGCCTACGATTGCTACAGTCTTCATGATTTTGTGTCCGCCTGCTCGTGATGCGCCAGATGGGCGACGCCGCGATAGACGTATTCCATCCCGCTCACCAACGTGAAAATGCCCGCCAGCCAGACGGGCACTCCCGCCGCTGGCAATTGCAGCATCACCCACGCCACCGCCACCATTTGCAGCGCCGTCGCCACCTTCCCCGTCCAGCTCGGCCGGATTTCCAGGTGGTCGCTGAAATATTTCATCAGCAGGCAGCCGACGACGATGACTGAATCCCTCGCGATCACCAAGACCGGAAACCAGAGCGGCAGCGCGTAATGCCACGGACTCACGCTGAGCGTGATGACCGCCGCGAGGAGAAGACCCTTGTCGGCCAGAGGATCAAGCAGCGCGCCTAGTCGGCTCATTTGGTTGAATTTCCGGGCCACCCACCCGTCGAACGCATCCGTGACGCTGGCGAGAATGAAAACGCCGATGGCCATCATGCGCTGCCACTCCTGCGGTGCTCCCTCCGCGACACTCTCGCCGTAATAAACCGCAAAAAGCACGAAGACCGGAATGAGCAGGATGCGCGTGACGGTGATTTGAGTCGCAATCGTCATACCTTGTCATCGGCAGGCTAACCCCCGCCACGTGCCCGCGCCAAGAGCCGCGTCGGGCTCCCGGCAGGTCGTTTTGCCATCACACGCCCGGACGACATTCGCCCTGGGAGTCGTGAGGATTTCCCGTTTGTCGTGCAAACCTGCGTTTTCGGGAGGTTTTCGGCCCGCTGATTGCTACCGTGGAAGGTTCAACCTCAGAGACGTATGCCAAAAATCAGACTTTCCGGTACGGTCCTCGGGCCGGATGACCCCAATCGCGCCTCCCGCGCCAGACTCCTTTACCTCCTGTTTGCAAAGGGCTGGGATATCTACAATTCGAACGGAGATCAGCGGATCACGCTTTCAAACATCGAGAAAAAGATCATCGAGTCGGACGCGTTCGTGTTCACACCCGGAGCGACGCTCGAAGACATGTTCAAGGCTGTCTCGATTTTCGTCGGGTTCCAGACGCTCGACCGAAATCTTGCGGGCAAACCGACCATCATTCTCAACGAAGACGAATCGTGGAACCCGTTTTTTGCCGTGCTTGCCCATCTGCGGAAAATGGGAACCGTGCAGCAGGACTACGCCGATTTTCTGCTCACGGTGGAGACGCCGGAAGCGGTGCTCGACACGCTCGACGCCGCCAAAAAGCAGGGCATTCCCGATGCGGGACGAAACAAGATCGAGGGCAGTCAGGCAACGGTCGTCGAATCTCCCGTGCCGGACGACTACGTTGGCAACGCGTGTGTTTTTTGCTCCGCGTCGCTTGAAGACCCGCGCTACCTCGCGGACGGGGAAGCTCTCGGACGGATGCTGGCCGAAAATCGGATCGGTTGTGTTTCCGGAGCCGGGCGGTCGGGCATCATGGGAGCTGTCGTCAAGGGATCCGTCGAAGCAGGCGGCTGGGCAGCCGGCTCGAACGTGCCGCACATCATCGAACTCGAAGGTCTGCCCGAGGGGCTTTCCAGCTTCTGGTTGCGGCCCGATATCTACACCCGCATGGAGGTGATGATCGAAAATTCGGACGCGTTTATCATTTTTCCCGGCGGGGCAGGCACGGTGCAGGAGTTGCTCGCGCTTATGATTTTCAAACACCAGAAGAACCCGCTGATGGACGGAAAACCGGTGGTGATTTTCAACCGGCAGAGCGCGGTGAGCGGATCGTTCTGGGATCCACTGATCGATCTGTTGAGTGACCTTTGCAGACCGGGTGATTTCCTGGTTGCGCGCGAGCTTGCGGACATTCTTCCTGCGATCCTGCCGGGCATGAATCGTCAGCGCGTGCTCGAGCCCGGCGATTTCACCAAGGGCGCGGTGGTTTCTACGACCGAGATGGTGGCGTAACGCGCGGCGATTCGATCAATCCACGGCGGGCACGGGGGCGGTACCGTGCAGTGTGTCCGGGGAGCTGGCCAACCAGCACACGAGGCTAAACAGCGCGCCGACGACGAGGCTGCCTGCCAGTTTGGCGGGATCGTCGAACAACAGCGGCGCGAAGACTCCGGACGCCAGCGTGAAGAACAACATGAACGTAAACGTCTGGAATGACGCCGCCAGGCCGCGCACCCGGGGGAACATCTCGAGAGCCATCATTGTCATGATCGGAGAAACCGCGGCAGCGCCAATCGCGTAGACCGCGATCGGCAGAATCGCCCACGGGATTTGGAGATCACTCGTCGCCGAATACGCAAGGTTGACCAGCGAGGCGGCGAACATGAGTGCAAACGATGCGGTGACGATCAACTGCGATCGCACTCGGTGGCTCAGCCACGCAGATCCGAGCGAACCAACTGTCATGCCGGTGATCAGCGGCACGAACAGCCAACCGAAGTCGGTGACCTGCAAACGCAGCATGTCCATGATGAAGATCGGAGCGGCGGAGACGTAGATTAGAAGCCCGGCGAAGGCGAGGGCATTGCTGAGAGCCCGCAGCAGGAAACGGCGGTGACTTCCGACCTCGAGGTAATTGGCGACCACCCCGCGAAAATGAAACGGCACGCGCCGGGTCGCGGGCAAACTTTCGGGCAACACGCGCAGGCAGGCGATGATGAGGAGCGCGGCAAAGGCGGCGATGAACCAGAAGATCGAGCGCCACCCGAAGCCGACCTGCAACCAGCCACCGAGAATGGGCGCAATCGCCGGCGCGACACCAAACACCGCGGAGATGTAAGCCATCACCCGGTGAGCCTCCGCGCCCTGGCAAAGATCGCCGACGATGGCGCGGCCAACGACCGCGCCTGCCCCACCCGAAAATCCCTGGAGCAGTCGGAACACGATGAGCATTTCCAGGGAATTTGCAAACGCCGCCCCAATCGTGCTGAGCAAATACAGACCAAGCGAGATGATGATGACCGGCCGACGGCCAAAAGAATCGGACAGCGTCCCGTAAAAAAGGGTCATGATGGCAAAGGCCAGCATGTAGGCGGTGAGCGATTGCTGGGCGGCGGCGGCACTCACGGAAAATTCGCCGGCGATGGCGGGCAGTGCCGGCAGGTAGGCGTCGATGGAAAACGCGCCCAACATCGACAGGGCGGCGAGAGTCGCGATGAGCAGCCGGGACATGAAAGGACGGGGACTCTAACGAAGATTTGTGGCTCCGCGCGCCAAATCTTTGCGGCCGTCCAGGATCAGGGAAAGTGGTGGCGCGCGCGGACGTCGTCGAATCCGTCGAGCGTGGTGGTGATCGTCGGGCCGGGGCGATGTTCGCGTGCGGCAACGGCTTCATTTTGGAGCGTTGCGGCGAATTCAGGAAGAAGCGGGAGCGAGAATTGCGTGTAGATGCCGGCGACAGTGGCGGCGGGATCTGCGCAGAGGTCGGAGTATTTCACGACGATAAATTGCTCCGGCGGCAGCGTGGCGGCAACTGATGCAGGATGGTCATACCAGTGGTGCTGCATCTCCCGGAGAAAGTTTGCGCGCGCGGGGTCCGGCGGCAGACCGACGGCATCCCACGAGACGTCCATGAGTCGCGCAAATGACGGGATCGTTTCCCGGGGATCGCGGACGAGCAAAATGATGCGCGCGTCCGGGAAGTGGGCGAGCAGCGTGGCCAGCTTCGGTGTGAGCGCCGGATTTTTGGCGAGGTAAATTTTTTCGCCGACTTGGTGGGCGTGCAGGTGGCGTTGAATGCACGTTCGGTAAAATCCCATGATGCGATCGCGTCGGACGGCGGGAATTGCAGAATCGAAAAATGCGTAGGGGCGCGCGAGGTCGAGCAGGCCGGACGAAAGACCGGTCGTCAGCGCCGAAAAAATGTGCAGGTGGAGGTATTCATCCTCTTCCGGCTCTCCGAACGAGACCCGGTGCATCACGTGGACGGCGTGCCAGCGGGCCTCGATGCGGGCGATCAGCCGGGCGACTGGACGGCCGAGTCGGCGATCCAGCGCGACCAAAGCTGCGGCAAGCCGACGCTGAATCACGGAAGGCGCGAAAAGAATTTCGCCAAGCGTCATCGACGTAAAAAGCGCAGAATCTTTTGCCAGGAGCCGGTGAAGGAACGTGGTGCCACTGCGGAAATTTCCGATGATGAAAAGCGGGGCGCGGACGGATTCTTCGCGGAAGCGGCGGAAAAACAACGCATCGAGAGCGAAGCTGGTCCACACGCAAAGCTGCAGCAGCGGGTAAATGATAACGAATCCCGTCGTGATCGCGACGCGGCGCGGGGTCCACGGAATGCGTGTGAGCCAGCCGTGCAGGAATCGCGCGAAGGCGCCGAAATCGAAAGTCACCGGGCGATCATTCAACATCCGAAGCCCAACCGCCAACCTCCAACGGCACGTGGCGGTGAACGTTCCCCTTTCAACGGAGGGCGTTATCGCTCAACTTCCGCCTTTTGGAACCTGCGAACCCTGAACCCCCAAACCCGGAGCCGGAGATTTCTTCGCCGCGTCTTCAGCCAGAGTCGCTGTGGCGGGCGGCGCGGATTTTTCGCTACCTCACGCCGTATCGCGTCCGATTTGCCGGGGCGGTGTCAGCGCTTCTGGTTTCGACGGGACTCGGATTGTCGTTTCCGTATTTGACCGGTTTGCTGCTGGACGGATCCCTCACTCCCGCGGCGACGGCGGACAGCGGGCCGTGGACGGGAAACATCAACACCATTGCGCTCGTCCTGCTCGCAACGCTCGCGGCCCAGGCTTTTTTTTCGTTCTTCGCGACGTTCTGGTTTTACCGGTGCGGTGAAAGTGCGCTCGTCGATTTACGGCGCGAAACGTTCGGCCGACTGATCGGGCTTCCGATGGCATTTTTTGCCCAGCGGCGGGTGGGGGAGCTGTCGAGCCGTTTGACCGCGGACCTCACCGTGATCCAGGACACGTTAACGATGACGATCCCGCAATTCCTGCGGCAGTGCCTGCTGATGTCAGGCGGCATCGTGCTGGTGGCGATGACGTCGCTGCGCCTGACGGGGCTGATGATTTCAACGTTTCCGGTGCTGATCCTCGTCGCGATTCTTTTTGGCAAACGGATTCGCGGTTACGCGCGGGACGCGCAGGATCGGCTGGCAACGGGCGGCACGGTGGTGGAAGAGTCGCTGCACGGAATTGCGAACGTGAAGGCGTTCGGAAACGAGCGGTTCGAGCTTGGGCGTTATGCACACTGTCTCGGGGAATATCTCGACGTCATTGTGCGGACGGCACGCCTGCGGGCCTCGATGGTTTCGTTCATCATTTTTGGGATCTTCGGATCCATCGTGCTGGTCTTCTGGTACGGCGCGCACCTCATGCAGGCGGGGCAGCTCACGTTCGGGGAGCTGACGCGATTTATCTTGTACACGACGTTTGTGGGCGGATCCGTGGCGTCATTCGCGGATGTTTTCAGTCAGGTGCAGAAGGCGCTGGGGGCGACGGAGCGGGTGCGCGAATTGCTCGACGAAGAGCCGGAAATCGCGGTGGGTGGTGCGGTAGATCGCGGGAGTTCCGTGGCGGAGTTTCCGCGCCTGCGGGGTGAAGTGGCATTCGAAAGCGTGTCGTTCCACTACCCGTCGCGACGGCAAACGGCGGTGTTGCGCGACCTCACGCTGCACGCGCGGGCGGGTGAAAAAATCGCCCTGGTCGGCCCGAGCGGTGCGGGCAAATCGACGATCGTTTCGCTGTTATTGCGATTCTACGATCCTGATGCGGGCGTCGTGCGGATCGACGGCCGACCGGCGTCGGATTATCCGTTGGCGGAATTGAGGGGAAATATGGCCATCGTTCCGCAAGAGGTGCTGCTTTTCGGCGGGAGCGTCGCGGAAAATATCGGTTACGGACGGCCCGGAGCGTCGCGGGAGGATATCGTCGCCGCGTCAAAACAGGCGGCATGCCACGAATTTGTCGAACGGTTTCCGGAGGGATACGAGACGATCGTGGGCGAGCGGGGTGTCAAACTTTCGGGCGGCCAGCGGCAGCGCATCGCC
>JBGTDR010000153.1:0-6854 GCA_041748215.1 Chthoniobacterales bacterium
CGCTCGTTTCCGCATTCGTCACTTCGCGCCGTCGGGCCGCCCCGACGCAGACGCTCGCCGTCCTGACAAAGTTCAATTACCCACTCTTCGAAAATCTGCACCGCACGGACCTGTTCAGCGCGGAGCTTCTCGCCGGTCTGCGCCACCAGGCTGACGAACTGGGTTTTCGACTCGAGGAATTTCCGGTGAATCTGCCGGGCTCCCCGGATGGCCACACGCTCACACGCGTGCTCCTGGCCCGTGGGATTCGGGGCGTGCTGCTTTTTCCCAGCGGCGACCTTTCGATGGCGTTTCCCGAACTGGACTGGACGCATTTCGCCGTCGTCGCAGCCGGCTTTCATTCGAAACACCTGCCCGTACACCGCACCGCCATGGATCAAGGCCGGGCGGTCGAGACGTGCATCGCCCGTCTCCAGGCACGGGGCTTGCGCCGAATCGCACTGGGCGTCACCCGCCAGCTCGATCCGCGCTGGAACTACACCGCCTCGGGCCGGTTTTTTGCCTGGCAATGCGGGCAGCCCCTCAAAGACCGCGTGCCAGTAATTCCCGGAGACCATGAGCATCCTCTCCCTCACGAGGTCAATAAATGGCTCCAGCGTTATCGCCCTGACGCGGTGATCGGCTACCAATATTACCCGGAATACGCCGCGGATTTGGCGCGAGACCACGACCACGAGGTCCTCGCTGTTGTGATCGAAGCCACGGAACGTACGGATTGTTACCGCCTCGATCCCCAGCTGCGACACCTCGGCCGCACCTCGGTCAACGTTCTCGCGCGCGAGCTGTTCATCAACCACTACGGCCTGCCCGCAATCCCGGAAGTCACTTTCATCAGTGGTCTCTGGCTGGAACCCGGACAAACGGCCGCCGCCCGCCCCGCCGCCAAGCTCGCCACCACCGCACCCCTCGCGCCTTAACTGGTTCGGTCTCGGAGCGGAACTTTTCCGGCGGATCGTATTATCTATAATACCTCGCTCCGTTTGCGGCCCACGTTCCGTCTCTCTACGGTCCGCGAATCGCACAGTCCCCCGATCCTTCGCGGTTTTTGCCGCGATTTGCCGGGACAGCCTCAAGAAATGAATTTTCCTCCCCAATCCGTTCGGCCACTCAATTGCATTTGCCTGCTCGCCCTGGCGACTTCTGTTTACGCCCAAAATCCCGCCTCTCCGCAGTTCGCCGGCATGCAGCCGGATCTCATCCAGGGCGTGGAGGAAGGTCTCGCCACCGAAAAACCCAAGGTCCGCCACGTCTATGTCGCCACGCCAGATACGCTTGGTGTCGTCATCGACGCGCAGGCGATCGCAAATCGTCCGTTGGAGCCGTACGAAAAGCAGCCCGGGGACACCGTCCGCCGCTGGCACGAACTCAAGCTCGGCCCGAACGGCACGCCTTATTTCTGGCAGCGGCAGGTCGTCCGGGACGGCCAGGAGATCGGTGGTCTCGTTGGGCTGAACGAAGACCTCGTCTCGCCGGCAAAAACCCTCGACGGTGAAGCCCTCGACCTCGCCTGGGCCGACGCTCCCGCGAGTTTTACAGTCTCTTCGCCCGACGATCCCACCTTCGCCACGCCGGTGACCGCGGCCGCCGTCGCCCGCAAAAGCAAACCCGAGGTGCGCGAATGGATCAAGGGTGGCATCGAGGAAACGGTCGCCCGCCACGAACTTTTTATCACGTTGCCCCAGCCGCTCACGCCGGGCAAACGTTACGCGCTGGGGTTTCCGAACAGCCCGCAGTTTCCGAAGCCGATCACTTTCGCCTTCGACGACCGCCGCCTGCGATCCGAGGCGATCCAGGTCAACCAGGTCGGATATCATCCCCGCCAGGCCGAAAAGGTCGCCTTCCTTTCCCTCTGGCTCGGAACGGACGGCGGGGCGGATTATGCAGCCTGCAAAACGTTCGAGGTCGTGGACGATACCACGGGCCGGACCGTGTTCACCGGCCCCATCGCCGAACGCGCTCCAGCCGTGCCCGGCAAGAAGATGCCGGCCGAACGTCAGGTCGAAACCACCGACGCGCTCCCGATGGCGACCTACACGCTCGATTTTTCCGGTTTTTCGCAGCCCGGCCGTTACCGCCTCGTGGTGCCCGGCCTCGGCACGTCCTTCCCGTTCGCCATCAACGAACGCGTGTGGGAACACGCAGCCGGCGTCTCGATCCGCGGATTCCTGAGCCAGCGCGCCGGCCTCGCGCTCAAACCGCCGCTCATCAACTACGAACGCCCGCGCAACCTGCACCCCGCCGACGGCATCAAGATTCACGAGGTGGACGAAGCCATCTTCAACGATCCGGCCCGTTTTTCCGGCGGCGGCAACCCCTTCAAACGCATCCAAGCCTCCATCCTTCTCGACACAAACAATCCCGGAGCCTGGGGCGGCTGGATGGACGCCGCGGATCACGACCGCAGCATCGAACCCCAGCAGCACACGCGCGCCGTGCACGCGTTGCTCGACCTGCACGAATCGAACCCCGCCTACTTCGCCCGGCTCAATCTCAACCTGCCCGAGTCCGGGAACAAAATCCCCGACGTGATCGACGAAGCGATCTGGTGCATGGACCTCTTTCTCCGCCTGCAGCGGCCGGATGGTGCCATCCCCAGCGCGGTGGAATCGATCGAGCACCCTCTCGAGCCGAGTTACGCCCTCTCGCTGCCCACGGCCATCACACCCCCGACGCCGCAGACTGCTCACCTCTACGCCGCCGCCGCCGCGCAACTTTCGCTCAACCTCGCGAAATACGACCCCACCCTCGCGGCCACCTATAAAACCAGCGCAGTCCGCGCCATGGCGTGGGCCGACAAAAACGCCGACATCGCGAACATCTACAACCGCGACGACATCAACCCCGCCCGGCAACACGCCAATCATGCCTTCGTCTGGATGTATCGGCTCACCGGCGACAAGGCGTGGCACGAGCGGTTCAAGACCAGCCTCGCAGAGTTGTATCCCGGCAACGAACTGCGCCTCGACACTGCCAGCTACAATGGCCCCTGGGGCCTCGTCGCCTACGCGCTTCTGCCTTCCGCGATGGCCGACGCCGACCTGCAGAAAAAATGCCGCGCCGCTTTGATCGCCGCCGCCGATCGCAAGGCGGAACGACTCAGCGGAGCCACGCGTTTCCTCGGGCCCTCGCTCAACTGGGAGGAGCGGATCGGCCAGCCGTGGGAGCTGATCGCCGCGCACCGCCTCACCGGGGACGACAAATACACGCTTGCGATGCTCCAGACCGCGCAGTTCGGGCTTGGCGCGAACCCGAACAACGCGAGTTACACCACCGGTCTCGGCACCCGCGAAGTCGTGCCATTCCACCTCGATTCGCTCTACCTCGGCGTCCGCCCCCCGGAAGGCATCACCACCGGCGGCCCGCTCCCGCGCAACTTCTGGAACGGCGCCCGCACCGAAAAAAAACTCGCCCCGCACCTCCATCCCGCCTGGGAGAACTGGCCGTGGGCCGAGAGCAACTTCAACATCCGCGACAGCGTCGTTAACGAACACATCATCGCCGGCAGCCTCGCCAACATGGCCCTGCTCCGTGGTTACCTCGCCCAGGACCTCGCCAGGTAGGGTCCCCTTGTCGAACACACCCGCGACAAATGCCCACACTTCCACCAATCATTAGGACCGCGACCCACCCCGAATTGGCTTCGCCCAAGACGACGCCATTGCCCGCATCGGGCACCGTCGGCACGGCCAAAACCTTTGCCTCACCGTTGGTGTGGATAAGCAGCGGCATTCATCGGGGGGTGGATGCCGCTGCCTTATCTCACGAGGCAACGAGGCGATCACTTAGCGTTTCAGAACACAGCTTGCTTTCCCGTCCATCAATCAGCTCCCTCCCAGTACATGTAAACCCAACCTAATGAAATAATGAAAATGCGCTCATCACTTCCAACCGTCTTATCCGCCGTCATGGCGCTCAGCCTGCTGGCCAACACCACCGTCCGTGCGGACTTCTCCACGGATTTTAATGCTAATGCCGAAACGTTGAACGATAACTTCACACGTTATCCAACCACCTCTGACATCTTCTATGGTGCAACCGTTGGTGTCGATGGGAGCGGCGGCGTTACGTCCTCCGGAAACAGGACGCTCGTTCAGAATACGGCGTTCACTTCCCTCGTCGCTGGGAATACCATCACCCAGAGCATTTTTCTCAAATCGGGAAATACCGCCGTTGCCTTCGGCCAGACAGCCGGTGCGTTCGGCCTCTCCAACGTCAATGCCAATCTGACAGACGCGCTCGCCACGACCGTCGCGGGTGACGGAGCGACCTTTGGGATCGGCTTCCAGTCAGTTAGCACTGCCACCAACCTGAACCTCTACCGGTGGAGATCCACGAGTTCGGTCTCCGTCGGCGGAGTGGTGACAAGCACCTCCACGATCACCACTGATACCGACGCGGCGGCGTTTACATTGCTGACGAACAATTGGTATAAGCTGGATCTCACGTATACACTAAGCGACACGGCGGGAACCTGGAACACGTCGGCGATTCTTACCGACTTCGGCACCAACGGAACCGTTCAAGGTTCGGTGTTGAGTTCTGTTAATCTCGTTCTAAGCAGCGCCGGTGCCTCCACCTTGTACTCCTCGGCCAATGTTTTCGGAGCTTTTAACGTCCGGGCGATCGCCCTCGGTGGTGGCAGTGCCAACCATTTCGACGGATTCGATAACTACGCCGTGGCCGTCCCGGAGCCGAGCACGTATGCATTGGGCATGTTCGGATTGCTGGTTTGCCTAATCGTTGCCCACCGTCGCAAAGCGACGTCCGCCTAATTGATCCATCGATTTCGACCCGGCGGGCGCCGCAGCGATCAGGCATTTCCTCCATCGGAACGCTCCCCCCAAAACCATGACCCCTCGAAACAATTCCTCACTTTGCCATTACCTCTGGATCGTTGCATTTGTCCTTAGCATCGATCTTCTCGCTGCCGCGCCCGTTTCCGACTTCATCCGCATCGATCAGTTCGGCTATCGGCCCGCTGCGAAAAAGACCGCGATCGTTGTTGATCCGCAGGTCGGTTACGATTCCGCATTTTCCTTCATCCCGTCCACCGGAGCGAACCAATATCAGGTCCGTCGCGCCGACAATGACGCCGTGGTGTTTTCGGGCACGCTCACCCCGTGGAACGGCGGTGCGACCGATCCGTCTTCGGGCGACCGGGCTTGGTGGTTCGATTTCTCCGCCCTCACCACGCCCGGCAGCTATTACGTTTATGACGTCGGTCGCCGCGTCCGCTCTTTCCCCTTCGACATCCGCGAGGACGTCTACGCCGACGTACTCCGCGCCGCCACGCGCATGTTTTTTTACCACCGCGTCAACACCACCAAACCCGCCGCCTTCGCCGGTGAGAACTGGCGGGACGACAACATCTCCTTCGACGGCCCCAACCAGGACAAAGCCGCCCGCCTCGTCTCCGATCCCACCAACGCCGCAACCGCCCGCGACCTCTCCGGCGGCTGGCTCGATGCCGGCGACCTCAACAAATACATCACCACCATGCACGGCGGCATGCATGCCCTCTTCGACGCTTACGACCAGTTTCCCGCCGCTTTCGGCGACAACAACCGCATCCCCGAATCCGGCAACGGCGTCCCCGACCTCATCGACGAGATCAAGTGGGAGCTCGACTGGATGCTCAAGATGCAGACTTACACCGGTCCGCCCGAGGCCCGCGTTTACGCCGGCGCGCTCCGCAAGATGGGTTTTCTCCCCTCGCCCGGAAGTTTCGCCGTGCAACTCCCGCTCGGCAACGAATCCACCCTCCCGCGTTATTACCAGCCGGTCACCAGCAACTCGACAATCATCACCGCCAGCATCTTCGCCCACGCCAGCCTGACCCTGCGCACCATCCCCAACACCGGGCCCGCCGCTCAGGAGATTCGCAACACCTACGCCGACCAGCTCCTCGCCGTCGCCGTTGCCGCCTACGCCCACTACCAGGCCAACGAAAAGTTCGTCCTCGAGATCAATCCGCCCGGCGGCCCGTCGCTCGAACTCGACGGCTCCGACGGTGACGTTTCCGTCGCCGAGCAGGAAAAGACCGCCCTTGTTGCCGCCCTCTACCTTTACGCCGCCACCGGTGACGAAGCCTACAAAACCACCGCCGAAGCCGCCTACCCCGCCACCAACAATCCCTACCTCGGCGACGTCGAAGGCTGGAACGGCCCCTACGGGAGCCCCACCACGCTCACCGCCGCCCTCCTCTACTACACGCAGCTGTCCGGAGATCGCACCCCCACTCCCGCCTTTGTCACCCGCGTCCGCGCCGACCGCCGCCGCTACCTTTCCAGCCGCCCCGAGTTCTCCCTGAGCGACAACACCGACCCCTACCGGTCCTACCTGACCAACGATACCTACACCTGGGCCAGCCTCAGCGTCCGCTCCAACGCCATCGCGAACAATTTCGACATCGACCGCCTTGGCCTCGCCGCCCCCGCCAACGTCGGCCGATACGCCGAGCGCGCCGAGATGATGCTCCACTACTTCCACGGCGTGAACCCTTTCAACACCGTCTACCTCACGAACATGTATGCCTACGGGGCCGAGAAGTCCGTAGACGAGATTTTCTCCGCCCTCTACCGCGACGGCACCTTTTGGGACAATGCCCGCACTTCCGCCCGCGGCGGCCCCGCCCCCGGCTACGTCGCCAGCGGCCCCAATAAAAACTGGCTGCCCAGCGTCATCGCCCACGGCGTCGGCAATGCCGTGCCCTTCACCGCCCCGCCCTTTGCCCAGCCTCCGCAAAAATCCCACCGCGACTGGAACAGCACCTACCCCAGCTCCTCCTGGCGCGTCACCGAGGCGGGTGTTTATTACAATGCCGACTACATAAAAGCCCTCGCCCGCTTCGTCGC
>JBGTDR010000154.1:0-9936 GCA_041748215.1 Chthoniobacterales bacterium
CCAGCGCGAGACCGCCCGCGCAAACGGCGGCAAGCACTGCAATCGAAAGGCCCGAAAGGCGCGGCCCGATCCAGGCCGCCACCGCCAGCGCAAATGCCGGCCACGCCGCCATGGCGTAATAGTCCTGCCGTTGGCCGGTCAGCAAGGTCGAGAGCCCGACCACGCCGCCCCAAACGATCAATAGGATCCACCAAGCCCTTGTTGATCGCCGCGGGTTGCTTTCCAGATCGACCACAGCTCCACGCCGCCACGCCCGCACACCCTCGACGATTCCCACCACCGACCACGGAAACCACCACAAACCGTGGAGCAACAGGAATTGCCAGCGCGGCACGTTGGTGTAGCTCGTCGCCGGCGCACTCGATCCGGTGAGGTGGCCCACAAATTCGACGAACACGAGATTGCGCAACACGCCAGGATATTGGCGTTCGATGTGCCAGTACCAAGGCACGTTGATCGCAAGGAAAACCAGAATTCCCGCTGGTGACAGCAGGTTCCGCACGGACCCGCGTGTCGCGGGATTCAACACTCCGGCCAATCCGATGATGGCCAGCGGATACAGCAAACCGTGCAGGCCCTTGGTGAAACTCGCCAGCCCCGCCAGGCCCCAAAACGATACCGCCCACCACCGAGCTGCCGCCACACCATCAAGGACCCGCAATCCGCAATAAATCGCCGCCGTGACGAACGCGCAGAATACCGGCTCCGGCATGATGATTCGCGCCAGCGTCGCCGTTCCCAAGCAGGTAATGAGAATTGTGCCCGCCACAAATCCCCGCCACGGACCTCCAAAATGCGCTCCGATCAACGCGGTGCACAGGACCCACGCAGTCACCCCAAGCGCCCCCGGCAGCCGGGCGGCAAATTCATTGACCCCAAACACACGGAACGATCCTGCGGTGAGCCAATACAAGAGCGGCGGTTTGACCAGGCGGGGCACGCCGTTGTTCTCCGGCACCCACCACGTGCCTCCAGTGGCCATCACCTTTGCCGCGCCGGCGTACTGGCCGTCCGTCTCATTGTAGAGCGCTCCGCGATCCGCCGTGTCGATCTGGAGCAGGAAGCTCAATCCGAGCAGGAGCACGAAAAGAATCAGCTGCTCGCGGTGCAAATCGCCTGCCGGTGGGCGTCGCTCGCTCACCGCGACCGTCATGGCACGGCGGGCGCGAACTTTTCCGGGAAACCTTCCGGCAGCCGCACGGGTCGACCCTCGGGCATTTGCACAAGGACCAGAGATTGCCGACACTTCACCAGCAAAGCGCCGTCCGCGGGGCGGATCACTTCGAATTCACACCAGAACCGCACCCCCGTGTGCTCAGCCAGCCGTCCATCCACACGCAATACGTCGCCAAGGACAGCCGGCTTGAGATAATCGATCTCCGTTCGTCGGACGACGGGATGAATTTGCGTCCGGGCAATTTCGGCGAAACTCATCCCGAGTTGAAGTGCCAGCAAAGTGCGCGCGGTTTCGATGAAACGAAGGTAAACCGTGTTGTGCACCACCCCGCCCGCGTCGGTATCAAAATACATCACCTGAATCTCCGTCGAGATGCGGGCGAGTGCGTTTTCCTTCATCGCGAGAGTATGTGATCGGTGCGGAAACCGCGAAAGCACGATTTCCCGCGCAATAAAAAATCCGCGCGCGCGCCGCATACCCGTGCTAAAAGCTCCGCCCGCGATTCCTTTGCGACCCTCGGCGGCCACCCCCTCGAAGTCCGAAAAGCCATCTCAATTTTTACCGACCATGCCCATCACCGAACCCCTCGTTTTTGAATCCCTCGCCATGGAACGCGTCTGGGGCGGCCGTCGTCTCGAGACGGTCCTCGGAAAAAATCTGCCTCCCGGTGCTCCGGTTGGCGAGATGTGGGAAATCGTGGATCGGGCCGACGCCCAAAGCGTCGTTCACGGCGGCCCGCTGGCCGGACGGACGCTCAATCAACTTTGGACCGAAGAGCGGGCTGAGATCTTCGGTGCTGCCTACACGTCTTTCGGAAGCGAACGCTTTCCTCTGCTCATCAAGCTGCTCGACGCGCGAGACCGGTTGTCGGTGCAGGTACACCCCCCGGCCCACCTCGCGGCTGCGTTGCACGGCGAGCCGAAGACCGAGATGTGGTTTTTCCTCGACTGTCTGCCGGGAGCATCCGTCTTCGCCGGGCTGAAGAACGGAGTCACTCGCTCCGACTTCGAGCGCGCGCTGGGTCAGGGCGAAGTCGAGCAGACGCTTCACCGCATTCCCGTTCATTCCGGACAGAGCATCTTCATTCCCAGCGGCCGGTTGCACGCGATCGGAGAAGGCTGTCTGATCATCGAGGTGCAGCAGAATAGCGACACGACCTTCCGCGTTTTCGACTGGAATCGTTCGGGCCTCGACGGCAACCCTCGCACCCTGCACATCGAGGAGTCTTTGGCTTCGATCGACTTTGAAGATTTCGAACCTTCACTGGCCAACAGCGACGACGGAATCGTTGCCGGTTGCGAACATTTCCTCGTCGAACGCTGGGAACTCGGCCAACCCCGGACTGCCCTCGATCGCGACACGTTTGCCATCTTCGGCGTCGTCGCCGGGCAGGTGGGTTGCGGCGGCCAGGTCTTCGATCAGGGAAGTTTTTTCCTGGTGCCGGCCAGCTCCGGTGGTGCGACGATCGATCCCGTCGGCGGTCCAGCCACCGCCCTCCGCATCACTCTGCCCACCGGCCGCCCGAACTGACCGGATAAACATTCCGCAAAATCTCTTGACCTGCCCTACCCAAAATGAAATTCCCTTGCGCACATTCGTTATGAAACTCCCAGTCCTCTGCTCCCTCGCTTTCCTCGCGGCACTCGGCGCTTCCCAGGCCGGCTCCTTCGGTGGCCCCGGCCCCTTTTCCAATCTTTCGCCGCTCCAGAGCGGAATCGACGGCAGTTATCAAGCCACCGCCCGCGGTGAAAATCTGACTGGAGTGATTCGTTTTGCCTATTCGCAGGGTGTTCAAACTCCCATCGCCGCGGCGAACACCTACGCGTTTTTCGTCAACGGCCAGGTCGTCAGCGGAAACGTAACGGCGTCGATCACCGGCAAGGATCTCGCAGGTGTCCTCGGCGGCCAGGAATTCAACGTTCCGACCAACGATGACGGCGGCACCGAACTTCCTCTCGTCTTGCTCGTCCGCGGTAATCGCGCCAATGGCGCATTCGAAGGCAGCCTGGATCTTGAAGATCGTATGTCAGCTTTTAGCGGAACCGGTCAAATCACATCTGCTCCGAACGAGACGAACACGATCGTCTTTGTCCCTGACGTCCAAATCGACGACCTGTTTATTGGCGTTGGCGGCGAAGTATCGCTCGTCTTCACCAACAGCTTTGTCGTGCCAGGCGGTTCCCTCGAGCCTGATCCCAACTCCGTTCCAATCGAATTTTCGTTTGAGGGTGTGCGCAACAGCGTCATCGCCCAAGGTTCGTTCACAAGTCCGACCGAATAACCGGTAACTTTTTCATGGCCCGAATTGGCCTGTTGAGGCCTCCTCGTCTAGGGGCCAGTCTGCGATCTAGGAGAAACCCTGCGCCGAAAAACGCAGGGTTTACTCTTCTGGAGCTCCTCGCAGTCATTGGCATTGTGGTCATTCTCCTGGTCCTCCTGACGGCTGTAATCTCAAGGCTGCCCGGAGCTGGTGACCGGGCACGCTGCACGAGCAACCTGAAGGCGCTTTACGTCGGGCTCGATTCCCACCTTCAGGATCGCGGCTCCTGGCCGCAGGAGCCGATGTTCACCATCGAGCAGGATAACGAACGCGGAGAATGGTGGATCAAGCAACTGCAACCGTATGACGTGTCGGAATCTGCCTGGCAGTGTCCGGCCATCCTGCGTCTGGGAAAAATTCAGAAAGACGGCACTTCGCCAAAAATCCACTATTCCCCCACTCCGTTCGACAAAAAGCCCGAAACGCCGCACAAGTGGCCGACCCAGCCCTGGCTCATCGAGATCGCCAGCGTGCATGGCCACGGACCATTGATCATTTTTACGGACGGCTCCGTCCGCGACTTTGACAACGTCATGGCGGAAGCCGCGAAATAGCAGAATCGGTAAGGGTCTGTCCTGGTCCCCGGCCTACCGCCACTCGTGTTTGGGGTATTTCCTCTGCAGCTCGATTTTGAGCTTGGGGTAGGATTCGACCCAGAAATTCGCGAGGTCTTTCGTGATCTGTACGGGACGCATGTTGGGCGCGAGAATCTGGATCGTGAGTGGCACGCGACCTCCGCAGATCGCCAGCGAACCCTTCAATCCATAAAGATCCTGAATTCGTGCCCCGATGAAGGGATCCGCCTCAGCGGAATACGTGATTTTGGCCTTCCGACCCCCGGGTAGATCGATGCGCTCGGGCACCAGTCGAGTGAGCTCGTGCTGGAGCGCGGCAGGCAGCCATCCCCGAACGGCGTTCGCGACCGGGCGATCTTTGATTTCGCGGTAACTCGTGGCCCCGTGGCAAACCTCAGTGATGATAATCTCGCGATCGGCCTGCGAGATTTTTTCCACGCCAAGCTCGGGCATCCAGTCTGCCAGCCGATTGACCCGGTGAATGAGCTGCTCGGTCGCATCGTCCCATTGCTTGAGTTTCAGATCGCCGTTCACGACTTGCCGGGCGAGGCAGGCCGCCGCCGCGGCGGATGGCTCGGCGTCGCGATCCCGACTCTCGAGCACAAGATCGCGAAAAATTTTTTCCGTTCTCACGACCACCCGATTTTGCGAGTGATCGAAGCACACCTCCGCCCGCTCGGTAAAATCATCCGGAAATGCCTCCCGCAGCCACGCTTCTTCAATTTCGGTGGCGAGGTTGAGCAGCACCTGCGCTTCGCCGCCACGACCTTCGATGTCATTCATTTCGGCAACGACCAGCAGCCGGCTGTTCTGGGCAATACTATTCCGAGCCAGCAGACCGCGGCGACCGTGCACCAGATCGCAAACGAGTGTACCCGCACCTTTGCGACGCGCTACCTGATCGGCAAAACCTGCCAGCACGCAGCGCGCCAGTGACGCTGCTTCCGGAGAGGAATCTTCAAGCGTGAGACCGACGGATCGCGCAATCTGGAGGAATTGGGTAAATAGTTTGCCGACTTGCCTCGCCCCGTCGGCGTGGATGCCCAGGCGCCGACACGCGTCCACCCGGTAACCTTCCTTCTCCGTCCATTCCCAGGCGCGCATGAGAATCTGGAAATCGGAAATCCCGTCGCCAAAGAGTTTTTCCCGCAGTTCCTGAGTGGGTTTGTCGGCTCGCAGAAGCAGTCCGCGGGATTGCGTCAGGGCGGCGATCAGCGCGGCGGCACGCACGCACCCGAACTTTTCCGCCGCCAAAAACATCCGGGCGTACCGCGGATGCACCGGGAACGATAACATCCGCCGTCCGACCGGCGTGATCGAACCGTCGTCGACTTGAATTGCACCAAGGTCGCGCAGCAATTGCTCAGCTCGTTCGATCGCTCGCGGGTCAGGAGCTTCCAGCCACCGGAAAGAGCCCAGATCACCGACGTCAGCGGCTTTCAAGGTCAGGATGGTCTCCGCGAGATCGAGTCGTTTAATTTCCGGCAGTTCCACCGCCGGTCGGCGCTCGTGATCTCTCAGAGTCCAGAGCCGGATGCACCTCCCGGGCGCGGTCCGGCCAGCGCGTCCGGCACGCTGATCCGCGGACGCATGACTCGTTTTTTCGATGTAGAGCGTGTTGATGCCTCTCTGCGGATCAAACCGGAAAGTTCGCACCAGTCCGGAATCAACGACCAACGTTACTCCCTGGATGGTGAGCGACGTCTCCGCGACATTGGTGGAGACAATGACGCGGCGCGCCGCTGACGGGGCGACCGCGTTATCCTGTTGATCGGGTGACAACTCGCCGTGCAGCGGCAGAACCGTAACTGCGGCCCCGAGTCGGACCTGCACGGCCTGAATGGTTCGCTGGATTTCGTAGGCCCCGGGCATGAAAACGAGCGCATTTCCTTCGGTTCGCGGAAATGCCTGCGCCACCATCTCGGCGGCACGATCCCAGATGGGCTCGTCCTGCGGTTCGCGAGTAAGGTATTCGACATCGACGGGAAAAGTACGACCCGCCGATTCGATGACCTCGCACGGCGCGAGATACCGCTCCAGAGCACCTCCGGCGAGCGTGGCCGACATCACGATCACCTTAAGGTCGGGCCGCGATCTTTCCTGAAGATCGAGCGTCCGAGCCAGCGAGATGTCTCCATAAAGATGCCTCTCGTGAAATTCGTCAAAAATCACCGCCGCGACGCCGCGCAAATCCGGGTCGGCCAGCATCCGCCGGAGGAGAATGCCTTCGGTGACGTAAAGAATCCGGGTTTCCCGGCACGAGACGTTATCCAGGCGGATTTGATAGCCGACTTCGCCGCCCAAGCGGCCGCCGCGTTCAGCTGCGACCCGCGCCGCCAACATCCGGGCAGCCAGGCGTCGCGGTTGCAAAATCACGATCTGCCCATCGACCGCCAATCCCGCGTCCACGAGCATCTGGGGAATCTGCGTCGATTTGCCGGAGCCGGTCGGCGCCCGCAACATCACCCGATTTCCGATTGCGAGTGCACTCAGCAACTCCGCGCGAATTTCAAAGATGGGCAGGGGCAGAGAAGTCAGGTCGGGCACCCCGTGGATTTACCGGTCCACAAAAGCCCCCGCGACCAGAATCTGGCTGGAATGCCCGCCGCGGATTCGATACGGTCCGCAGCGATGTCACTCGAATCGCGACTTACCCGGTTCACTCTGTTTGTCTTTGCCGCCGTCGCACCGGTCGTTGCCGAGGAGCTGCCCCTGACCCCCGAGCAGATGAGCGGGGCGATTCAGATCGAATCCGTCTCCATCCCGACCCCGGGCGAATTTTTTGCCGCTATCAATAAAATCGACCGCCCCAATTGGTCTCAGCTTGCCCGGAATTCCCTCGTCACCAACAGCACCAGCCGCCCGCAAATCGCACTCAACCTCGGAACGCGCGTCGCGGACGGATTCATCGCCGTCGAAGCGCAGGATGGCCAGCAGGTCAAAAATGTCGGCAAAGACATCATCGACCTCGCCAAGGGCATCGGCGTCTCCCAGAGCATCCTGGCCCGAGGCAACAGCATCAGCGATTTCGCCGAAAACAACGAATGGAACTCGCTCAAGGAGGAACTCGAAGCCACCGAAAACGAGGTTAAGCTTCAGATGGCGGAGCAAAAGGATGATGAACTCATCACTCTCGTGTCGGTGGGCGCGTGGATTCGAGGAACCCAGGCTGCCAGCATCGTAATCAGCGCAAACTACCAGCCCGAGGCTGCTCAGCTGCTGCGTCAGCCCGACATCGTTGATTATCTCGTTGAGCGTCTTGACGCACTTCCTGAGCGGATCAAAAGCGACGAGCTCGTGAAATCGGTTCAGACCGGCCTGAATACTCTGCGGGGTCTCATCGCAACCGAACCCGGAACGCCACTCACGAAAGAAACCGTGGAAGAAGTGCGCCGGGAAACCACGTCACTTATCGAAAAAATTTGCGGCCCGGCGGCCAATCCAGCCTGATGAAATTTCGCTCCGCCCTGCTTCTAGCCACCGTCGTCTTCACCACGGCGTCGATTGACGCCCAGGATGCGCCTGCCCCAGCCGAGGCGCCAACGACTTCCTCCGTGCCCGGTGATGCAGCCACCAACGAGGCCCCGGCGCGCAATGCCGCCCTCGAGCTGGCCGGAGCCTTTTCCAACGACGGTTACAAAATTCGCGACGGCTATTGGTTTAGCTCCGCCACGAGCGACACCGCACCAATCATTGAGGTCAACCTGTTCACCGGAAATGAATATTGGTTCTGCGCAGCCGCCGTACCGTCCGAGTCGCGGATCGCGGTGACCGTTTACAACGAGCTTGGTGAGCTCGTCGACCAGCAGACGTACGCCGACGGCGCGCGTTTTGCCGCCGGGGTCGAACCGGCTGCCAGCGGCAAACATTTTGTCAAAGTCACCCTCGTGGAAGGCGCCAAGAGCGACTTCTGCCTCGTCTATTGCTACAAGTAGCCGCTCCGAAAAATCCCATGCCTGAACCGCTCACGATCGAAAAACTCAACGACGAAGGCGTCCGCCACTTCTCCGTTTTCCTCGACAACAAAGTTGGTGCCCTCCTCGAGGTCGTGAAGTTATTGAACCATCACAACATCGTGGTGCTGGCTCTCAGCATTCAGGATTCCGCCGAAAGTTCCATCTGCCGGTTCATCGTCAGCGACCCCGATCTCGTCGAAGAATTGTTCGAAGAAAACGACATCCCGCACAGCGTGTCCGAGGTGGTCGTTGCGGAGTTGAAGGAAGGCGCGCTCGACCTTGCCCGGGTGCTCGCCGCCCTGCTCAAGGCGGAAGTCAACGTCCTGTTCAGCTATCCCCTCCTCAGCCGCCCGCGTGGCCGCGCGGTGCTCGCGCTGCACGTTGACGATACCGAATGCGCCAGCAGCGTCCTGCGCGGCGACGGATTTGCCCTCCTCAACCAGGGAGATCTCTCCCGCTAAAACCCACCCCGCCACCATGAAATTCCTCCTCCCCGCTCTTGCCGTCGCCGGCCTGCTCATTCAGCCCGCCCTCGCCGATCTGGTCATCATTCAAAAAGTCGAACAATCGGGCGGCCAGATGCCGGATACCGAAATGACGGTCCGCATCAAAGGCACCAAGGTCCGGGCCGATGTGGGCGAACAACTCTCGACCATCGTCGACTCCGACGGCGGTGATCTCGTTTCACTCATGCACGGTCAGAAAACCGCGATGGCGATGCCGTCAGCCGCCATCGAGGCGATGAAAGCCCAGATGGCTCCCAAGGAGGGCGAAGTCGAAACGCCCGATCTCAAGCCGACCGGAAAAACCGAGGAGATCAACGGCTTCAAGTGCGAGGAATACGCGGGCAAGTTCCAGGGTGCCGACGTTTCGTACTGGGTGACCAAGGATATCGACAACCAGCAGGCGATTCTCGACCAGCTCGCAAAATTATCGGGAGACGCCGATCCGTTCAAAGGGGCCTTCAAAAAAGGCGAGGGATTTCCCGGATTTCCGATTCGCACTGAAATCGAAGCACCCGGAGCCGGCAAAACCGTCGTGACCGTTGTCTCGGTCGAGGAAAAAGCGCTGGCCGATTCCGATTTCGAGATTCCCGCCGACTATAAAAAAATGGAAATGCCCAAGATCCCGGGCATGAACTGAGCGACGGCCGCTCACGGGCGGATCCGGTTTTAGTCAGCCGAATTGCCACGCCATCCACACCGGACGGCGACCCATTCCTCGACCGGGCGGCCGTTTGCGACGTGCTCGGTGAGAATGCGCTCGAGGCGTTCCGGAGTGATGCCCCCGTACCACACACCGTCCGGCTCAACGACGAGCCACGGACCACTCCGGCAAATGCGCAGACAGGATGCTTTTGTTCGGAGAGTGGGGAGACCCAGCGCGGCAACTCGCGCCTTCAGTATCTGCCAAATCTCGTCGCCGAGCGCGGGATCGCAGCAATCGGGACCGATGCAGAGAAAGACGTGTCGCCGAGCAATCCGAATGGTCCCGGCGGGAATTTTGGCGTCACACGGGTAGGGTTCGCTCATTGCTGATCGCTCGATCATGCGCGAGCCACTTGCCCTCGTGCAATGGTGCTTTACCCTGCTCGTCATGCGGAGAGTTGTCCTGCCGATGTTCGCGGTGCTCACCACCATCGTGGGCCTGACCCTGCGCGCGGAACTCCCAGTCGACGCAGCCCGCCAGGCCTCACGCTACACGGAGATTCTCCGGCGCGAACCCACTCACGAAGTGGCGCGCAAACGTCTGTGGGCCATCCATCGCGAGGCGGGCGAAACCTCCTCCCTTCTCGACCAATGGCGGAACGAATCGGCAAGCGACCCCGGCGCAGGTCTGATCCTCGGTTATCTATTACTCGAGTCCGGCGATTCCGCCGGAGCGATTGCAGCTTTCGAAGGCATCATT